>NZ_DASQCJ010000034.1:0-14580 GCF_035634735.1 Cellulomonas sp.
TCGTCACCGCCGTCGTCCGCACCGGCCAGGTCGCCCGCAGGGACGTCGGAACCCGCGCCCGCGTCCCCACCCGCACCGGCGTCCGCACCTGCGGCCCAGGCCAGCAGCTCCGCCAGCTCGGCGTCCCGCCCGCGCAGCACGGGCGCCGGGGCCCAGTCGTCGGGCGCGCGCAGCGGGCCGGCGCCCGCCGCTCCCCCGTCCGGCCCGACGCCCGCCGCTCCCCCGTCCCGCCCGACGCCTGCCCCGGTCCCCCCGGCCCGCGGGGCCGCGAGCGCCGTCGCCACCGCCGCGTGCGCCGCCCGCCACCGGGCCGCGTCGTCCGCGGTGCCGCCGAGCGCGCGCACCAGGTCGGCGACCAGCTCGACGTCCAGCCGCGCCCGCCCGTCCCGGAACGCGTCGTACACCGTCACCCGGCCGGGACGCCGCTCGGGCCCGGGCACGCCGCGCGCGGCGCGGACGGCGTCGACGCGCCGGACGAGGTCGGCGTAGGACGGGGAGCCGGCGGCGGCGCGCAGGGCACGCAGGCGGCCGGTGAGGTCGTCCCAGCGAGCCGGGTCCGGCGGCGGGGCGACATCGGGCACCGCCCCAGGCTAGCCACCCCGGGGCGGCCGGCGGAGTCCCGTCCACGCGGCCGGGGCGCTGGTCCGGGCGTCGCCGCCCGCGTTCGGGTTCGTTCGGAACGGCTGCGCAGCCGCCCGTCGGCCCCGTGCGATGGTGCTCCCCGCGCCGTGGCCGCACGGCGCCCCGTCCACCCAGGAGCCGCACCGATGGGTCTGTTCGACAAGCTCAAGGCGATGTTCTCGTCCGACTTCACGATGCTCGAGGGCGCGCCCGCGCTGACCCCGGAGCAGGACCGCGCGCTCGCGCTCGGCGCCGTGTACGCCGCCGCGGGCCACCTGCCGATGAACGCGCCCACCATGGAGGCCGACCCGGCGACGGCGCAGCAGCTGCTCGCGGGCGCCTGGGACGTCCACGGCCCCGACGACGTCGACGGCGCGTACGCGTTCCTGCTGCACCAGGGCCACCGCGGCTACTACGCGCTGGTGTCCCCGCGGGTCGACGAGGTGTTCGCCTCGCGCAACGGCCGCGCGCTGCAGCGCGAGCACCAGGCCCGCATCAGCCAGGAGGCCGCCGACCGCGGGCTCGACCCGGCGCGCGCCCAGCAGTGGTACGTCGGCTGGACCGGCGCGGCCGCGGTCGGCGGCCACTCCGCGCTGCCGGACCCGCTGCCGGCGAGCATCGTCGCGTGGGACGCCGCGCGCGTCGTGCACCTGAGCCGCCTGCTGCTCGACGCGGGCCTGGTGACCCCCGACCGCGCCTGGGACGCCATGGGCGAGGCCGTCGGGCTCGCGCGCCCGGCGTACCGCGGCTGGGAGGAGTTCGGCCGGGCGTTCGTCGTCGGGCGGGCGTTCTGGACCGCCGGCACGAGCCGGAACCCGGTCGACGGCGACATCGCCGCGTTCAACGGGGCGGTCGACGACCTGCTGAAGGTCGAGGGCTCGCCCTGGCTGCGGCTGGCCTACTGACGAGGGGCGGGGACGGAGCGGTCATGAGGAGCCCCGCGCGCGGACGCCGCTGGGTCGTGCTCGGCGTGCTGGTCCTGGCCGGCATGGTCGTCGTCGCCCTCTGGGGCGACGACCTGCGGCCCGCGGTGCACGCGTTCCTGCAGAACGCCGCCCGCCGGCTGTGAGCGGGCTGAGACCGGGGCGCCGCCGGGAGAGAGGAACGCCCGGCGGCGCCTACGATCAGGTGTGAGCAGGCGGAACCCCGAACCGGCGCAGAGCATCACCAGCGCCCCCGAGCCCCTGGGCGCCGACCAGGCGCGCCGGGCCCGCCGCTACCTGATCCAGATGGGGATCCGGGTGGTGTGCTTCGTGCTGGCCGTGCTCACCTGGAGCCGCGTGCCGCTGTGGGTCAGCCTCGTGCTGATCGTCGGCGCCGTGGTCCTGCCGTACATCGCCGTGCTGTTCGCCAACGCCGGCCGCGAGCGTCGCGACGACGCTCCCCCCGGGTACGTCCCGCACCTGCTGGACGCGGCGCCGACCGCGCGGCCGGTCGCGCCGGCTCCCCCGGGGGCGGGCGACGCGCGGGACGACCGCGGGGCCGCGGGGCCCGCGCCCGGCGACGACGGCACCCCGGCGGGCGAGGGCCGGCCGGACGACGACACCCCCGGAGGCCCCCGATGACCGCGCCCACCCCCGACGCCGTCGGCGAGGACCTCGTGTGCAGCGCCCGCGGCTGCCGCGCCGACGCGTCCTGGGGCGTGCTCTGGAACAACCCCCGGCTGCACACCCCCGAGCGCCGCAAGGTGTGGCTCGCCTGCGACGAGCATCGGGAGCACCTCGAGCAGTACCTGCGGGTGCGCGCGTTCCACCAGGACACGGTGCCGGTCGCGGACCTCCCCCGGATCGAGCTCGGCGAGCGGCCGGGGCTGCCCGGGCTCGGCGGGCTGCCCGGCCTCCCGGGGGCGCGATGAGGCTGCTGCGCGGCAACCCCGCGGCCCGGCGCGCCGTCGGGCTGGTCCTGCTCGCGGTGGCCGTGTCGGTCGCGTGCGTGTTCCTCGGCCGCTGGCAGTGGCACCGGCACGTCGCCCGGGACGCCGCGATCCGGCTGGTCGAGCAGAACTACTCCGCCGACCCCGTCCCGCTCGACGCGCTGCTGCCGGAGCCCGGCGCGACGCTCGACCCGGGCGACGTGTGGCGGCAGGCGACCGTGACCGGCACCTACGACGCCGACGCGACCGTCCTGCTGCGCAACCGCCCGGTGAACAGCCAGCCCGGGTTCCACGTCGTCACCCCGCTGGTGCTCGAGGACGGGTCGGCGCTGGTCGTCGACCGCGGGTGGGTGGCCTGGGACGACGACGCCAGCGGCGAGCTCGACGTGCCCGCGCCGCCGGCCGGCGAGGTCGCCGTCACCGTGCACCTGCGCCCCGACGAGCCCGCCGACCCGCGGTCCGCGCCGGCCGGGCAGGTGCAGGCGATCAACGTCGGCCAGGTGCTCGCGGCCGGCGGCTCGGCCGCGGAGTCGTACGGCGGCTACGGCGGGCTCGTCGAGGAGACCCCCGCCCCCGCGACCGCGCTCGGCCGCCTCCCCGCGCCCAGCACCGACCCCGGCTCGCACCTGTCGTACGCGTTCCAGTGGTGGACGTTCTCGGTCGGGTCGCTGGCGGCGTTCGGCTGGCTGGCGCGGCGCGAGCTGCTGGAGGGCGCCGAGGCCGCGGGCGACGACGCCCCGGGCGGCGCCGGGGGCGACGGCACCCCGCGGCCGGCGCGCCCGGCACCCGCGCAGCAGTCGCGGCGCCGGCGCACCTCGGACGAGGAGGCCGAGGACGCCCTGATCGACTCGCAACTCGGCTGACGACCCGGGCCCGTCAGGCCAGGGTCACCAGGTCCAGGTAGGACGGGTTCCACAGGTCCTCGTCGCCGTCCGGCAGCAGCACGACCCGCTCCGGGTTCAGCGCCTCGACGGCCCCCTCGTCGTGGCTCACCAGCACGACCGCGCCGGTGTACCCGCGCAGCGCCGCCAGGATCTCCTCGCGGCTGGCCGGGTCGAGGTTGTTGGTGGGCTCGTCGAGCAGCAGCACGTTCGCCGACGACACGACCAGCGCCGCGAGCGCCAGCCGGGTCTTCTCGCCGCCGGACAGCACCTTGGCGGGCTTGTCGGCGTCGTCGCCCGAGAACAGGAACGAGCCCAGCACCGACCGCACCTGGGTGTCGGTCAGGTCGGGCGCCGACGAGCGCAGGTTCTCGACGACCGTGCGGTCCATGTCGAGCGTCTCGTGCTCCTGCGCGTAGTACCCGAGCTTGAGCCCGTGGCCCGGCTTCACCTCGCCGGTGTCCGACTCCTGCAGCCCGGCGAGCATCCGCAGCAGCGTGGTCTTGCCCGCGCCGTTGAGGCCGAGCACGACGACGCGCGAGCCGCGGTCGATCGCCAGGTCGACGCCGGCGAACACCTCCTGCGAGCCGTAGGACTTCGACAGGTCGGACGCCGTCAGCGGGGTGCGCCCGCACGCGGCGGGCTCGGGGAACCGCAGCCTGGCGACCTTGTCGGACGCGCGGACCTCGTCGAGGCCGGACAGCATCCGCTCGGCGCGGCGGGCCATGTTCTGCGCCGCGACCGCCTTGGTGGCCTTCGCGCGCATCTTGTCCGCCTGGGCCAGCAGCGCGCCGGCCTTCTTCTCGGCGTTCGCCCGCTCGCGGCGGCGGCGCTTCTCGTCCGTCTCGCGCTGCAGCACGTAGGCGTCCCAGCCGAGGTTGTACTGGTCGAGCTCGCCGCGGTTCGCGTCCAGGTGGAACACCTTGTTCACGGTGGCGCGCAGCAGGTCGACGTCGTGGCTGATGACCACGAAGCCGCCCGGGTACGTCTTGAGGTAGTCGCGCAGCCAGGCGATCGAGTCGGCGTCCAGGTGGTTGGTCGGCTCGTCGAGCAGCAGCGTGTCGTTGCCGGAGAACAGGATGCGCGCGAGCTCGACCCGGCGGCGCTGGCCGCCGGACAGGGTGCTGAGCGGCTGGCCGAGCACCCGGTCGTCCAGGCCGAGGTTGGCGGTGATCCGGTGCGCCTCGCTCTCGGCGGCGTACCCGCCGCCCGCGACGAACCGCGCCTCGAGCTTCGGGTACCGCTCCATGGCGGCCTCGCGCACCGCGTCGTCGGTGGACGCCATCAGGCCCTCGGTCTCGCGCATCTGCGCGATGATCCGGTCCAGGCCGCGCGCGGAGAGCACCCGGGACATCGCCAGGTCGGACAGCTCACCCGAGCGGGGGTCCTGCGGCAGGTAGCCGATGTCGCCGCTGCGGCTGATCTGCCCGCCGGTCGGCTGGGTCTCCCCCGCCAGCGTCCTGGTCAGCGTGGTCTTGCCGGCGCCGTTGCGGCCGACGAGGCCGATGCGGTCGCCCGCCGCGACGCGGAAGGTCGCCTCGGAGAGCAGCACGCGGGCACCCACGCGCAGCTCGACGCCCTGAACGGTGATCACTCGGTTGTCCCTGCTCCCTCTTGCCGTGCACGCTCGCGGGTCGATGCCGCGCGCCCCGTCGTCGCGGGCCGGCACAAACGCCGCCCATCCTACGAGTCCCAGCGCCACGACCCCGACGGGAATTCCGTGGCCTCCCCCACCTCCGCGGGTGTCCGCCCGGGCGCCGAGCTCGGCAGTCCGGTGCCGAGCTCGGCAGCTCGGGGCGCCGAACTCGGCCCGGAAGTGCCGAAGTCAGCGGGGGTGCACGGGTGCGGAAGTCGACAGGGGCGCGCCCGCAGCGTTGGGCGCACCCGCACGACCCCCCGGGGGCCCGCCGCACTAGCGTGGCGTCCGGCGACCGCGCCCCCGCGCCGCACGCCGCTCCCCCAGCCGCCCGCACCCCCGCGAGGTCCGATGTCCGAGCACCGCCCCGAGGCCGTCCCCGCGGCCGACGTCGCCGCCGCGCACGTCGCACCCGCCGCGTCCGGCGCGCCCGGCGCCCCCGCGACCGCCCCGGCCCCCGTGGCCCGCGCCTCGGTCGCCACCGACGTCGCGCTGGTCGCCACGTTCGCCGCCTTCGTCGCGGTGTGCGCCGTGCTGCCCGCGATCCCGACCGGCGGAGCGGTCCCGATCACGCTGCAGACCTTCGGCGTCGCGCTCACCGGCCTCGTGCTCGGCCCGCGCCGCGGCGCGCTCGCCCTGCTGCTCTACGTGGCCGTCGGCCTGGCCGGCGTCCCGGTGCTCTCGGGCGCGGTCGGCGGGCTGGGCGTGCTGGCCTCGCCGTCGGCCGGCTACCTGCTCGCGTTCCCCGCGGCCGCCGCGATCGCCGGCGGGCTCGGGCTGCTGGCCCGCCGTGCGCCGGGCCGGTGGCGGGTACCCGCGCTGTTCGGCGCCGCGACGGCGGGCTCGCTGCTGGTGATCCACCCGCTGGGCATCGCCGTGATGGGCTGGCGGCTGGGCCTGTCGGCGTCCGAGGCCGTCGCCGCCGGTGCCGTGTTCCTGCCCGGCGACCTGATCAAGAACGCGCTCGCCGCCGTGGTCGCCGCGGCCGCGCTGCGCGCCTTCCCGGATCTGCTGCGCGGCCGGTGATCGAGCTCGACGACGCGGTCGTCACCGCGTACGCGCCGGGCGAGGCCCGCCGCGGGTCCGAGCGCGTCGTGACGCTGCTCGGCCCGGTGACCGCGACGCTGGCCGAGCGCCGGGTCGCCGTCGTCGGCGCGAACGGCTCCGGGAAGTCGACGCTCGCCCGGCTGCTGAACGGCCTGACGCTGCCGTCCGCGGGCGCGGTCCGGGTCGACGGCCTGGACACCGCGCGGGACGGGGCCGCGGTGCGCCGCCGGGTCGGCTTCCTGTTCACCGACCCCGACGCCCAGGTCGTGATGCCCACCCCGGTCGAGGACGTCGCGCTGTCCCTGCGCCGGCTCGGCGTCCCGGCCCGCGAGCGCGACGCCCGGGCCCGGGAGGCGCTGGGCCGCGTCGGCCTGGCCTCCCGCGCCGACCTCCCCGTCCGGGCGCTGTCCGGCGGTCAGCGGCAGCTGCTCGCGCTCGCCGCGGTGCTCGCGACCGAGCCGGCCGTCCTGGTCTGCGACGAGCCCACCACCCTGCTCGACCTCCGGTGGCGCCGGGTGGTCGACGGGCTGCTGGCCGACCTCCCGCAGCAGGTGGTCCAGGTGACGCACGACCTCGACGCCGCCGCGCGCGCCGACCGGGTCCTGGTGGTCGACGGGGGCCGCGTGGTGCACGACGGCGCGCCCGGTCCCGCGCTCGACGCCTACCGGGCGCTGATGGCGGTCGAGCCCGCGTGACGCTGCTCGGCGCGCACCGCACCGCCCGCACCCCGCTGGACCGGGCCCCGGTCGGGGCGAAGCTCGCGGCGCTGGCGCTGCTCGGCGTCGCGGTCGTCGCGACCCGGGGCGTGCCGGCGTCGCTGGGGCTGCTCGGGCTGGCGGTCGCCGCCGCCGCCGTCGCCGCGCTCCCCCCGCGCGCCACGCTCCGGGGGCTGCTGCCGGTGCTCGTGACGGCGCTGCTCGCCGGCGCGTACCAGGCCTGGGCCCGCGGACCCGGGCCCGCCGTCGAGGTGGTCGCCGACCTGCTCACGCTCGTGCTCGGCGCCGCGGTGGTCACCGCCACCACACCCGCCGACCGGCTGCTCGACGCCCTCGCCGGTGCCGCCCGCCCGCTGCGCCGGGTCGGCGTCCCGCCGGACCTGGTCGCCCTGGCGGTCGCGCTGGTGCTGCGCACGGTCCCGGAGATCGCCCGCACGGTGCACGAGGTCCGGGACGCCGCCCGCGCCCGCGGCGCCGAGCGCGACCCGCGGGTGTGGCTGACCCCGGCGGTGCTCCGGGTGGTCGGGCGGGCGCGGGACCTGGGCGAGGCGCTGGCGGCGCGCGGCATCGTCGACTGACCCACGGACCCGCTAGCGTGCCCGGGGCGCGCCGACCGCACGGCGCCCCCGACGGGAGGACCCGCGTGCGCACCACCACGACGACGACCCGCGGCGAAGCCCGGGCCGCCCTCGCCACGCTCGCCGCCCTGACCCTGCTCGCCGTCGCCGCGTGCGGGCCGGTGAACCGCGGGAGCGACCTCGCCGACCAGGCCGAGGCCGCGCTCCGGGACGCCCCGGGCGTCGCCGAGGTGGTGGGCAGCGGCCAGAACCCGCTCCCCTGGACCGGGAGCGCGGCCGCCGACGTGCGGCTGGACCCGGGCGCGACGCGCGAGGACGCGCTCGCCGTCGTCGCGCGCGCCACCGGGCTCATGCGCGACGCGGGCGGCGACCTGGAGGTCAGGCTCGCGCAGGACGTCGACGGCACCGACGTGGTGCTGACCCTCGACCCGGACCGGGACCCCGCGGAGCAGCTGGACCGGCGCGACGCCGTGGCCGCGCTCGTCGCGGGCGGGTCCCTGACGATCCGCCCGGACGGGGTCCCCGTCGACACCGGCAGCAGCGCCTCGACCGCCGTGGGCACGACCGTCGCGGCGGACGTGGCCGACGCCGCGCAGGCCGCCGCCCTGGTGACGGGGCTGGGCGGCGCGGTCGCCGACTGGGCCGACGCCGACGTCACGGCCACCCTCCCGGACGGCCGGACGATCACGGCGCGGCCCGCGTCCAGCCCCGCGGCCGCGCTGCTCGGGGACCTGGCGCACGCCGGCGTGCCGGTCCGCTCGGGCAGCGTGAACCGCACCGCCGCGTGGCTCCGCGTCGACCCCGGCGCCCTGGACGCGGCCCGGGAGGTCGCCGACGCCCGGCCGGACCTCCGGGTCACGGTCGCGGCCGCGGACGCGCCGACGCCCGCGCCGAGCACCACGCCCTGACGACCCGCTCGCCGGGCGGACCGCCGCCCCCCGGGCTACCGTCCCCGGCATGACGTTCCAGGACGGCGGCCGGTTCGAGGGCGGTCGCGTGCAGTCCCGCAGCGGCGGCGGCCGCGGGCGGGGCATCGCGGTGGGCGGCGGCCTCGGCACGCTGGTGCTCGTGGTGGTCGTGACGCTGCTCGGCGGCAACCCGGCGCAGCTGCTGTCCGGCGGCGACGGCGGGACCGGCGCCGGCTCGCAGGAGCAGGTCGCGCAGATCGGCGAGTGCTCGGCCGAGCAGGCCAACGCCGAGCGGGAGTGCCGCCTGTCGGCGACGGTGCAGGCGCTCGACGAGTACTGGCAGCGGACGCTGCCGGAGCTGGCCCAGGACCCGGACGTCGAGCCCGCCGTGGTGTCGTTCCAGGACGCCACCGAGACCGGCTGCGGCAGCGCCTCGGCGGCGACGGGGCCGTTCTACTGCCCGCCGGACCGCACCATCTACCTGGACCTGTCGTTCTACGACCTGCTGTCCTCGCAGTACGGCGCGCAGGGCGGGCCGCTCGCCGAGGAGTACGTGGTCGCGCACGAGTACGGGCACCACATCCAGCAGCTCACGGGGATCTTCGACAGCGCCGACCGGTCCGGCACCGGCGACGACTCCGACTCCGTGCGCGTCGAGCTGCAGGCCGACTGCTACGCCGGCCTGTGGGCCGGGGACGCGGCGACGACGGTGAACCCGGCGACGGGCACCCCGTTCCTCGACCCGATCACCGACGCACAGCTCGCCGAGGCGCTGTCCGCGGCGGCGGCCGTCGGCGACGACCACATCCAGCAGCAGTCCGCGGGCGGCGTGAACCCGGACACCTGGACGCACGGGTCGAGCGAGCAGCGGCAGCGCTGGTTCATGACCGGCTACCGCGACGGCACGGTCGCCTCCTGCGACACCTTCGCGGCCGCCTCGCTCTGACGCGCCGACGCACTGACGCCGAGATAGGTCCGCCCACGCGAGGTAGGACCGTCCACGGTCCTCCCTCGGCGTGGAGGCCCTATCTCGGCGTCCGGGGCGCCACGCGCGCAGGGCTCAGATGTTGAAGCCGAGCGCCCGCATCATGGCGCGGCCGTCGTCGGTGATCTTCTCCGGGCCCCACGGCGGCATCCAGACCCAGTTGATCCGCACCGAGTCGACCAGGCCCTCGAGCGACGTGCCCGCCTGGTCCTCGATGACGTCCGTCAGCGGGCACGCCGCCGAGGTGAGCGTCATGTCGATGACCACGTTGCGGCCCTGCTCGATGGCGATGCCGTAGACCAGGCCGAGGTCGACGACGTTGACGCCGAGCTCGGGGTCGATGACGTCGCGCAGCGCCTCCTCGACGTCGGCGGCGTTCACGGGCGCCGGCGCGGCGCCGTCCTGCTCCGGGGACACCGTGGTGTCGCTCATCGCCCCTCCTCGGGGTTCGTGGTCGTCGCGGCGGCCTGCGCCACCGCGTCCTTCATGGCCGCCCAGCCGAGCAGGGCGCACTTGATGCGGGCGGGGTACCGGGCGACGCCGACGAACGCGACGGCGTCCTCCATCTCCTCGGCCAGCCCGTCGCCCTCGAACTTCTCGGGCAGCACGCCGCGGGAGTCCATCAGCTCGCGGAAGTCGTCGGACAGCGCGAGCGCGTGCTCGACGGACCCGCCGGCGACGGCCTGCGACATCACCGACGCGGAGGCCTGCGAGATCGAGCAGCCCTGGCCCGTCCAGGTGAGCTCGCCGATGACCGGCGCGCCCGACGCGTCGGCGTCCAGGCGCACGCGCAGCGTCACCTCGTCCCCGCAGGTGGGGTTCACGTGGTGGACCTCGACGTCGTACGCCTCCTGCGCCCCGCGGTGGGCGGGGTGCTTGGCGTGGTCGAGGATCAGCTGCTGGTACAGCTGCTCCATGCCGGTGCTCATGCGGTGCGGCTCTCGCTCTCTCGGTCTGCTGGTCTTGCCAGTATCAGGCAGTGCCCTCGTCCAGTCCGAAGAACGTCCGGACCCCCGCCAGTGCTTCCCGGAACACCGCGATCTCCTCGTCCGTCGTGTAGACGGCCGCGGACGCGCGGGCGGTCGCGGCCACGCCGAACCGGCGGTGCAGCGGCTGCGCGCAGTGGTGCCCGACCCGCACGGCCACGCCGGCGTCGTCGAGGACCTGCCCCACGTCGTGCGCGTGCACGCCGTCGACGACGAACGCCACGGTCGCGAGCCGGTCCACGTTGTCCGCGGGTCCGATCACCCGCACGCCCGGCACCGAGGCGACGGCGTCGAGCAGTAGGCCGGCGAGGCGCCGCTCGTGCGCGGCGACCGCGTCCATGCCGAGCTCGGCCAGGTACGTCGCGGCGGCGCCCATGCCGACGGCCTGGGACACCATCTGGGTCCCGGCCTCGAACCGGCGCGGCGGCGGCGCGTACGTCGTCTGCTCCATCGTGACGACCTCGACCATCGACCCGCCGGTGGTCACCGGCGGCATGGCCTCGAGCAGCTCGCGGCGGCCGTACAGCGCGCCCACGCCGGTCGGGCCGAGCATCTTGTGCCCGGAGAACGCGGCGAAGTCGACGCCGAGCGCGGCCAGGTCGACCGGCAGGTGCGGCACGCTCTGGCACGCGTCGAGCACCGTGAGCGCGCCGACCTCGCGGGCCCGGGCCACGAACGGCGCGACCGGCGTGACGGCCCCGGTGACGTTGGAGGCGTGCGTGAACGCGAGCACCTTGGTGCGCTCCGTGACGACCGTGTCGAGCTCGTCGACCCGGATGCGGCCGTCGTCGGCCACGCCCAGCCAGCGCAGCGTGGCGCCGGTGCGGGCCGCGAGCTCCTGCCACGGCACGAGGTTCGCGTGGTGCTCGGCCTCGGTCACGACGATCTCGTCGCCGGGGGCCAGCGCGAACCGGCGGGCGGCCTCGCCGCCGCGGCCCAGGGTCGCGTTGGACATCGCGTACGCCACGAGGTTCAGGCCCGCGGTGGCGTTCGACGTCCAGACCAGCTCGTCGTCGGCGACGCCCACGAACGAGGCGACCTCGTGCCGGGCCGTCTCGAACGCCTCGGTGGCCTCCTCGGCGAGCTGGTGCGCGCCGCGGTGCACGGCGGCGTTCCGCTGCGTGTAGAAGTCCTGCTCGGCGTCGAGGACGACCTCGGGCTTCTGCGAGGTCGCGCCCGAGTCCAGGTAGACCAGCGGCCGGCCGTCGCGGACGGTCCGCTGCAGCAGGGGGAAGTCCGCGCGCACGGCGGCCAGCTCGGCGGCGTCCAGCGTCCGCCCCTGCCCGTCCTGCGCGGCCCGGTCCAGCGTGTCGGTCATCTCGGTGTCCTCGTCGTCGTGCGTCGTGGCGTGGTGCCCGGTCGCCCTCCGGGGTGTGCGGGCCCCGGGGCCGCGGCGTCGTCGCGCCGCCGCCCCGGGGCCGCGGGTCAGACCGTCAGGCGGAGGCGCCCGAGGTCAGGAACCGGTCGTAGCCCTCGTTCTCGAGGCGCTCGGCGAGCTCGGGCCCGCCCTCCTCGGCGATCCGGCCGTCGACGAACACGTGCACGAAGTCCGGCTGGATGTACCGGAGGATGCGCGTGTAGTGCGTGATGAGCAGGACGCCCACGTCGGTCGACTCCTTGGCGCGGTTCACGCCCTCGGAGACGATGCGCAGCGCGTCGACGTCGAGGCCGGAGTCGGTCTCGTCGAGGATCGCGAACTGGGGCTTCAGGAGCTCCATCTGCAGGATCTCGTGGCGCTTCTTCTCGCCGCCGGAGAAGCCCTCGTTGACCGAGCGCTCGGCGAACGAGGAGTCCATGCGCAGGCGCTCCATGGCGCCGTCGACGTCCTTGATCCACGTGCGGAGCGCGGGCGCCTCGCCGTCGATCGCGGTCTTCGCGGTGCGCAGGAAGTTCGACACCGAGACGCCGGGGACCTCGACCGGGTACTGCATGGCGAGGAACAGGCCGGCGCGGGCGCGCTCGTCGGCCGACATGGCGACGAGGTCCTCGCCGTCCAGCGTGACGGTGCCGGAGGTGATCTCGTACTTCGGGTGCCCGGCGAGCGAGTAGGCCAGCGTGGACTTGCCGGAGCCGTTGGGGCCCATGATGGCGTGCGTCTCGCCGCTGTTGATGGTCAGGTCGACGCCGCGGAGGATCGGCTTCGGACCCTCCTTCGTCTCGACGCTGACGTGCAGGTCGCGGATCTCCAGGGTGGGCATGGGGTTCTCCTCGGAAAGCTCAGGCAGCGCCGTCGACGTCGACGAGCACGCGCTCGCCGTCGACGGTCAGGGGGTAGACGGGGACGGGGCGGACGGCCGGGGGGCCCAGCGGCTCGCCGGTGCGCAGGTCGAACCGCGACCCGTGCAGCCAGCACTCCACGGTGCAGCCCTCGACCTCGCCGTCGGACAGCGACACCGCCCCGTGCGAGCAGATGTCGCTGATGGCGTGCAGCGCGCCGTCCTCGTCGCGGACGACCGCGACCTCGACGGGGCCCGACGGCCCCTCGAGCTCGACACGGAACGTGCCGGCCTCGGGGACGTCGGACGTCATGCACGCGAGCTGTGCGGTCATGCCGGCTCGTCCGCCGAGGCGACGGAGGCGGGCTCGGCGAGGATCGCGCGCTCGGCGTCGGTCTCCGGCGTGATGTCGGAGGCGAGGTCGCCGCCGGCGACGGCCGCGGCGCCCTGGAACTCCGTCATCGACTGCGCCAGCTCGGCCTCGATCGCGGCGATGAGCCGCTCCTCGACCTCGGGCACGCCGATCTGGTGGATCAGCTCGGCGAAGAAGCCGCGCACGACCAGGCGGCGGGCGTCCGTCTCCGGGATGCCGCGCGAGCGCAGGTAGAACAGCTGCTCGTCGTCGAACCGGCCGGTGGCGCTGGCGTGGCCCGCGCCCTCGATGAGGCCCGTCTCGATCTCCAGGTTCGGCACCGAGTCCGCGCGCGCCCCGTCCGTGAGGACCAGGTTGCGGTTGAGCTCGTAGGTGTCGGTGCCCTCGGCCTCCTTGCGGATCAGCACGTCGCCGACCCACACGGTGTGCGCGCCCTCGCCCTGCAGCGCGCCCTTGTAGGTGACGCGGGACTTGCAGTTCGGGACCGCGTGGTCGACGAACAGCCGCTGCTCCTGGTGCTGGCCGGCGTCGGCGAAGTACACGCCGAGCATCTCGACCGAGCCGCCCTCGCCGACGAACTCCGCGTCCGGGGTGAGCCGGACGACGTCGCCGCCGAGCGTGACCACGATGTGCTTCACGGTCGCGTCGCGGCCGAGCCGGACCCGGTGCGCCGCGTTGTGCACGGCGCCCTCGGACCAGTCCTGCACGGAGACGACGGTCAGGTGCGCGCCGTCCTCCGCCACGACCTCGACGGTCTCGGTGAGCAGCGCGGACCCGACGTGGTCGATGACGACCGTCGCCTGCGACATCGGCTTGGCGTGCACGAGCAGGTGGCTGCCGGTCGGCTCCAGCTGGCCCTCGACGCCCTCGACGCGCACCGAGGTCACCGTCGACGCGACGGCCTCGGCCGGGATCGTCACGACCGTGGCGCGCGGGAACGAGGCCCACGCGACGGCCGCGGCACGGTCGCCGGGCTCGCCGGCGCGGCCCAGGCGGGCGTCGTCGCGGTCCACGATCTCGACCTCGACCTCGGGCGCGTTCACGACCGTGGTGAGGACGCCGTGGCCCGTGAGCCGGCCCGTCTCCGGGGCGAACAGCGGGGCGAGCCGGTCGACCGGCGAGAACCGCCACTCCTCCTCGCGCCCGTTCGGCACCGCGAAGTCCGCGACCTCGAACGAGGTGGCGCGGGCCGCGCGGGACGACTCGGGGACGGTGCCGACGCCGTGGCTGTGCGCCTCGTCGGCCGTCGCGCGGGAGTGGTCGGTGGAGAGACCGGGGGTCTCGGGTGTGGTGGTCGACATCAGCCGACGGCCCCTTCCATCTGCAGCTCGATCAGGCGGTTCAGCTCGAGGGCGTACTCCATGGGGAGCTCGCGCGCGATGGGCTCGACGAACCCGCGCACGATCATGGCCATGGCCTCGGTCTCGGTCATGCCGCGGGACATCAGGTAGAACAGCTGGTCCTCGCTGACGCGGGACACCGTCGCCTCGTGGCCCATCGACACGTCGTCCTCGCGGACGTCGACGTACGGGTAGGTGTCCGAGCGCGAGATCTGGTCGACCAGCAGGGCGTCGCAGAGGACGTTGCTGGCGGAGTGGCTCGCGCCCTCCAGCACCTGCACCAGGCCGCGGTACGAGGTCCGGCCGCCGCCGCGGGCCACCGACTTCGACACGATCGACGACGAGGTGTGCGGCGCGGCGTGCACCATCTTGCAGCCGGCGTCCTGGTGCTGGCCCTCGCCCGCGAAGGCGATGGACAGC
>NZ_DASQCJ010000035.1:0-24455 GCF_035634735.1 Cellulomonas sp.
GGTCGAGAGGCTTCCGTATCAACCAAGACCCACCGACACCGAACAACCAACCCCGAACGGGGCGGCCACCCGAGCCGATGAACCATCTTGGCATCAACTACTAGGCACACTGTTGAGTTCTCAAAGAACAGACGCGCATCCCCCGCCCACCCTTCTCAGGGCGACCGGCCGGAGGCTCGGTTCCAATCTACCAGAGTTCCTGGCCCGCGTTTCGGCGCCTTCCGGCGTTTCTCACGTTCCTGAACTCTACCAGAGCTTCTTTCCTGTCTTCACCACCCGTTTACCGGGCGATTCCGACGTTCCGAAACTCTACCAGGCTTTCCGACCCGCTTTGTCCGCCGTATTTCGCGGAGCAGATCGGGAGTCCCGGTCCGGCGCGACCGATGAGGCGCCGAAGCGCCTGGAGGCCGTGCCGGGGGTTCGTCGTCCGCGGGACCAGCCATCGAGGTGACCCTCGGTGTCCGTTCCTCCCTGCCGGGCGACGAGGAGATACCTTACGCACGCCGTCCGACCATCGTCAAACCGGCGCCGCGGGCGCTCCCCGCACCCCGTCCCACCTGGGCTTTTGCTCCAGGGCGGCCAGGGTGACCCCTGTCGTCCGGGCCGGGACCTCGGTCCCACCCCGTCGCGCTGCACCCAGCGTCGCCCACACCTCCGCCACGTGCAACCCGACGGCGGACGCCGCCGACGACGGAGGGGCGGCCCGCCGGTGCGGACCGCCCCTCCCCGTCGTCCCGCGTCGGCGGGCGGACCTCAGCCCTGCGCCACCCGCGCCACCGCGAGCGTCCGCTTGCCGCGCCGCAGCACCAGGTACTCCCCGTGCAGCAGGTCGCCGGCCTCGACGACCGCGGCCTCGTCGGTGACCTTCCGGTTGTTGACGTTGGCCCCGCCCTCGGCGATGGCCCGCCGGGCCGCGCCCTTGCTCGCGACCAGCCCGGTGGCGGCCAGCACGTCGACCAGCGGGTCCCCGACCGCGACGTCCGCCGCGGGCAGCTCCGCCACCGCCGCCGACAGGGTCGCGGCGTCGAGCTCGCCGAGGTCCCCGCCGCCGAACAGCGCGCGGCTCGCCGCTATGACCTTCTCGGTCGCGTCCACCCCGTGCACCAGGGAGGTGACGTCGTAGGCCAGCGCCCGCTGCGCCTCGCGCGCCGCCGGCCGCGAGGCCACGGCCTCCTCGAGCTCCGCGATCTGCTCCCGGGTGCGGAACGTGAACACCTTGAGGTAGCCGATCACCTCGGCGTCGTCCTGGTTGAGCCAGAACTGGTAGAAGGCGTAGGGGCTCATCATCTCGGGGTCGAGCCAGATGGCCCCGCCCTCGGACTTGCCGAACTTGGTGCCGTCCGCCTTGGTGATGAGCGGCGTGGTGAGCGCGTGCACCGCGGCGTGCTCGGACTTGCGGATCAGCTCGACCCCCGAGAGCAGGTTGCCCCACTGGTCGTTGCCGCCGGTCTGCAGCGTGCAGCCGTGCCGGCGGTGCAGCTCCAGGTAGTCCATGCCCTGCAGGATCTGGTAGCTGAACTCGGTGAACGAGATGCCCTCGTCGGACGCGAGCCGCCGGGCGACGGTGTCCTTCGCGAGCATCGTGCCGAGCCGGTAGTGCTTGCCGACCTCCCGCAGGAAGTCGATGGCCGTCAGCTCGCCGGTCCAGTCGAGGTTGTTCACCATCCGCGCGGGGTTGTCTCCGTCGAAGTCGAGGAACCGGCTGATCTGGGTCTGCAGGCGCTGCACCCACTCGGCGACGGTGTCCTTGGTGTTGAGCACCCGCTCCCCCGACATCCGCGGGTCGCCGATGAGGCCGGTGGCCCCGCCGACGAGCGCGAGCGGGTGGTGCCCCGCGAGCTGCAGGTGCCGCATGAGCACCAGCTGCACGAGGTGCCCGTGGTGCAGCGAGGGCGCGGTCGGGTCGAACCCGGCGTAGAACGTCACCGGGCCGGCGTCGAACGCCTCGCGCAGCGCGTCGAGGTCGGTGGTCTGGGCGACGAGGCCGCGCCAGGCGAGCTCGTCCAGGAGGTGGGTCACGTCGTGCTCCTTGCATCGCGCGGCCGCGGGGCCGCACCGTCGGCGGAAGAGGTCATGCCGGCGTCGTCCCGCGCTGCGGGCTGCTTCCCGACGCCGGCCGGCGATACGCGGGCCGGAACGCGGACACGGTGGGCTCGCCGGCGAGCCAGAACCGCCAGGGGTACCGGGCCGCGTCGCCGCCGGGGCCTGCGACGCCCACCCGCGGGCCGGTGGAGTAGGCGCCCACGACCGCGTCGGGGTCCCGGTGCACCACGATCCGGCCGCCGGGCTCCGTCAGGTCGGCGCCGTAGTCGGACAGGTCCAGCCCGAGCGCGACCGCGAGCCGCGCGGGGCCCCGCGCGATCTGCCGGTCCGAGTCGACGACGCCGGAGCGCAGCCGCCGGTCCCGGGCGAGCTCCACGCCGTCGACGACCTCGCCCGCCCGCAGCAGCACCGCGGAGGCGGCGCCGGCGGGACCGGTCACCACGTTGACGCAGTGGTGCAGGCCGAGGTGCCGGTACACGTACAGCCGGCCGGGCTCGCCGAACATCACGGCGTTGCGCGCGGTCCGGCCGCGGTAGGCGTGCGAACCCGGGTCGACCTCCCCCGCGTACGCCTCGACCTCGGTGATCCGGATCGTCACGTCGCCCTCGTCGGACCGGACGGTGACGCAGGCGCCGAGCAGGTCGGGCGCGACCGCGAGCACCGGACGGCCGAACCAGGTCCGTGCGGGCACGACGCCCGGCACGCCGCCGGGCAGCTCGGGCCCGGGGCCCGGCAGCGACGACGCGGGGACGGGGACGCCGGCGGCCGCCGCGGCGCGCGCGTCGTCCGCCCCGCTCCCCTCGACCGCCTGGCTCACCGGGCCATCCTGCCCCATGCGTCGACCCGCACGTCGGCGCGTCCACGGGTGCCCTCGCGCGCGTAGTGCGCGGCCTCGTCCCGCATCCACGTCCGCCAGTGCGGCAGCGCGTCGGCGCCGTCGCGCTCAAGGCCGCGCGCCAGCCGGGTCGCGTCGTCGGCCTCGACCCACACGAGCAGCGAGAGGTCGGGCGCGCCCGCGAGCCGGCCCGACCCGCAGCCCTCGAGCACCAGGACGTCCGGCACCGGCACGTCGACCCAGCCGTCGAACCGCCCGGCGTGCCAGTCGTACCGCTGGAACCGCCCGGGCAGCCCGCGGCGCAGCGGCTCGAGCACCTGGGCGGCGAGCCGCGGCCACAGGTCGCCGTCGAGCCCGGACCAGCCGGCGTACAGGTCGTCCATGTGCACCACGTGCGCGCGGACCCCGGCCTCGGTGCACCGGCGCGCCAGGGAGCCGGCCAGCGTGGTCTTCCCGGACCCCGCGGGCCCGTCGACCGCGAGCGCGCGGACCCGGCCCAGCCGCGCCGGGGCGGACAGCAGCAGGGGCACGAGGGCGCCCGCGGCGTCCTCGTGCCCCTGCTCGCGCGTCAGGTCCACGCGGCGATCGTGCCAGACCTCACGCCACCGCGGCGCGCAGCTCGGCGGCCCGGGCGCGCGCCCGGCCCAGCTGCTCCGCGACCCGCACCGGCGCCGTCCCGCCGTGCGCCGACCGCGACGCGACCGACCCCTCGACGCTCAGCACCGACCGGACCTCCGGCGTGAGCGCCGGGTGGATCGCGGCGAGCTCGTCGTCCGTCAGCTCGTCCAGCTCGACCGGCGGCTGGTGCTGCTCGCAGGCCCGGACGCACGCGCCCGCGACCTCGTGCGCGACCCGGAACGGCACGCCCTCGCGGACCAGCCACTCGGCGATGTCGGTCGCGAGCGAGAAGCCCCGCGGCGCGAGCGACGCCATCCGCTCCGTGTCGAACCGCAGCGTCGCGACCATGCCCGCGAACGCCGGCAGCAGGACGGTGAGGGTGTCGACCTGGTCGAACACCGGCTCCTTGTCCTCCTGCAGGTCGCGGTTGTACGCGAGCGGCAGGCCCTTGAGCGTGGTGAGCAGCCCGGTGAGGTCGCCGACCAGCCGCCCCGCCTTGCCGCGCGCGAGCTCGGCCACGTCCGGGTTCTTCTTCTGCGGCATGATGCTCGACCCGGTCGAGTAGGCGTCGTCCAGCCGGACGAACCCGAACTCGACGGTCGACCAGAGGATGATCTCCTCGGCCAGCCGGGACAGGTCGACGCCGAGCATCGCGGACACCCAGGCGAACTCGGCGACGACGTCGCGCGCGGCGGTGCCGTCGATCGAGTTCTCCACCGGGCCGTCGAAGCCGAGGTCGGCCGCGACGGCCGCCGGGTCGAGCCCCAGCGAGGACCCCGCCAGCGCGCCCGAGCCGTACGGCGACACCGCGGCGCGGCGGTCCCAGTCGGCGTACCGCTCGACGTCGCGCAGCAGCGGCCACGCGTGCGCCAGCAGGTGGTGCGCGAGCAGGACGGGCTGCGCGTGCTGCAGGTGCGTGCGGCCCGGCATGATCGCGTCGCCCGCGGCCTCGGCCTGCGCGACGAGCGCGTCGACCACGTCGAGGGTCAGCCCCACGATCGCCCGGGCCTCGTTGCGCAGGTACATCCGCACCAGCGTCGCGATCTGGTCGTTCCGCGACCGCCCGGCGCGCAGCCGCCCGCCGAGGTCGGCCCCGGCGCGCTCGATCAGCCCCCGCTCCAGGGCGCCGTGCACGTCCTCGTCCGACTCGGCGGCGACGAACGCCCCCGACGCGACGTCGGCGCGCAGCCGCTCCAGGGCGTCGAGCATGCCCGCGAGCCCCGCGTCGTCCAGCAGCCCCGCGGCGTGCAGCACGCGGGCGTGCGCCTGCGACCCCGCGATGTCCTGCGGCGCCAGCCGCCAGTCGAAGTGCGTCGACTTCGACAGGGCGGCCAGGGCGTCGGCGGGGCCGCCGGCGAACCGGCCGCCCCAGAGCGCGCCGGCCTGCTCAGGCACCGTCGATCCCGCCCTGCGTGCCGAGGTCCTCCGCGTTGCCGAACTTCACGTCGCGCGCGGCGGCGAGCTTGGACGACAGGCCGTAGATCTCGATGAACCCGCGGGCCGCCGACTGGTCGAAGGTGTCGCCCGAGTCGTAGGTCGCGAGGTTGAAGTCGTACAGCGACGTCTCGGAGCGGCGGCCGGTGACCGTCGCGCGGCCGCCGTGCAGGACCATGCGGACCTCGCCGGAGACGTAGCGCTGGGTGTCGTCGATGAACGTGTCCAGCGACTTCTTCAGCGGCGAGAACCACTGGCCGTCGTAGACCAGCTCGGTCCAGCGCTGCTCGACCTGGCGCTTGAACCGGGCCTGCTCGCGCTCGACGGTGACGTTCTCGAGCTCCTGGTGCGCGGCGATCAGCGCGATGGCGCCCGGCGCCTCGTAGACCTCGCGGGACTTGATGCCCACCAGGCGGTCCTCGACGATGTCGATCCGGCCGACGCCCTGGGCGCCCGCGCGGCGGTTCATCTCCTGGATCGCCTGCAGCGGGGTGACCGGCACGCCGTCCAGCGCGACCGGGACGCCCTGGTCGAACGTGATGACGACCTCGTCGGCGACCGGCGGGAACGTCGGGTCGTCCGTGTACGTGTAGACGTCCTTGGTCGGCTCGTTCCAGATGTCCTCGAGGAAGCCGGTCTCGACGGCGCGGCCCCACACGTTCTGGTCGATCGAGAACGGGTTGTGCTTGGTGGTCGCGATCGGCAGCTTCTTCCGCTCGGCGAACTCGATCGCCTTGTCGCGGGTCAGCGCCAGGTCGCGCACCGGCGCGAGGCACTTGAGGTCGGGGGCCAGCGAGGTGATGCCGACCTCGAACCGCACCTGGTCGTTGCCCTTGCCGGTGCAGCCGTGCGCGACGGTGGTGGCGCCGAACTGGCGGGCCGCGCGCACGAGGTGCTTGACGATGACCGGGCGGGACAGCGCCGAGACCAGCGGGTACCGGTCGAGGTACATGCCGTTCGCCCGCAGCGCGGGCATGCAGTACTCGGCGGCGAACTCGTCGCGGGCGTCGGCGACGTACGCCTCGACGGCGCCGCAGTCGAGGGCGCGCTGGCGGATGACCTCGAGGTCCTCGCCGCCCTGGCCGACGTCGACCGCCACGGCGATCACCTCGGCGCCGGTCGCCTCGGCGATCCAGCCGATGCCCACGGAGGTGTCCAGGCCGCCCGAGTAGGCGAGGACGACGCGCTCAGTCATGTTCTTCTCTTTCGGTGTCGTGAGTCGTGCGGAGCAGGAGGCGCGAGGGCCGGCGCGGTCAGCCGGTCGTCGCGAGCTCGAGGAACCGCGCGGCGAGCGCGGTGCCCTCGGGGCCGTCGGCGCCCTCGCGGGCGATGACGAGGACGGTGTCGTCCCCCGCGATGGTGCCGAGCACGCCCGGGAGCACCGAGTGGTCGATCGCGGAGGCGAGGAACTGGGCGGCCCCGGGCGGGGTCCGCAGGACGACGAGGCTGCCGGACGCCTCGGCGGTGACGAGCAGCTCGGAGCACAGCCGGGCGAGCCGGGCGGCCAGCGCCTCGGCGTCGACCACGGGGGCCGGCGACCGGTCGCCACCCTCCCCCGGCACCGCGTACGCGAGCGACCCGGTGGGCGTGCGGATCTTCACCGCGCGCAGCTCGACGAGGTCCCGGGACAGCGTCGCCTGGGTGACGGTGACGCCCTGGTGGGCCAGCAGGTCGGCGAGCTCGGACTGCGAGTGCACCGACTGCCGGGACAGCAGGTCGCGGATCAGCGCGTGCCGCGCGGCCTTGGTCGAGGGGACCCGGCCCGTGGTGGCGGCGGGCTCGTCGGCCCGGCCGGTCGCCGCGGTCACGCCTGCTCCAGGAGCCAGGCGAGCAGCGCCTTCTGCGCGTGCAGCCGGTTCTCCGCCTCGTCCCAGACCACCGACTGCGGCCCGTCCAGCACCTCGGCGGTGATCTCCTTGCCGCGGTAGGCGGGCAGGCAGTGCAGGACGAGCGCGTCGGAAGCCGCGAGGGCGAGCGTCGCGGCGTCCAGCCGGTACGGCACGAACGGCCGCTCGCGCTCGGCCGCCTCGGCCTCCTGGCCCATCGAGACCCAGGTGTCGGTGGCGACGGCGTCCGCGCCGGTGACGGCCTTCGCGAGGTCGTCCGTCACCTCGACGGAGCCGCCGGTGCGGTCGGCGATCGCGGCCGCGGCCTCGACCACGTCCGACGCCGGCAGGTACGCCGCCGGGGTGGCGATCCGCACGTGCATCCCGGCCGTCGCGCCGCCCAGCAGGTACGACTGCGCCATGTTGTTCGACCCGTCGCCGGTGTACGCGAGGGTCAGCCCCCGCAGCGCCGGGACGCCGCCCCGGTGCTGGGCGATCGTCAGCAGGTCCGCGAGGATCTGGCACGGGTGGAAGTCGTCGGTCAGCGCGTTCACCACCGGGACGCCGGCGTGCGCGGCCATCTCCTCGATCCGGGCCTGCGCGTGGGTGCGCCAGACGACCGCGGCGACCTGCGGCCCGAGCACCCGCGCGGTGTCGGCGATCGACTCCCGGACGCCGATCCGTGCCAGGTTGCCGTCGACCAGCAGCGGGTAGCCGCCGAGCTCGGCGACGCCCGTGGTGAACGACACCTGGGTCCGCAGCGTCGGCTTGTCGAAGATGATCGCGACCGCGCGCGGGCCGTCGAGCGGGCGGCGGGCGTACCGGTCGGCCCGGAGCGCGAGCCCGAGCTCGAGGACCTCGGCCTGCTCGGCGGGCGACAGGTCGTCGTCGCGCAGGAAGTGCCTCACGCCGCGGCCCCCGTCAGGTCGTGCGGCAGCGCCGCGAGGAAGTCGGTGAACGTCGCGGCCTGCTCGCGGGTGAGCACGTACGGCGGCGCCATCCGGATCGTCGACGGCGTGCACGGGTTCACGATGAACCCGGCCGCCAGCGCCCGGGACGCGACCTCGGCCGCCACCGGCGCAGCGAGCTGGACCGCGATCAGCAGGCCCTCGCCGCGCACCTCGGCGACCAGCGGGTGGCCGAGCGCGGCGATCTCCGACCGCCACCACGCGCCCAGGTCCGTGACGTGCTGCAGCAGCCCGTCGCGCTCGATGACGCCGATCGTCGCGAGGGCCGCGGCCGAGGCCACCGGGTTGCCGCCGAAGGTCGTGCCGTGCTGGCCGCGGCCGAGCAGCGTCGCCGCCCGCTCGCCGTACGCGACGACCGCGCCGACCGGGAAGCCGCCGCCGAGGCCCTTGGCCAGGGTGACCACGTCGGGCCGGATGCCGCCGCCGAGGTGCGGGTGCTGGTGCGCGAGCCAGGCGCCGGTGCGGCCCATGCCGGTCTGCACCTCGTCGAGGATCAGCAGCGCGCCGTGCGCCTCGGTCAGCTCGCGGGCGCGGGCCAGGTAGCCGGCCGGCAGCGGCAGCACGCCGGCCTCGCCCTGGATCGGCTCGAGGAACACCGCGGCCACCGTGTCGCCCCCGCCGTCGGCGAACGCGGCCTCCAGCGCGGCGGTGTCGCCGAACGGCAGGAACTCGACCCCGCCGGGCAGCGGCTCGAACGGCTCGCGGTAGGCGGCCTTGGAGGTGAGCGCGAGCGCGCCCATCGACCGGCCGTGGAACGCGCCCTCGAGCGCGAGCACCCGCGTCCGGCGCACGCCGCCGGGGCCCTCGCTGTTCCGGCGGGCCATCTTGAACGCGGCCTCGTTGGCCTCGGTGCCCGAGTTCGTGAGGAACACCCGCGAGCCCTCGGGCGCGTCGGCGACGGCGAGCAGCCGCTCGGCCAGCGCGATCTGCGTCGGGCTCGCGAAGAAGTTCGAGATGTGGCCGAGCGTGCCGAGCTGCGCGGAGATCGCCGCGGTCAGCGTCGGGTGCGCGTGGCCCAGCGAGTTGACCGCGATGCCGCCGAGCAGGTCGAGGTAGCGGAACCCGTCCGCGTCCCACACGTACGGGCCCTCGCCGCGGACCAGCACGCGCTGCGGCGCGCCGAAGGTGTCCATGAGCGCGTGGCCGTAGCGCTCGGTCCAGTGGGCCACGGAGTCGGCCCCGGCCAGCGCGGCGGGGTCCTGCGGCTCCAGGTGCTGCTCGGTCACTCAGCTCACCTCGGGGACGTGGGGGACGTGCGGGACCACCTGCGGGATCGGGGCGGTGAACGGCGAGGGCGAGGGCTCGTCGTCGGGCAGCACCATCGTGCCGATGCCGTCGGACGTGAAGACCTCGACCAGGATCGAGTGGGCCTGGCGGCCGTCGATGACGTGCGCGCGGCCGACGCCGCCGGTGACGGCGCGCCAGCACGCCTCCATCTTGGGGCGCATGCCGGAGTCGAGGGACGGCAGCAGGTCGGCCAGCGCGCCGGCCCGGATCCGCCGCGCCAGCGAGGACCGGTCGGGCCACGACGTGTACAGCCCCTCGACGTCGGTGAGCACGATGAGCTTGCGCGCGCCGAGCGCCACGGCCAGCGCGGCGGCCGCCGTGTCCGCGTTCACGTTGAGCACCTGGGTCGGGTCCTCGATGTCGGGCGCCACGGTCGAGACCACCGGGATGCGCCCCGCGTCGAGCAGGTCGAGCACGGCGCCCGGGTTCACCTCGACGACGTCGCCGACCTGGCCGACGTCGACCTGCCGCCCGTCGACCGTGGCGGTGCGCCGGCGCGCCTGCAGCAGGCCGCCGTCCTCGCCGGACAGGCCGACCGCGTACGGGCCGTGGGCGTTGAGCAGGCCGACGAGCTCGCGGGACACCTGGCCGGTCAGCACCATGCGGACGACGTCCATCGCCTCCGGCGTGGTGACGCGCAGGCCGCCGCGGAACTCGGACTCGATGCCGAGCCGGTCGAGCATCGCGTTGATCTGCGGGCCGCCGCCGTGCACCACGACGGGGCGCAGGCCGACCTGGCGCAGGAACACCATGTCCTCGGCGAACGCGCGCTTGAGGTCGTCGTCGACCATCGCGTTGCCGCCGTACTTGACGACGACGAGCGCGCCGGCGAACCGCTGCAGCCAGGGCAGCGCCTGGATCAGCACCTCGGCCTTCTGCTCGGGGCGCAGGTCGGTCCGCGTGTCGAACGCGTCGTCGTGCGGGGGCGGGGCGTCGAGGCTCATGTGGAGTACGCGCTGTTCTCGTGGACGTAGTCGTGCGTGAGGTCGTTGGTCCAGATCGTCGCGGTGGCGTCGCCGGTGTGCAGGTCGACGTCGACGCGCACCTCGCGGGCGGCGGGAAGGTCGACCAGGTCGCGCGGCTCGCCGACCCCGCCGGCGCGGCACACCTGGACGCCGTTGATCGACACGTCGAGGAGGGCCGCGTCGTACGGGGCGACGTCCTCCGGGACGGTGCCGACCGCGGCGAGCACGCGGCCCCAGTTCGGGTCGTTGCCGAACACGGCGGCCTTGAACAGGTTCGACCGGGTGACCGCGCGCGCGACCGCGACGGCCGCCTCCTCGGTGGTGGCGCCGGTGACCGTCACGGCGATGTCGTGCGAGGCGCCCTCGGCGTCCGCGACGAGCTGCCGGGCGAGGTCGGCCGACGCGGCGGTCACCGCGGCGGCGAACGCCTCGGGGTCCGGGGTCACGCCGCTGGCGCCGGAGGCGAGCAGCAGCACGGTGTCGTTGGTGGACATGCAGCCGTCGGAGTCGACCCGGTCGAACGTGGTCCGGGTGGCGCCGCGCAGCGCCGCGTCGGCCTGCTCGGCGGTGACGACCGCGTCTGTGGTGAGCACGACCAGCATCGTGGCGAGGCCCGGGGCGAGCATGCCCGCGCCCTTGGCCATGCCGCCGACCGTCCAGCCGTCGCCGGCGACCGCGGCGGTCTTGCTCACGGTGTCGGTGGTCATGATGGCGGTGGCCGCGTCGGGGCCGCCGGTCGTGCTCAGGGCGGCCGCCGCCGCGTCGACGCCGCCGCGCAGCAGGTCCATCGGCAGCCGCTCGCCGATCAGGCCGGTCGAGCACACGAGCACGTCGCCGGCCGAGGCGCCCAGCACCTCGGCGACGTGCTCGGCCGTGCGGTGGGTGTCGAGGAAGCCCTCGGGGCCGGTGCACGCGTTGGCGCCGCCGGAGTTGAGCACGACCGCGGTGGCGACGCCGTCCGACACGGCCTGGCGGGACCAGACGACGGGCGCGGCGACGACGCGGTTGGAGGTGAACACGCCCGCGGCGACCTGCAGCGGGCCGTCGTTGACGACCAGGGCGACGTCCGGCTTCCCGGACGGCTTGAGGCCGGCGGTGACCCCGGCGGCGCGGAAGCCGGCCGGCGCGGTCACGCCCGCGGTCTCGATGGCGACGGTCACGGGGCGACTCCCTCGGTGGTGAGGCCGGTGCGCTCGGGCAGGCCGAGCGCGAGGTTCAGCGACTGCACCGCGGCGCCCGCGGTGCCCTTGACCAGGTTGTCCAGCGCGCACAGGGCGACGACCCGGCCGGCGGCCTCGTCGACGGTCACCTGGACGAGCGCGGTGTTCGCGCCGGTGGTGACGCCGGTGGTCGGCCACTCCCCCTCGGGCAGCAGCTCGACGAACGGCTCGGCGGCGTACGCGGCCTCCCAGGCGGCGCGCACGGCGGCGGCGTCCGCGCCGGGCGCCAGCGGGGCGGTGACCGTGGCGAGGATGCCGCGGGACATCGGGACCAGCACCGGCGTGAAGGACAGGCCGACCGTCGCGGCCCCGGCGACGCCGAGGTTCTGCTGGATCTCCGGGATGTGCCGGTGCGTGCCGCCGACCGCGTACGGCTGCGCGGAGCCGAGCGCCTCGGACGCGAGCAGGTGGGTCTTGAGCGACTTTCCCGCGCCGGAGTACCCGACGGCCAGCACGGCGACCAGGTCGGCCGGGTCGACGACCCCCGCGGCGACGCCCGGCTGGAGCGCCAGGGTGACGGCGGTGACGTTGCAGCCGGGGACGGCGATGCGACGCGCGTCCGCGAGGGCTCGGCGCTGGGCGGACGGCGTCGTCTCCCCCGCGTGCAGCAGCTCCGGCATGCCGTAGGGCCAGGTGCCGGCGTGCTCGGTGCCGTAGAACCGGCGCCAGGCGTCGGGGTCGGTCAGCCGGTGGTCGGCGCCCAGGTCCACGACCAGCGCGCCGTCGCCGCGGTCCGCGAGCGCCGCGGCGATCTCGCCGGACGCGCCGTGCGGCAGGGCCAGCACCACGACGTCGTGGCCGGCGAGCTCGTCCACCGAGGTCGGGGTGAGCACGCGGTCCGCGAGCGCGCGCAGGTGCGGCTGGTGCGCGCCGAGCCGGGTGCCGGCGTTGGAGTGGGCGGTGAGCGCGCCGATCTCGGCCTCGGGGTGGCCGAGCAGGAGCCGCAGGGTCTCGCCGCCGGCGTACCCGGAGGCGCCCGCGACGGCGACGGAGAAGGACATGTGCATGACCATACACCCGAGTGCACACTGATTCATCGCGGCGTGGCGCGGACCCTGACACGGCCGGAATGCCCGGGCGGGGCACGTCGTTGCTGCTCGTATGCACGCGATCCTCGCCACCGAGCCGGGTGGACCCGACGTCCTCGAGCCCGACGAGATCCCCGACCCGCTGCCGGGCCCCCGCGACCTCCTGGTGCGACTGAGCGCCGCGGGCGTGAACTTCATCGACACCTACCGGCGCAGCGGCGTGTACGCCATGCCGTTCCCGCACGTGCCGGGCTCCGAGGGTGCGGGCGTCGTCGAGGCGGTGGGCCGCGAGGTGCGGGAGTTCGCGGTCGGCGACCTGGTCGCGTGGGCGTCGGCGCCGTCGTCCTACGCCGAGCTGGTCGTCGTGCCCGAGGCGGTCGCGCTGCGGGTGCCGGACGGCGTCGCCGACGAGGTCGCCGCGGCGCTCCCCCTGCAGGGCCTGACCGCGCACTACCTCGTCACGTCGACCTTCCCCGTGCTCGAGGGCCAGGACGTGCTGGTGCACGCGGGCGCCGGTGGCGTCGGCCTGCTGCTCACCCAGCTCGCCGCCGCCCGGGGAGCGCGGGTCATCACCACCGTCGGCACCGCCGAGAAGGAGGCGCTGTCCCGCGCCGCCGGCGCGGCCGAGGTCATCCGGTACACCGAGCTCGACGACCTGACGTCGGAGCTGCCCGCGCTGGTGCGCGACCTGACCGGCGGCCGCGGCGTGCACACGGTGTTCGACGGCGTGGGCGCCTCGACGTTCGACGCGTCGCTCGCGTCGCTGCGGCCACGGGGCGGGCTCGCGCTGTTCGGCGCGTCGTCCGGCCCGGTGCCGCCGTTCGACCCGCAGCGGCTCAACGCCGCCGGGTCCCTGTTCCTCACCCGGCCCACGCTGGGCCACTACACCGCCACCCGGGACGAGCTGACCCGGCGGGCCGACGAGCTGTTCGCGGCCGTCGCCGCCGACACCCTCGACGTCCGGGTCGGCGCGACCTACCCCCTGGCCGAGGCCGCCGAGGCGCACCGCGCGCTCGAGGGCCGGGCCACCACCGGAAAGGTGCTCCTCACCGCATGAGAGACCTGCACGTCGAGATCTGGTCCGACATCGCCTGCCCCTGGTGCTACATCGGCAAGCGCCGGTTCGCCGCCGCGCTCGAGGGCTTCGAGCACCGCGACCACGTCCGCGTGACGTGGCGCTCGTTCGAGCTGCAGCCGGACGCCGAGCCGTCGACGGCGCACCCCGGGCTGACCGAGGCGCAGATGCTGGCCGAGCGCAAGGGCCTGCCCGTCGACCAGGTGCGGCAGATGTTCGACCAGGTGACGTCCGTCGCCGCGTCGGTGGGCCTCGCGTACGACTTCGACACCGTGGTGCCCGCCAACACGTTCGACGCGCACCGGCTCGTGCACGTGGCCGCCTCGCTCGGCGGGGACGCCGCCGCGGCCGAGGTCGTCGAGCGGCTGATGAGCGCGCACTTCGAGCACGGGCGGGTCGTGGACGACCTGGTCGTCCTCGGGGAGATCGCGGTGGAGGCCGGCCTGGACGGCGACGCCGTGCGCGCCGCGCTGGCCACCGACGGCGGGGCGGGCGAGGTGCGCGCCGACGAGGCCGAGGCCGCCGCGCTGGGCATCCAGGGCGTGCCGTTCTTCGTCGCCGACCGGCGGCTCGGGCTGTCGGGCGCGCAGCCGGTCGAGGTGTTCGCCCAGCTGCTCTCCCAGGCCTGGGCCGACGCGAACCCGCCGCTGGCGATCCCGACCGTGGCCGGGGCGGCCGACGCGGAGGCGTGCGGGCCGGACGGCTGCTGATCGCCTGACGCCCGGGGGCGCGCCCTCGCGGGTGGAGCGTGCTGCCCGACACGCACCGGCGTGTCGGGCGGAACGCTCCACCGTGGACGGGACCGGGTGTCCGAAACGTCCACGACCCGCGCCCGTCGCGGCCTCTACGGTCGTCGCATGACACCCCGGCTGGACATGATCGGGCTGGTCGCGAGCGACCTGCCCCGCACCCTCGCCTTCTACCGCGCCCTCGGGCTCGACCTGCCGCCGTCGGCCGACGCCGAGCCGCACGTCGAGGTCACGCTGCCCGGCGGGCTCCGGCTCGCGTGGGACACCGTCGACGTGATCCGGTCGTTCGACCCGGGGTGGGCGCCGCCGACGGGCGGGCACCGGGCCGCGCTGGCCTTCCGGTGCGCCGACGCCGCCGAGGTCGACGCGACCTACGCGCGCATGGTCGGCGCCGGTTTCGCGGGGCACCTCGCGCCGTGGGACGCGTTCTGGGGCCAGCGGTACGCGGTGCTGCACGACCCGGACGGCACGGCGGTCGACCTGTTCGCCGACGCGGGCTGACCTCGCGGCGCCGGCCGGCCGGCCCGCCGTGAGCCCGTGAGCCCGTGAGCCCGTGAGCCCGCACGATCCGCGCGAGCCCCGCGCCCGTGCCGGGCGGGCTCGTGCGGATCAGCCGGGCTCGCGGTCGGCGCGGGCGACGGGACCCGGCGCCGCCGCACCGGCGCGGCCGACCGCGAGCGCCGCGGGCGACCGGCCCGTCAGCGCGCGCACCTCGCGGGACAGGTGCGGCTGGTCGGCGTAGCCCGCGCGCTGCGCGACGTCCGCCAGCGGGACCCCCGCGTCGAGCAGCGGCAGGACCCGCTGCAGGCGCAGCACCCGCCCGAGCGTCCGCGGCCCGTAGCCGAACGCCGCGAGCGACCGGCGGTGCAGGGTGCGCGAGGTGACGCCGAGCCGGTCGGCGATGTCGGCGGCGGGCGTGGCGCGCGCCGCGAGCCCGGCGACCACGGCGGCCTCCCGCGGGCGCCCGCCGCGCTCGCCGAGCAGGGCCGCGACGCGCGCCTCGAGGGCCGCGAGGCCGCCGCCCGCGACCGCGTCCGCCCACGTCCGGGCCGCCCGGTCGCCCCAGACGTCCGCGAGCTCGGGGCGCGCGTCGCGCAGGGCGTCCGCGGGGACGCCGAGCAGGACCGGGGCGGCCCCGGGTGGCAGGCGGAGGCCGAGGGCCGTGCGCCGCGCGGGCAGCGGGCCGGTCGGGTGCGCCCGGGTGTCCGGGCCGGCGACCAGCAGGCGGCCGCCGGTCCAGACGAGGTCCATGCAGCCGTCGGGGAGCACGTCCTCGCCGGACGCGTCCGCTCCCGGCACGCCCGCGTCCGGCGACGCGGCCGCCGTCACCGACCACAGCACGCACCCGGGGACGCGGGTCGACGGTCGCTCGGCGTACACGCCCCGCAGCATCCCACCGCCCGGCCACACGCGGCTCGCGCGGGTCCGGTCGATCCGCCCGCGGGGACGACGCGGGCCCCCGACCCGCCGGATCGCTCCGGGGACCGGGGGCCCGCGTCGTGCGGGGCTCAGGTCACTTCTTGACGGTGACCTTCACCGGCGCGCTGGTGCTGCCCGCGACCACGTCCGGCCGGGACGGCACGAACACGGCCGTGTACTCGTGCGCGCCGACCGGGGCGGTGCGCGGCACGGAGCCGAGCGCCAGGCCGAGCACCACCGGCGAGCGGCCGATCACGCGGTCGCCCTCCCGGAACTCGACCGTCCCGGACGGGAACCAGGTGCCCTCGACCCGGACCTGCGAGACGAGCAGCGTGGGCAGCCAGGTCCCGTACGACTGGCTGCTGCGGCTGGCCGACAGCGTGACCGAGGACTGCTTCAGCTGCGGCTCCGGCTCCTGCGCGGCGGCCACCGTGACCGGCAGGGTCACGACGGTGCCGCTCGGGGCGGCGACCAGGGTGAGCACGTGCTCGCCCGCGGCCGTGCCCGCCGGGACCGTCACCGCGACCTGCGCCGCGCCGTCGGTCACCGTCGCCGAGCCGATCGACGCGCCGTCGAGCTGCACGTCGAGCGAGGTGTTCAGCGGCGAGCCCAGGCTGGTGAGGTTGAGCCCCGTCACCGGGAACGCCAGCTCGGTGCCCGCGGTGACCTCGTCGGGCAGGGCCGGCACGCCGACCGCGCGCTCGTCGAACTCGGGCGACAGGCCCGGGTGCGCCTCGAGGTAGGCGATCCACGCGTCCCGGTCGATCAGACCCGAGTCGGTGGTGCCGGAGCCCTCGGCGAACACCCGGAAGTTGTCGCCGCCCTGGGCCAGGAAGGAGAACGTGCCGATGCGGTACTCCGCCGCCGGGTCGATCGCCTCGCCGTCGACCGTCACCGAGGTGATCCGACTCCCGAGGGGCTGCGACTCGTCGTAGGTGTACGTGACGTTGTCCGACAGGCCGAGCTGCAGGTACGGGCGGCTCGGGATCGTGCCGTCCGCGTTGGTCTGCCACTGCTGCTCGAGCATCGTGACGACCTGCTCGCCCGTCAGCGTCGTGGTCCAGAGGTTGTTCACGAACGGCAGGACCGCGTTGGCCTCGGCGTACGTGATCGTGCCGTCGGGCGCGTAGAGCAGCTCCGCCCGCAGGCCGCCGGGGTTCACGACGCCGATCTGCGCGCCGCCGCGGTCCGCGGAGGACAGCGTCTCGAGCAGCGAGTCGGCGACCAGGTTGCCCAGCGTGGACTCCTTGGACCGGTCGTCCCGGGTCCCGCCCGTGTAGACGCCGTCCGGGTAGGCGCCGCCCGCGTAGGCGGTGGTGATGTCCGCGGTCACCGAGCCCTTGGGCTGGTTGCCGACCACGGCCGCCTCGGCCAGCGCGGCGTCGACGATGGTCTTGACCTCGGCGACGCGCGGGTACTGCGCCACCAGGGCCGCGTCGAGCTGGGCCTGGGTCTGGCCCGCCGCCGGGGCGACGCGCTTGACGTTCTCGCCCGCGAGCGCCGAGACCTCGTCGGTCGCGGGGTCGTAGGTCAGCGTGACCTTGCCGATGTTCTCGCCGTACGAGCCGGTCTGGACGATCGGGCGGGTCCACTCGCCGGAGGCCTCGGGCTCAGCGGGCCCGTACCAGGCGTACTGCTTGTGGGTGTGGCCGGTGAAGATCACGTCCACGTCGCCCGAGGTCAGCGTGGCGATGTCCGAGAAGGCGCCGCCCGCGGCGATCTCCTCCTCCAGCGTCGCGCCGTCCGGCGTGCCCGCGCCGGCGCCCTCGTGGTACTCGGCCACGACGACGTCGGCCTCGCCGTTGGTGTCGTCGCCGTCGGTCAGCTGCGCCGCGACGCGGTTGACCGCCTCGACCGGGTCGCCGAAGTCCAGCGTCTCGATGCCGCCGGGGCTGACCAGCGTCGGGGTCTCCTGCGTGACGACGCCGATGACGCCGACCCGCACGCCGTCGACGTCGATCACCGTGTACTCGTCGAGCGCCGGGTTCTCGGTGCCCTTCTCGTAGACGTTCGCGCCGAGGTACGGCCAGGTCGCGTTGGTGCCGTCGGCGATCACGCGGTCGACCAGGTCGGCGTAGCCGCGGTCGAACTCGTGGTTGCCGACCGCCGACGCGGCCAGGTCGAGCGCGTTCAGCACGTCGATCGTCGGCTGGTCCTCGGCCACCGCGGAGGCGAACAGGGACGCGCCGATGTTGTCGCCGGCGGACAGGAAGACCGCCGCGCCGCCGTCGGCCTCGGCCGCGGCCCGCTGCTGCTCGACCGTCCCGGCGAACGCAACGGTGTTGGCGTCGATCCGGCCGTGGAAGTCGTTGATGTTGAGCAGCGTGAGGTCGACCGGGCCGTCGGGCGTGGTGCCGGTGTCGCCGGCGGTCAGGCCGACCAGCACCGGGTCGTGGTCCGAGGACCGGTACGCGTCCGGGGCGTAGAACAGGCTGCCGTGCGCGTTGTAGCGGCTGTACTCCAGCGCGACCGACTCGCCCGCGTTGATGTTCCAGACGTCCGCGCCGGTCGCCCGGCCCAGGGCCGCGTCGTTGAGCAGCACGTGGTCCAGCGAGCCGGACAGGCCCTGGTACGAGTAGGAGTACTCCCCCGCGTCGAGCGCCGTCGTCGCGTCCGTGTAGCCCGCGGCGTACAGCACCTGGAGCGGGTCCTCCTGGGTGTACGAGTTGAAGTCGCCGAGCAGCGCGACCGCCTCGGCGTCGCCCTGCACCGTCGGGACCCAGTCCCGCAGCGCCTCGGCCTGGCGGACCCGGGACTCGTTGGACGCGCCCTGGCCGTCGCCGGTGTCGGCGTCGCCCGGCCACGGGCCGGCGGAGCCCTTCGACTTGAGGTGGTTCACGACCACGAACAGCTGCTCGCCACCCGCGGTCGGCACGAAGGCCTGGCCGATCGGCTCGCGCGCGTTGCCGAACGCCTGGTCGTCGCCGGACTGCGTGCCGAGCGCGCGGGCGTCGCCCACGGTCTCGACGGCGGCCGGCCGGTAGATCAGCGCGTTGGTGATCGTGTCCTGCTCGGACGCGTCCGGCAGCTCCTTCGACGAGGGCACGAACGCCCAGGTGCCCTCGCCGGCGGCCGCGTTGAGCGCGGCGGTCAGCGTGGACAGCGCCTCGTCCGCCACGCCGTCGACGGCCGCGGAGTTCTCGATCTCCATGAGGCCGACGACGTCCGCGTCGAGCGCGTTGATCGCCGCGACGATCTTGTCCTGCTGCCGCTGCAGGTCGGCCGGGTTCCACGCCCCGCGCTGCGCGCAGCCCTCGCGCACGGTCACCGGGGTGCCCGCGCGGTCGGTGTACGGCACGCAGGACGCGGTGTCCGCGCCGAGGGTGGTGAAGTAGTTGAGCACGTTGAACGACGCGACGGTCACGTCGGCCTCGCCGAGGCCCTCGGGGGCGGCGGTGCGGTCGTTCTCGAACGTGGCCGGGTAGCCGCCCGGGTTCGCCGCGTCGAGCGGCAGCGTCGGGCTGAGCTTCCACGCGCTGTTCCGGTAGTCGACGACCACCGGCTCGGTGAACGTGGCCGCCGCGCCGACGCGCACCGGGTTCTCCAGCGAGACGTACGGCGGGGTCAGGCCGGAGTTCGCGGCCGACAGGAAGTTGGTGCTCGCGCCGTCGTCCAGCACGATCCCGCGGGCGGCGTCGTCCGCGACGGCCGCGTCGTACTCCGGGGTGCCCGGGCGCGCGACCTCGGTCGGCTGGATGAGCGGGGTCGTGCCGCTCGCGAGGCCGACCTCGCCGTACTGGTTGGTCGAGTAGGTGTTGGTCACCGTCAGGTCGCCCGACGGCAGGTAGAGCATCGACTCGAGCGTCTCGCGCGTGGCGTCGTCGGCCGGCCAGGCGGCTGTCACGGGCTCGACCGGGGCGGGGGCGTCGCCCAGCTCCACGAGGCCGGCGGCGCTGCCGACCGTGATCTCCGTCAGGCCCTGGTACTCCGACACGGCGCCGGTCACCTGGACGTGGTCGCCGATCGCGACAGAGCCCGCCGTGGCGCCCGAGAACACGAAGACCGCGTCCGAGGCGGTCCGGGCCGAGACGTCGGTGTCCCCGCCCGTGCCCGGCGTCTGGATGACGTAGCCGCGGTAGCCGCCGGTCGCGTAGACCGCGGTCACGACGCCGGACGTCGTGACCGTCTGGCCCACGAGCGGCGACGCGTCGCCCGGGCCCTGGACCTCCGCGATGGTGTGGGTGTCCTCCGCCGCAGCCGCGGGGACCGCGGTCAGGGGTACCCCGACCATCGCCCCCACGGCGGCGAGGCTCGCCGCCCACCTGGTGCGTGTGCGTACAGCGCTCACCTGATCTTCTCCGATCCCCCGGGGGCGCTTCTGGCGCCCTCGTCAGCAGGCCGCATCACAGTCGTCACACAGCCGTCTGACAACGTATGGGCGGTATGTCCGGATACACAAGCACTCCCGGGGGACCCGAAGGTTGCGATCGGGTGAACGCCGGATCACCCGAGCTGCTCCGGACGGGCTGGGGCGAGGCGGCGGCCGGGCGTGAGGTCGTCACAACCGCGCGAGGTCGGCACTCGTTTCTGCCGACCTCACGCTCTTGTGACGACCTCACCGGCCGGGTTCGCCGGTTGCGCGGCTGAGGCCGCTGCGCAACCGGCGAACTCGCGCGGAACCGGCGAACTCGCCGCACCGGGACGCCGGGGACGCCGACGGCCCCGGTCCGCGCACGCCCCGGAGGGCGGCGCGGCACGGGGCCGTCGCGGGTGCTGCTACGCGCGGAGGGTGGCGCCGAAGCGGCGCTCGGCCTCCGCGACGACCGCGGCGCGCACGGCCGCGGTCTCGTCCGCCGTCAGCGTGCGGTCCGCGGCGCGCAGGCGCAGCGCGAACGCGAGCGACCGCTGGCCCTCGCCCACCTGCTCGCCGGTGTACACGTCGAACAGCCGCGCGCTCTCCAGCACGTCGCCCGCCGCGCTGGCCGCGGCGCCGGTGCGGACCGCGTCCAGCACGTCGGCCACCGGCACGTCGGCCGGGACCACGAGCGCCACGTCCTCCTTGGCGACCGGGAACGTCGACACCTCGGTGGCGACGACCTCGGTGCGCGGGGCGGCGGCGAGCAGCACGTCGAGGTCGACCTCGAACGCGCTCGCCCGGGCCGGCAGTCCGAGCGCCGCGACGACGTTCGGGTGCAGCTCGCCCGCGTGGCCGACCAGGGTGCCGTCCGCGGTGGTGAACCGCGCGCAGCGCCCCGGGTGCCACGGCGCCCGCTCGGCGTCCGCCGCGACCGCGAGCTCGACGCCCAGGGTCTCGGCGAGCAGCCGCACGGCGTCGATCGCGTCGGTGTGGTCGGCCGGGCGGCCGGGACCCCACCAGCCCGCGGGCTCCCGCAGGCCGGTCAGCACGCCTGCGACGTGCCGCGGCTGGTGCGGCACCGCGGCGCGCACGGCGTCGAGCACGTCGTCGGACGGCCGCTGCGCGATCGGCGGGACCGGGGCCGGCGCCGCGCCCGGGCGCGGCAGCGTGACCGCCCCGACCTCGTACACCGCGAGGTCGGTCGTGCCGCGGGCGACGTTCCGGCGCGCGGTGTCGAGCAGCGTCACCAGCAGCGACGCCCGCATCGACGGCCGCTCCTCGGACAGCGGGTTCGCCAGCCGGACCATCGTCCGCCGCTCGTCGTCCGCGGGCAGCGCGAGCGCGTCGAGCTGCGCCGCCCCGACGAACGGGTACGACAGCGTCTCGACCCACCCGGCGTCGGCCAGCGCCTGCGCCACCCGGCGGCGCCGCCGCTGCGCCACGGTCAGGCCGAGGCCGACCGGCGAGCGCGGGACGACCGACGGGATGGCGTCGTACCCGTGCAGCCGCGCGACCTCCTCGACCAGGTCCACCGGCTCGGTGAGGTCCGGGCGCCAGGTCGGCACGGACACGGAGACGACCGCGTCCGCCCCGGCCCCGACGACCTCGCCGACCGTGCAGCCGATCTCGCGCAGGTACCGGCTCACGGCGGCCGCGTCCAGGTCCAGGCCGATCAGGCGCGCCGGCAGCGACACCGGCAGGTTCAGCACCGGCGGCGGGGTGGTCAGGTCGACGTCGGTGAGCACCGGGTCGGCCGTGCCGCCGCCGTGCTCGACCAGCAGCTCGACGACGCGGGCCGCCGCCACGCGGGGCAGCTGCGGGTCGACGCCGCGCTCGAACCGCTTGCTCGCCTCGCTCGGCAGCTTGTGCCGGCGGGCGGTGCGCGCGATCGACACCGGGTCGAAGTGCGCGGCCTCGACCAGCAGGTCGGTCGTCGACTCCGAGACCTCGGTCTCGGCGCCGCCCATGACGCCGGCCAGGCCGAGCACGCGCCCGGCGTCCGGGCCGTCGGTGATGAGCAGGTCCTCGGGGTCGAGGGCCCGGTCCGCGCCGTCGAGCGTCGTGAGCCGCTCCCCCGCCCGGGCGCGCCGGACGACGATCGGGCCGTCCAGGGTCGCCAGGTCGTAGGCGTGCAGCGGCTGCCCGAGGTCGAGCATCACGTAGTTCGTGACGTCGACGGCGAGCGAGATCGGCCGCATGCCGGCCTGCGTCAGGCGCTGCTGCATCCACGTCGGCGACGGCTTGCTCGCCGCGACGCCCCGGACGACCCGCGCGACGAACCGGTCCGCGCCGGCGACGCCGTGGATCGGCGCCTCGTCGCGGAGCTCGACGCCGAAGCCGCCCGTGGTGGCCAGGCCCTCGTCGGCGCCCGCGCGCGGCAGGCCGCGGTCGGTGAAGACGGCGCCGGTCGCGTGCGCGTACTCCCGGGCGACGCCCCGCATCGCGAAGCAGTAGCCGCGGTCCGGCGTCACGTTGATCTCCAGGACCTCCTCGCCGAGCCCCAGCAGGGCGCGGGCGTCGGTCCCGGGCGCGGCGTCGATGCCCAGCTCCGCGAGCACGATGATGCCGTCGTGGTCGTCGCCGAGGCCCAGCTCGCGCGACGAGCAGATCATGCCGTCGGACACGTGGCCGTAGGTCTTGCGGCTGGCGATCGCGAACGGGCCGGGCAGCACCGTGCCGGGCAGCGCGACGACGACGTGGTCGCCCACGTCGAAGTTGTGCGCGCCGCAGACGATGCCGCGCGGCGTGCGCGTGCCGTCCTCGGCCGTGCCGTTGTGGTCGCCCACGTCGACCTGGCACCAGTTGATCGTCTTGCCGTTCTTCTGCGGCTCGGGCACGCGCTCGACGACGCGACCGACCACCAGCGGGCCGGACACGGCGGCCGGGTGCACGGCCTCCTCCTCGAGCCCGACGCGGACCAGGTCCGCGGCCAGCTGCTCGGCCGACAGGCCCTCGGGGAGCTCGACGTGCTCGGCGAGCCACGTCAGGGGGATGCGAGGCATCAGATCACCGCCCGGAACTGGGTGGAGAAGCGCACGTCGCCCTCCACCATGTCGTGCATGTCCGCGATCTCGTGGCGGAGCATGAGCGTGCGCTCGATGCCCATCCCGAACGCGAAGCCGGAGTACACCTCGGGGTCGACGCCCGCCGCGCGAAGCACGTTCGGGTTGACCATCCCGCAGCCGCCCCACTCGATCCAGCCGGGCCCGCCCTTCTTCTGCGGGAACCACAGGTCCATCTCGGCGCTCGGCTCGGTGAACGGGAAGAACGACGGCCGCAGGCGCGTGCGCGCGTCCGGGCCGAACATCGCCCGCGCGAAGTGGTCCAGCGTGCCCTTGAGGTGCGCCATCGTCAGGCCCTCGTCGATCGCGATGCCCTCGACCTGGTGGAACACCGGGGTGTGCGTCGCGTCGAGCTCGTCGGTGCGGAACACCCGGCCCGGGCAGGCGACGTACAGCGGCACCCCGCGCTCGAGCAGGCTGCGGGCCTGCACCGGCGAGGTGTGCGTGCGCAGCACGAGGTGCGGGTCGGGCTCGCCGTCGGGCGCCGCCACGTAGAACGTGTCCTGCATCTGGCGCGCGGGGTGGTCCGGGCCGAAGTTCAGGGCGTCGAAGTTGAACCACTCCGCCTCGACCTCGGGGCCCTCGGCGATCTCCCAGCCCATCGCGACGAACACGTCGGCGATGCGCTCCTGGAGCAGCTCCAGCGGGTGCCGGGCGCCGCGGGGCTCGCGGTCGGACGGCAGCGTGACGTCGACGGCCTCCTCGACGAGGACGCGGGCGTCGCGCTCGGCGGCGAGCACCTCCTCGCGGGCGCCGATCGCGGCGTTCAGCCGGCCGCGGGCCTGGCCGAGCGCCTTGCCGGCGACGGCCTTGTCGGCCGGGGCCAGGCCGCCGATCGCGCGGTTGGCGAGCGCCAGCGGGCTGCGCTCGCCGGTGTGCGCGAGGCGGGCGGACTTGAGGGCGTCGAGGTCGCCGGCCGCCGCGACGGCCGCGAGGGCGTCGTCCAGGGCGCGGCCGACGGCGTCGGCGTCCAGCGGGTTCAGGGGTGTGTCGGGCGTGGTCATCCGGACCTTCTCTGCGGGTGGAGCGGCGGGCCGGCGTGCGTCAGGCGCGCGGGGCGCGCGCGACGGGCCGACCGACGGGCGAGTCTAGTGGCGCCCGCTCCGGGGCCGCGGGACCGTCCGCGCCGTGCCGGCGGACGGGACCTGGTGCCGCGCCTCTCAGCGCCGCGGCCCGGGAACGGGCCCGGGAAATCGGCGGCCGAGGGGGCGGGCGGAGGTCATGGTGGCCATGGTGCCACAGGGGTCGACGGGGTGCGGGGCGGTTTCCTGGGGGGTCGGGGCGCGCGGGGGTCGGGGCGCGCGGGGTCACGGGTGCGCGGCGCCGCCCAGCGGCCAGGCGCCCAGCGGCCGGTAGAGCGGGCCGCCCGCGCGGCCCTCCCCCGGCAGCGACTCGGCCAGCACGAGCTCCGTCACCGGCCAGCGCGGCCCGCGGTAGACGGCGAGCGCGTGCACCAGCACGTCGCCCGGGTCCGGCGGCTGCGCGGCGCGGTCCCGGCGCCGGGTCCCGCCGCGCTGCGGGGCCACCCGGCCGAGCGTGAGGTGCGGCCGGGACCGCACCCGGTCGTCCTGCCGCGCGCCGACCGCGTCCCCGGCGTCCCGGCAGCCGGCGACCAGCCCGTGCACGGCC
>NZ_DASQCJ010000036.1:0-2458 GCF_035634735.1 Cellulomonas sp.
CCGGCCGTTGGACACCAGCGCGCTGCCGCCGAACGGCCCGTCGACGCCCTGCACCGACGTGAACCGCCCGCCGGCCTCGGTCACGATCGGCACCAGCGCGGCCATGTCGTGCAGCGCGAGCTCGGGCTCGGCGGCCAGGTCGACGGCCCCCTCGGCCACCAGCACGTGCGACCAGAAGTCGCCGTAGGCCCGGGTCCGCCACACCTTGCGCGTCAGGTCGAGGAAGTGGTCGAGCCGGCCCTGCTCCTCCCAGCCGCCCAGGCTGGAGTAGGACAGCGACGCGTCCTGCAGCCGGCCGACCTCGGACACCTGCAGCCGGGTCGCGGAGGCCAGCGACCGCCCGGTCCACGCGCCGGAGCCGACGGCGGCCCACCAGCGGCGGGACAGGGCGGGCGCGCTGACCAGGCCGACGACGACCTCGTCGCCGTCGAGCAGCGCGATCAGGGTCGCCCACACCGGGACGCCCCGGACGAAGTTCTTGGTGCCGTCGATCGGGTCGACCACCCAGCGCCGCGGGCCGTGGCCGGTGTCGGCCATCTCCTCGCCGTGCACGGCGTCGCGCGGGCGGGCCCGGGACAGCTGCGCGCGGATCAGCTCCTCGGCGGCGCGGTCGGCGTCGGAGACGGGGGTCAGGTCGGGCTTGGTCTCGACCCGCAGGTCCTGCGCCTTGAACCGCGACATGGTGAGCGCGTCCACCTGGTCGGCGATCACGTGGGCGAGGCGCAGGTCGTCGTCGTACCGGGTCATGGGGTCCAACCTATCCGGGCCGCGCGACGCAGACGCCCACGTCAGGCCACGTCAGCCCGCGTCCGGCGCGCCCGAGCGGCTGACCAGCAGCCGCCGGAACGAGTCCACCCGCGCCGTCCGCGCCTCGCGCGCCGGCTCGTCCGGCGCCGCCTCGACCCACTCGTCCAGCGCGCAGTCGGGCGCGTCGGCCGCGTGCGTGCAGCCGCGGGGGCACTCCGCGGCCACCTCGGCCAGGTCGGCGAACGCGCCGAGCAGGTGGTCCGGGTCGACGTGCGCCAGCCCGAACGACCGGACGCCGGGGGTGTCGATCACCCAGGTGCCCGGCTCGCCGGGGACGCGCAGCGCGACGGCGGAGGTCGAGGTGTGCCGCCCGCGCCCGGTGACGTCGTTGACCACGCCCACGGCCCGCAGCGCGTCCGGCACGAGGGCGTTCACCAGCGTCGACTTGCCGACGCCGGAGTGCCCGACCAGCACCGACATCCGCCCCGCCAGCGCGGCGCGGACCTCGTCCAGCCCCTCGATCGCGGCCTCGTCGGTCCGGGAGCTCACGACCACCCGGACGCCGATCGGCTCGTACAGCGCGCGCAGCTCCTCAGGGTCCGCGAGGTCGGCCTTGGTCAGCGCGAGCAGCACGTCCATGCCGGCGTCGTAGGCGGCGACGACGCACCGGTCGATCATCCGGGTGCGCGGCTCGGGGTCGGCGAGGGCGGTGACCACCACGAGCTGGTCGGCGTTCGCGACGATGACCCGCTCGACGGGGTCGGTGTCGTCGGCGGTGCGGCGGAGCACGGTGCTGCGGTCGACGATCCGCACGATGCGCGCGAGCGACCCCTCGGCGCCGGAGGTGTCGCCGACCAGGTCGACCCGGTCGCCCGGCACCACGCGCTCACGGCCGAGCTCGCGGGCCTTCATCGCGACGGCCACGCGCTCGTCCGGCCCGTCCGCGTCGACCAGCACGGTGTACCGCCCGCGGTCGACGCCGGTGACCAGCGCGCGGTCGGCGTCGGCGTGCTCCGGGCGGGTCTTGGTGCGGGGGCGGGTGCCCCGGCGGCTGGGCCGGACGCGGACGTCCGACTCGTCGAGCGCGCGGCGGGCCACGTCAGCAGCCCCCCGTCACGCCAGCATCCCGTCCCACAGGCCCACGAAGTCCGGGATGGTCTTGGCGGTCGTCGCGACGTCCTCGACCAGCACCCCCGGCACCGCCAGCCCCAGCAGCGCGCCGAAGGTCGCCATCCGGTGGTCGGCGTACGTGCGGACGGTCCCGGCGTGCAGCGGCCGCGGCGTGATGACCAGGCCGTCGGCGGTCTGCTCCGCCTGCCCGCCCAGCCGGGTGATCTCGGCCGACAGCGCGGCGAGCCGGTCGGTCTCGTGGCCGCGCAGGTGCGCGATGCCGCGCAGCCGGGTGGGGGTGTCGGCGAGCGCGGCGACCGCGGCGATGGTGGGGGCGATCTCGCCCGCGGCGTGCAGGTCGAGGTCGACGCCGCGGGCGGCGCCGGTGCCGGTCACGGCGAGCACGTCGCCGTCGAGCCGCGCGGTCGCGCCCATCTGCTCGAGGATCCCGGGCAGCAGTCCGCCGGGCTGCGTCGTGGCGGCGGGCCAGCCCGGGACCCGCACGGTGCCGCCGGCGACCAGCGCCGCGCACAGGAACGGCGCGGCGTTCGACAGGTCCGGCTCCACCCGGACGTCGCGGGCGGCGACCGGGCCGGGCTCG
>NZ_DASQCJ010000037.1:0-24578 GCF_035634735.1 Cellulomonas sp.
GCGACCACCCGGTCCGGCCGGCGGGCCACCCAGGTGTCCCTCGCGCCCGGCGGGGCGCTCGTCGGCGTGCACTGCTACCTCGACGAGGTCCGGGTCGTGCTGGACCGCGGCGACGGCGAGCCCGTCGAGGCGGCGATCCCCCTGCCGCCCGTGCCCGGCCCCGGGCAGCAGCGGGCCGAGCACGCGGTCCGCGCGGCGCGGGCGCTCCTCGACCGCGTGCTGCGGGAGACCGGCACGGCCCCCGCGTCGGTGGCGGCGGTCGGCGTGGGCGTCCCCGCGCCCGTGGAGGTCCGGACGGGCCGCGTCGCGGGCGCCGGCGTGCGCGCGGGCTGGGGCGGGATGGTCGCCGCGCCGGGGCTGCTCGCGCCGGCGCCGGGCGTCCCCGTGCTCTTCGACAACGACGGCAACCTCGGCGCGCTCGCGGAGGCGCGGCTCGGCGCCGGGCGCGGGCGGTGGTCCGTGGTGCACGTCGCGCTGGGCGAGGGCGTCTCCGGCGGGGTCGTCGTCGGCGGGGAGGTCGTGCACGGCCGCACCGGCACCGCGGGCGAGCTCGGCCACCTGACGATCGACCCGGACGGGCCGGTGTGCTCCTGCGGCAACCGCGGCTGCCTCCAGGTGCTCGCGGGTGCGTCCGCCGTGCTGGACCTGCTCGCGGCGAGCCACGGCCGCCTGACGGTGCCGGAGCTGCTGGCCCAGGCGGCGGACGGGGACCCGGGCTGCCGGCGGGTGCTGTCCGACGTGGGACGGCACCTCGGCACCGCGCTGGCCTCGGTGTGCACGGTGCTCGACCCCGACGTGCTCGTGGTCGGCGGCGCGCTCGCGGGGGCCGGGGACGTGCTGCTGGACCCGCTGCGGGAGGTCCTGGCCGAGCGCACCGCGGTCACGGCGGGCGCGGTGGTCGAGGTGGTCGCGGGGCGGCTCGGGGTCGGCGCGCCGGCCCGCGGGGCGCTGCTGCTGGCCCGGGACGCGGTGCTGGGCGGCGTCGCGGGCTGACGCGCGGCGCGCGCACGTCCGTGCACGTGTGCGGGAGCACGTGCCCGCGGGCTCATCCCGCGGCTCAGGATGCCGATGTATCCGCCAAGAGCAGGACCGTCGCGCACGCCCAGGAGGTGATCGGTGCCGACCCGCACGACCACCCCCTCGGTGCCGTCCCCGCGCGAGCCCTCGCGCGACGGCGCCGACGCGGTCGACCTCGCCGCGCTGCCCGGCCTCGTCGCCGACGCCGCCGGCCCGACCGTCGTGGTGGCGCCCCTCGACACGGCCGCCCCCGCCGCGCGCAGCCTCCCGCAGCGCCTGGCCGCCCTGGAGCGGATCGGGACCGTCGCCGAGGCCACCGAGCCCCGGTTCGACCGCGTCGTCCGGCTCGCGCGCCAGCTGTTCGACGTGCCCACCGCCACCGTGTCGCTGGTCGGCGCCGGCGAGCCCGCCCCCGCGCCGATGGTGGTGCCGGCCGAGCTCGCCGGGACGCCCGCGCCCGCGACGGGCCCCGACGGCGTCGCCGTGCTCGAGGACCGGGGGCCGGGCGCCGTGCTGCGGTTCTACGCCGAGCACCCGCTGGTCGGCGCCGACGGCCGCACGCTCGGCACGCTCTGCATCGCCGACACCCGCCCGCGCCGGTTCACCGCCGACCAGTCCGCGCTGCTCCGCGACCTCGCGCACTGGGTGGCCAAGGAGCTGAGCGTCGACGCCGAGCTCGAGCGCGCCCAGCAGGTGCAGATGGGCCTGCTTCCCCGGGAGTCGCCGCGGGTCGACGGCTACGAGCTGGCCGGCGCCTGCCTGCCCAGCAGCCAGGTCGGCGGCGACTTCTACGACTGGTACCCCGCGGAGGACGGCGTGGTGCTCAGCCTCGCCGACGTGATGGGCAAGGGCCCGGCCGCCGCGATCCTGGCCGCCGCCGTGCGCGCCGTGCTCCGCGGCTCCGCGCAGGGCGAGTCGGTCGACCGCGCGATGCTCCAGGCGGGCGCCGTGCTGCACGCGGACCTGTCCGGCGCCGGGCTGTTCGCGACGGCGTTCCACGCGCGGCTCGAGGCGGCGACCGGCCGGGTCACCTACGCCGACGCGGGGCACGGGCTGACGCTCGTGGTGCGGGCCGACGGGTCGTGGGAGCGGCTCGACGCGCTCGGTCTGCCGCTCGGCGTGACCGACGAGGCCACCCGCGACCTCGGCGAGACGCACCTCGGGCCCGGCGACCTGCTGCTGACGTTCAGCGACGGGGTGCTCGACCTGTTCGACGGCTCGCTGCGGTGCGTGCCGTTGCTGGTCGGCGAGCTGCTGGACTGCCCGAGCGCCGAGGAGGCCGTGCAGCGGGTGCTGCGGCTGGCCGCGGTGAGCGGGAGCCGGCCGGACGACGTCACGGTCGTCGCGCTGCGCCGCGCGGGCTGAGCCGGCCGCGCACGGGGCGGACGCGGGCCGCCGCGGGGCCGTCCGCGGGGCCGGCCGCGCCCCGCGGACCTATCGTGAGGGCGTGACGGACGTGCAGCGCACCGGGGCCGACGCCGTGATCGGCGACTGCGGCCTCTACACCGGGGGCGAGCGGGTGCCCGGGCGGGTCCCGCTCGGGAAGGCCGCGCACGCCGCCGACGCCACCGACGGCTACGTCTGGGTCGGCCTGCGCGAGCCCACGGACGCCGACATCGCCGAGGTGGCCGAGGAGTTCGCGCTGCCGCCGCTGGCCGTCGAGGACGCCGTGCACGCCCACCAGCGGCCCAAGCTCGAGATCTACGACGACGTCGTGTTCGCCGTGCTCAAGCCGGTCCGGTACGTCGACCATGTGGAGGTCGTCGAGGTCACCGAGATCGCGATGTTCCTCCGGCCGCAGGCGGTCGTCTCGGTCCGGCACGGCGAGGGCGGCGTGCTGCGCCAGGTGCGCGCCGAGCTCGACGCCGGCGTGCCCGCCGAGGAGGACTTCGGCCCCGCGGGCGTGCTGTACCGGACCGCCGACCGCGTGGTGGACGCCTACGAGGTCGCGCTCGGCCACATCGACCTGGACGTCGACGAGATCGAGCTCCAGGTCTTCGGCCCGGGCGACGACGACCACTCCGAGCGGATCTACAAGCTCAAGCAGGAGGTCGCCGAGTTCCGCCGGGCGATGCTGCCCCTGCAGCGGCCGCTGGAGCGGCTGGCAGCCGGCGAGGTGCCGCACGTGCCCGCCGCGGCCGCGCCGTACTTCCGCGACGTGCACGACCACCTCCTGCGGGCCGTCGACCAGATCGAGGTGATCGACCGGCAGCTCACCGACGTGCTGCAGGCGAACACCGCGCGGGTCACCACGGGCCAGAGCCGGGTCGCGCTGCGGCAGAACGAGGACATGCGGAAGATCTCGGCGTGGGCGGCGATCGCGCTGGTCCCGACCGCCGTGGCGGGGATCTACGGGATGAACTTCGAGCACATGCCGGAGCTGGGGACGCGGTACGGGTACTTCGTGGTGCTGGGGGTCATCGCCGGGGCGTGCCTCGCGCTGCACCGCGCGTTCCGCCGCAACCGCTGGCTCTGAGCCCGCGACCCCTCCCCTGACCCACCCCGACCCCGACCCCCGGGACAGTGGAAGGTTGTGACGGACACGCCGTCGGCGTGTCCGTCACAACCTTCCACTCACGGATGTCCGACCGCCTCGGGGGACGCAGCGAGGGCCGGGACCCGGGGTCTCCCCCGCGTCCCGGCCCTCACCGGCCGTGCGATGCGCCCGAGGTCAGCGGGCGGCGCCCGCGCGGCGCTTGTTGTAGATGTCGAACGCCACGGCCAGCAGGAGCACGAGGCCCTTGACGATCTGCTGCGTCGACTGCGGCACGCCCATCAGCTGCATGCCGTTGGACATCACGGCCATGATCAGGCCACCGACCATGGCGCCGGTCACGCGGCCGACACCACCGGTCGTCGACGCGCCGCCGATGAAGCAGGCGGCGATGGCGTCGAGCTCGAACATGTTGCCGGCACCGGGCTGCGCGCCGTTGGAGCGGGACGAGTAGATCGCGCCCGCCACACCGGCCAGGAAGCCCATGTTGACGAAGATCCAGAAGTTGACCTGCTTGACCTTCACGCCGGACAGCTGGGCGGCGTTGAGGTTGCCACCGATCGCGTAGACGTGGCGGCCGAACACCGTGCGGGTGGTGACGGTGTTGTAGGCCAGGATCAGCACCGCGAGGATGATCAGCACGATCGGCAGGCCGCGGGAGTGCGCCAGCTGCCAGGCGAACGCCATGACGACGACCGCGATCGCGACGATCTTGAGGATGAACAGCGGCAGCGCCTCGACGGACTGCTGGTAGCGGACGCGGCCCATGCGGGAGCGCCAGGCCGAGTACGCGTAGCCGACGATGGCGATCGCGGCGATGATCAGCGTGAAGGCGTCGAAGCCGTTGCCGCCGAGCAGGCCGTTGATGAAGCCGCCCGCGACCTTCTGGTACGAGGAGGGGAACGGCGACAGCGAGATGTTGTTGAGCACCTCGTAGGTGAGGCCGCGGAACAGCAGCATGCCGGCCAGCGTCACGATGAACGCCGGGATCCCGACGTACGCGACCCAGAAGCCCTGCCACGCGCCGACCAGGAGGCCGACCACGAGGGCGGCGAGGATGCCGACCCACCACGGCTGGCCGTTCTTGATGACCAGGATCGCGGACACCGCGCCGGTCAGCGCCACCACGGAGCCCACCGACAGGTCGATGTGGCCGCCGATGATGACGATCACCATGCCGATGGCGAGGATCAGGATGTACGAGTACTGCAGGACGATGTTCGTGATGTTGCCCGGTGCGAGCAGCACGCCGTCCGTGAGGATCGCGAAGAGCACGATGATCGCGACGAACGCGATGTAGATGCCACTCGTCCGCAGGTTCTTCGTAAAGATGTCCCGCAGGCCTTCCACAGCCGTCATCGAACCGTTTCCTTTTCCTTCGTCATGAGCTCCATGAGGCTCTCCGGGGTCGCGACCGCACGCTCCTGCACGCCGGTGATCCGGCCGAACGCGAGCGTGTAGATCCGGTCGCAGATGCCCAGGAGCTCGGGCAGCTCGGAGGAGATGACCACGACGGCCTTCCCCGCGTCCGCGAGCTTGTTGATGATCGTGTAGATCTCGTACTTGGCACCGACGTCGATGCCGCGGGTCGGCTCGTCCAGGATCAGGACCTCGGGGTCCGTGTAGATCCACTTGGACAGCACGACCTTCTGCTGGTTGCCGCCCGACAGCTTGCCGGTCAGCGCCATGACGGTCGGCGACTTGATGTTCATGGACCGCCGGTACTCCTCGGCGACCTTGATCTCCTCGTTGCCGTTGACCCAGCCGGCCTTCGACAGCTTGCCGAGGGCCGCGGCCGAGATGTTCCGGCGGATGTCCTCGATGAGGTTGAGGCCGTAGGTCTTGCGGTCCTCGGTCGCGTACGCGAGCCCGTGGCCGATCGCCTCGCTCACCGAGCGGGTCCTGATCTCCTTGCCGTGCAGGAAGACCTTGCCGGTGACGTTGCGGCCGTAGGAGCGGCCGAACACGCTCATGGCCAGCTCGGTGCGGCCGGCGCCCATCAGGCCCGCGATGCCGACGATCTCGCCGGCGCGGACGTTGAACGACGCGCCGTCGACGACGACGCGGCCCGGCTGCGTGGGGTGCTCGACGTGCCAGTCCTCGACCCGGAACACCTCCTCGCCGACGTGCGAGACGTGCTCGGGGTACCGGTGCTCGAGGTCCCGGCCGACCATGCCCTTGATGATCCGGTCCTGGGTGACCTTGTCCTCGACCATGTCGAGGGTCTCGATCGTCTTGCCGTCGCGGATGATCGTCGTGGAGTTCGCGATCTCGGCGATCTCGTTGAGCTTGTGCGAGATCATGATCGAGGTGATGCCCTGGCCCTGCAGGTGCCGCAGCAGGTTCAGCAGGTGCTCGGAGTCCGAGTCGTTGAGCGCCGCGGTGGGCTCGTCGAGGATGAGCAGCTTCACCTTCTTGGAGAGCGCCTTGGCGATCTCCACGAGCTGCTGCTTGCCGACGCCGAGCTGGCCGATCGGGGTGGTCGGGTTCTCGTCGAGGCCGACCCGGGCGAGCAGCACGGCCGCCTCGGAGTTCGCCCGGTTCCAGTCGACGAGGCCGTGGCGCGCCCGCTCGTTGCCGAGGAAGATGTTCTCCGCGACCGAGAGGTACGGCACCAGAGCGAGCTCCTGGTGGATGATCACGATCCCCTTGTCCTCGGAGTCGTTGATCGAGCTGAACTCGACCTTCTCCCCGTCGAAGCGGATCTCACCGTCGTAGGTGCCGGCCGGGTACACACCCGACAGCACCTTCATGAGGGTGGACTTGCCGGCCCCGTTCTCCCCGCAGATCGCGTGGATCTCCCCGCGCTTGACGTTCAGGTTGACGTCCTGCAGCGCCTTGACCCCGGGAAAGGTCTTGGTGATGGAGTGCATTTCCAGGATGTGGTCGCTCATGCGGCCTCGACCGTCCTCAGTCGTGTCGGGCGATGGAACACGTCGCCGCGGGACCGGCCGGCACGTGTCGTGCCGGCCGGCCCGCGTCGGTCACGCGGTGGGTCGGGGGGTCAGGAGGCCTGACCCGCCGCGACCTCCTCCTCGGTCCAGTAGCCCGAGTCGATGAGGAGCGACTGGATGTTGTCGGCGTAGACGATGTCCGACTCCAGCAGGTACGACGGGACGACCTTCACGCCGTTGTCGTAGTCCTCGGTGTTGTTCGCCTCGGGCTCGTCGCCCTCGAGGAACGCCTGCGCCGAGGTGACGGCCTGCTCCGCGAGCTTGCGGGTGTCCTTGAAGATCGTCGAGAACTGCACGCCGTCCTTGATGAGCTTCACGGAGGCGATCTCGGCGTCCTGGCCGGTCACGATCGGCAGGCCGGCCTCGATGCTGTCGCCGTAGCCGGCGTTCTGCAGCGCGGTGATGATGCCGCGCGAGATGCCGTCGTAGGGCGAGAGCACGCCCTGGACCTTGGTGCCGTCCGAGTACGTGGAGGTGAGCAGGTCCTCCATGCGCTTCTGGGCGGTCTCCTGCAGCCAGCGGAGGGTCGCGACCTGCTCGATCTCGGTCTGGCCCGACTTCACGACCAGCGTGCCGTTGTCGATGTACGGCTGCAGCGTGTCCATCGCGCCCTTGAAGAAGAAGTGCGCGTTGTTGTCGTCCAGCGAGCCGGCGAACAGCTCGATGTTGAACGGGCCGGTCGCGCCGGCCTCGTTGCCCTCGGCGTCGAGGATGCCCAGGCCGACGAGCAGCGAGGTGGCCTGCTGGACGCCGACGTTGTAGTTGTCGAACGTGACGTAGAAGTCGACGTTCTCGGTGTCGCGGATCAGGCGATCGTACGCGATGACCGGGATGCCCTGGTCGGCCGCGGCCTGCAGCTGGTTGGCCAGCGCGGTGCCGTCGATCGAGGCGACGATCAGGAGGTCGGCGCCCTTCGTGATCATCTGGTCGATCTGCTGCGCCTGCGTCGGGATGTCGTCGGCCGCGTACTGCAGGTCGACCGTGTAGCCGGCCTCCTCCAGCTGGCTCTTCACGGCGTCGCCGTCGGCGATCCAGCGCTCCGAGGTCTCGGTCGGCATCGCGACGCCGATCGTGAGGTCGCTGGGGTCCGCGTTGGTCTCGTCGCCCGTGGTGCTGCCGGCGCCGCCGCCGGAGCACGCCGCCAGGCCGAGCGCGAGAACGCCGCCGAGCGCGACGAACCGGATGCTCTTCATGTCCTTCTCCTCCTCGAGAGGGTTGCTGACCTCGTCGTCATGGGCGCGGAAACCGCACCGTCGCCCGTCCTGCCCTGCGCCGCGTGCCGGGGTCGTTCTCCCCCGCCACCGGCGAGCACGTGCACACTCTCGCGGGCTTGACTTCAAGAAGTCAAGCCAAAGGTTCGGGGCTCAGGTTGCAGATGGATAACGGTCCGCGACCCCGCGATCAGTCCGGCCGTTGCTGCAGGTCAGGGGCGGTTTCGGCGCCGCGCCACGGCCGCCCGGCTGGCCGCGGATCACCCGCCCGGCGCAGCCGCTTGGGTTCGCTCACCGAACTCAGGCGGCCGAACGGGCGAACGCCAGGTGAGCGCTCACATGCCGACGGCCCGCCCCCGCAGCTGCGGGGACGGGCCGTCGGGGCGCGCGTGGCGCCGGGCGCCGGAGCGCGCCGGGGCTCAGAGGCCCTGGGCGATCCGGTAGTACACCTGGTTCCAGCGCACCTGGTCGCGGAAGCCGCGGCGGGTGGTGCCCTCGTCGATGACCAGCAGCTCGGTGCCGGCGATGTCGGCGTAGATCTCGAACGCCTCGACGCCCGCCGCGGTCGACATGACGGTGTGGTGCGCGCCGCCGGCGGTGAGCCAGGCCTCCGCCGACGTGGCGAAGTCGGGCCGGGGCTCCCACACCGCGCGGGCGACCGGCAGGTTCGGCAGCTCCTGGGTCGGGGGCACGACGTCGACGACGTTCGCGGTCATCCGGAACCGGTCACGCATGTCGGCCAGCGACACGACCACGGCCTCGCCCGGGTCGGCGTCGAACACCATGCGGACCGGGTCCTCCTTGCCGCCGATGCCGAGCGGGTGGATCTCCACCTTCGGCTTCGAGATGGTCAGGGAGGGGCAGACCTCGAGCATGTGCGCGCCGAGGATCTTCTCGGCGCCCGGGGTCAGGTCGTAGGTGTAGTCCTCCATCAGCGAGGCGCCGCCGGGCAGCCCCTCGCCCATCACCTTGGCCGCACGCACCAGGACGGCGGTCTTCCAGTCGCCCTCGGCGCCGAAGCCGTAGCCCTTCGACATCAGGCGCTGCACCGCGAGGCCCGGGAGCTGGCGCAGGTCGCCGAGGTCCTCGAAGTTCGTCGTGAACGCCTGGGCGCCGACCGAGGTCAGGAACGTCTCGAGCGCGATCTCCTGGCGGGCGGCGTACCGCAGCGACTCGTGGCGCTCGCCGCCGCGGCGCAGCTCGGGCACCACGTCGTACAGGTCCTCGTACTCCGCGACCAGCGCGTCGACGTCCGCGTCCGCGACCGCGTCCACCGCGGCGACGAGCTCGTTCACGCCCCAGGTGTTCACCGAGACGCCGAACCGCAGCTCGGCCTCGGTCTTGTCGCCCTCGGTGACCGCGACGTTGCGCATGTTGTCGCCGAACCGGACCAGCTTCAGCTCGTGCGTGGCGGCCCAGCCCGCGGCGGCGCGCGCCCAGGTGCCGACCCGCTTCGCCACGGCCGGGTTCGACGCGTGGCCGACGACCGTCGTGCGGGCGACGCCGAGCCGGGACGCGATGTACGCGTACTCGCGGTCGCCGTGCGCGGCCTGGTTGAGGTTCATGAAGTCCATGTCGATGCTGTCCCAGGGCAGCTCGACGTTGGCCTGCGTGTGCAGGTGCAGCAGCGGCTTGCGCAGCTGGTCCAGGCCGGCGATCCACATCTTGGCCGGGCTGAACGTGTGCATCCAGGTGATGACGCCCAGCACCCGGTCGTCGGAGTTCGCGTCGAGCATCGCCCGGCGGATCGACACGGAGTCCTTGAGCACCGGCTTCCACACGACGCGGACCGGCACGTCGGCCGCCTCGTCGAGGGCGCGGGCGACCTCCTGGGACTGCTCGGCGACCTGGCGCAGCGTGTCCTCGCCGTAGAGGTCCTGGCTGCCGGTGAAGAACCAGACCTCGCGGTCGGCGTAGGGCTTGGTCATGCGTCCTGCTCCTTCGTGGTGGGCTCAGCGGCCGGGGCAGCACTGCCCTGGCCGTAGACGTTCTGGTACCGGGCGTAGAGCGAGTCGACCTGGTCCTGCGGGATGCGCGTGGGCTCCCCGAGCTGGCGGGAGATGTGCACGGTGCGCGCCACCTCCTCGACCATGACGGCGGCCTTGACCGCGGCCTTGGCGTCCTTGCCGATCGTGAACGGGCCGTGGTTGCGCATCAGCACCGCCGGGCTGCGCGACTCGCGGAGCGTCTCGACGATGCCGCGGCCGATCGAGTCGTCCCCGATCAGGGCGAACGGGCCGATCGGGATGTCCCCGCCGAACTCGTCGGCCATCATCGTCAGCACGCACGGCACCGGCTCGGCGCGGGCGGCCCACGCCGTCGCGTAGGTCGAGTGCGTGTGCACGACGCCGCCGATCTCGGGCATGTGCGTGTAGACGTAGGCGTGCGCCGCGGTGTCCGAGGACGGGCTGCGGGTGCCGTCGACCAGGTTCCCGTCGAGGTCGCAGACGACCATCGACTCGGGCGTGAGCTCGTCGTACGTCACGCCGGACGGCTTGATGACGAGCAGGTCGTCGGCCGACGGGCCGTCGGGGCGCACCTGGACGCGCTGGGACACGTTGCCCGCCGTCCAGACGATCAGCTCCCAGCGGGGCAGCTCGGCGTGCAGGGTCGCGACCACCTCGCGGGTGCGCGCGACCGCCTCCTGCACCTCGGCCGGGTAGTCGGCGAGGGTCCGGGTCATGGGGTCTCCTCCTCGGGAGTGGGTGGTCAGAGAGCCTCGGTCGCCGCGCGCTCGACGGCCAGGCCGGCGCGGTAGCGGTCGAGGAACTGCTCGTAGCCGGCGACGTCGGCCGGGTCCGGGGCCACGGTGTCGACCGCCGCGCCGGCGAACACGCGCTCGGACAGGTACGTCGGCAGGTCCTGCTCGGCCGCGGCGTCGAGGTAGGCGGCGAGCACCGCGATGCCCCAGGCGCCGCCCTCGGCCGCGGTCTCGCCGACGGCGACGGGCGCGTCGATCGCCGCCGCCAGCAGGCGCTGCGCGACGCCGGCGGTCCGGAACATGCCGCCGTGCGCGAGCATCGCGTCGATGGCGACGCCCTCGCCCTGCAGCACGTGCATGCCGAGGCTCAGCGTGCCGAACGCGGAGTACAGCTGGGTCCGCATGAAGTTCGCGAGCGTCAGCCGGCTGTCCGGCGTCCGCACCACCAGCGGGCGACCCGCGTCCAGGCCGGTGATCGGCTCGCCGGACAGGTAGTTGTACGCCAGCAGGCCGCCGCCGTCGGCGTCGCCCTCGAGCGCGGCGCGGAACAGGGCGCCGAACACGTCGTCGGCCGCGGCGGGCGCGCCGAGCGCGGTGGCGAACTCGCCGAACAGGCCCGCCCAGGCGTTCAGCTCCGAGGCGCCGTTGTTGCAGTGCACCATCGCGACCAGGTCGCCGGCCGGCGTCGTCACGACGTCGAGCTCGTGGTGCACGCGGGCCAGGGGCTTCTCCAGCACGACCATCGCGAAGATGGACGTGCCGGCGCTGACGTTGCCGGTGCGCGGGGCGACCGAGTTGGTCGCGACCATGCCGGTGCCGGCGTCGCCCTCGGGCGGGCACAGCGGGACGCCGGCCTGCAGCGTGCCGGTCGGGTCGAGCAGGGCGGCACCCTCCTCCGTGAGGCGGCCCGCGTCGGCGCCCGCGGGGAGCACCTTGGGCAGCAGAGCCTCGACCCGCAGACCCGGGCGGCGGGTCGCGACGATCTCGTCGACCTGGGCCAGCATCGTCGCGTCGTAGCCGCGGGTGGCCGGGTCGATCGGGAACATGCCCGACGCGTCGCCGACGCCGAGCACCTTGCGGCCGGTGAGCTTCCAGTGCACGTAGCCCGCCAGCGTCGTCGTGAAGTCGATCTGCGGGACGTGCGGCTCGTGGTCGAGGATCGCCTGGTAGAGGTGGGCGATCGACCAGCGCAGCGGGATGTTGAAGCCGAGCTTGTCGGTGAGCTCCGCGGCGGCGCGACCCGTCGAGGTGTTCCGCCAGGTGCGGAACGGCACCAGCAGCTCGCCGTCGGCGTCGAACGGCAGGTAGCCGTGCATCATCGCGGAGACGCCGAGCGCGCCGAACGTGGTGGGGCGGACGCCGTACCGCTGCTCGACGTCGGCCAGCAGCGTGGCGATCGACTCCTGCAGGCCCGCCCAGACGGCGTCGAGGGAGTACGTCCACACGCCGTCGACGTACTGGTTCTCCCACTCGTGGCTGCCGGTGGCGACCGGCGCGTGGTCCGGGCCGATCAGGCAGGCCTTGATCCGGGTCGAGCCGAGCTCGATGCCGAGGGAGGTCCGGCCGTCCGTGATCGCGGCGGCGATCTCGTCGCGGCGTGCGTCGTCGTGGTCCTGCGCCATTGCGTGCTCCGTCCTCGCGCGTCGGGCTGCGCTGCCCGCGTCCCTTGCGATGTTGCCGCACGCGGCGAAGCGCCGCGCCCTGCCCCGATGTTAGCGCTCACACGGCACGCGGCCAACTGCCCTGCTGACGCGCGCGACGCGGCGCTCCCACGACGGGCTGACCTCGCCGAGATGGCAACTCTCGGCTGTGCGCGGACCTCCGGTCGCAGCCGAGAGTTGCCGTCTCGGCGAACGAGCGGCGCGGGGTGAGGCGAGGGGGCGGAGCGCGGGGAGCGTCAGCGCGCGGCGGGGGCCGCGGTGCTCGCGCGCGGGACCAGGGTCGCCGGCAGCAGGGTGCGCGGCGGGGGGTCGCCCGCCAGGGCGCCGACCAGGGCCCGGATCGCGCTGCGGCCGAGGGCCGGGAAGTCCTGCCGGACGGTGGTCAGCGGCGGCACGAAGTACGCCGCGCCGGCCTCGTCGTCGAAGCCCACCACCGACACGTCCTGCGGCACCCGCAGCCCGCGCTCCCAGAACGCCCGCAGCAGTCCGAGGGCGAGCTGGTCGTTGGCCGCGAACACCGCCGTCGGCGCCCCTGCGTCGGCCAGCCGCAGCCCCTCGCGGTACCCGGACTCGGCCGACCAGTCGACCTCGACCGGCTCCGGCGCCCCGACCCCCGCCGCCGCGCACGCCTCCCGCCAGCCCGCGAGCCGCTCCTGCGCGTCGAACCAGTCCTGCGGCCCGGCCAGGTGCACCACCTCGCGGTGCCCGAGGTCGACGAGGTGCCGGGTCGCGGCCCGGGCGCCCTCGCGCTGGTCGACGCCGACCGCCACGACGTGCGCGGGCCCGGGCACGGGCTCGCCCGACGTCACCGACACGACCGGCACCGGGACGTCGAACGCCGCGACCGCCTCCGCCACGTCGACCTGCGGCGCGATGATCGCGATGCCCTCGACCGCCTGGTCGAGGAAGTGGTCGAGCGCCCCGCGCATCGTGCCGGCGTCGAAGGTGTCGATCGCCGCGACGCTGACGTAGTAGCCGACCTCGCGCGCCGCGCTCTCCAGGCCGATCAGCGTGCTGGTCGGGCCGTGGTGCACCGACGACGTCGTGACGACGCCGAGCGCCCCCGACCGCCGCGTGACGAGCGCCCGGGCCGCGCTGTTCCGGCGGTAGCCCAGCTCCGCGATCGCCGCGAGCACGCGCTCGCGGGTCTCCGGCCGGACGCTCGGGTGGTCGTTGAGCACGCGCGACACCGTCTGGTGCGACACCCCGGCGAGCGCGGCGACGTCGCTCATCGCGGGCGGGCGCCGGACGGCGGGGGCGCCGGGCGTGCCGGTCACCGCGGGCCTACCGGTCCTCGCGGGGCGACGGGGCCGCCGCCGCGCCGAGCTCCCGCGACCGGTCGTGCGCCGCGCGGGCCGCCGCGACCACGCCCGCCCGCACGCCGTGCGCGTCGAGCTGGGCCACGCCCGCGACGGTCGTCCCGCCGGGCGAGGACACCCGCTCGCGCAGCACGACCGGGTGGTCGCCGGTCTGCGCGGCGAGGGCCGCCGACCCCTCGACCGTCGCGACGGCCAGCCGGGTCGCCAGGTCGCGGGTCAGGCCGAGCAGGACGCCGGCCTCCGCCATCGCGTCGATCAGGTAGAGCGCGTACGCCGGCCCGGAGCCCGAGATCGCGGTGACCGCGTCCAGGTCCTTCTCCGCCACGCGGACGACGAGGCCGGTCGCGGCGAGCGCCCGCTCGGCGAGGTCCAGGTGCTCGTCCGTCGCGTGCGTGCCCGGGGCGATCGCGCTGGCGCCCTTGCCGACCAGCGCCGGGGTGTTCGGCATGACCCGGACGACCGGGGTGCCCGCGGGCAGCGCGGCCTCGTACACCGCGACCGGGACGCCGGCGGCGACCGAGACGACCAGCGTCCCGGGCCGCAGCGTCGGGGCGATCTCCGCCAGCACGTCGGGCACGACCTGCGGCTTGACCGCGATCAGCACCAGGCCCGCGCCCTTGACCGCCTTGGCGTTCGGGTCGGCGGCGCGCACGCCGTACCGGCCGGACAGCTCCATCGCACGGGCGGCGCTGCGCTCGGTGACGTCCACGTCGTCCGCGGTCCACCCGGCGGCGAGCAGCGCCGTGACCAGGGCCTCGCCCATGACGCCGCCGCCGAGGACCGCCGCGTGCGGTCGTGCCGTGGTCTGCGTCATCGGGCGTCCTCCGGAGGTGGTGGTGCGGGTGGTGCTGCGGGTGCGGCTGGCGGCGAGCCTAGCCCCGGTGGGGGCGGGCCCGGCCGCTCAGGCCGGCCGCGGCGCGTACATGATGACCGCGACCCCGGCGAGGCAGAGCAGCGCGCCGAGCACGTCCCACCGGTCGGGCCGGAAGCCGTCCGCCACCATCCCCCACGCCAGCGAGCCCGCGACGAACACGCCGCCGTACGCCGCGAGGATCCGGCCGAAGTGCGCGTCGGGCTGCAGGGTCGCGACGAACCCGTACAGGCCGAGCGCGATCACGCCCGCGCCGATCCACGCCCAGCCCCGGTGCTCGCGCACGCCCTGCCAGACCAGCCAGGCGCCGCCGATCTCGAGCAGCGCCGCGAGCGCGAACAGCACGACCGACCGCAGCGGCATGCGGACCCCTCCCCCGCCGGGCCACGGGCGGGCGCCGGCGGGTCCAGGGTGGCAGAAGGGCGCCCGGCCGGTGCCGCGCAGGGGGTACGCGGGACCGGCCGGGCGCCGTCGAGGGCCCGGGCTCAGCTCCCGGGCGGGCCGCCGGCCGGGAGCCGGCCGCCGCCGAAGCCGCCGCCGCCGGGGAACGTCATCTGGCCCTGGCCGGACGACGAGTCGTCGGTGCTGCCCCCGAGGCCGCTGAGGCCGCTGCCGGACTCCGCGTCGTCCGGCACCAGCGACTGGCTCAGGTCCGCCAGCACCACCTGGTCGCCCTCGGACAGGCCGGACACGATCTCGGTGAGCTCGGCGCCGACGGCCCCGCGCTCCACCTCGACGGACTCGACGGACCCGCCGCTCAGCACCTGCACCGTGGCCGTGGAGCCGTCCAGGTGCACCGCCGACGACGGCACGGTGAGCGTCTGCTCGGCGGCGGCGACCGCGATGGACACCTGGGCCGAGGAGCCGTTGTAGAGCGCCACGTCCGCCGGGTCGACGGCGATCTCGACGGTGTAGGTCGGGTCGGACGACGTCGTGGACGCGTTGAGGATGCCGATGCCGGTGACGGTGCCGGTCAGGTCCTCGTCGCCGGTGCGGACCGAGAGGGCGGCCTCCTGGCCGACCTCGACCAGGTCGACCTGGCTCAGCGGCACCGTGGTGGACACGGTGTACCCGTCGTCGCCGATGACGGTGATGACCGCCGACGTCGAGGAGGCCTCGACCTCGTCGCCCGCCGCGATCGACACCGCCGCGACGGTGCCGGCGATCGGGCTGGTCAGGTCGACCAGGTCCAGCTTGCTCTGCGCGAGGGCGAGCTCGGCCTCGGCCTGGTCGATCGCGGCCTGGTCGGCGAGCAGGTCGGCCGCGGTGGCGACGGTCGAGCCGCCGGCGGCGCCGGACGCGCCCGACCCGGAGGCCCCGGAGGGCGCCGAGCCCGTGGTCGAGGACGCGGCGCCCGAGGACGCGGCGCCCGTGCCGGACGACGACCCGCCGGGCAGCACCGCGCTCGGGTCGACGGCCGCGGAGCCGTCGGTGCCGGTCGCGCCTCCCGTCGTGCCGCCGGTCGACGGCGCCGTGCCGGTGCCGCCGGTCGAATCCGAGGTGGCCGAGGTCAGCGCGTCCTGCGCCGCCGTCACCGCGGTGTCGAGGTCGGTCACCCGGGTCATGAGGCTGGTCTGGGCCTCGTCCACGGTCGTCTGCGCCGCGAGCACGGCGGTGATCGCGTCCTGGCACGACGTGAGGTCGTCGGTGGTCGCGCTCGTGGTGAACGCGGCACCGGTGATCACCGCACCCGTCGTCGCCGCGGCGCCGGTCGCGGTGGCGTCCTCCGTCGCGGCGTCCTCGGCCGGCGCGTCCTGCGTCGGCTCCTCGCTCGGCTCCGTCGTCGGCTCCGTGGTCGGCTCCTCCGCCGCGCCGCCGCCCGACCCGTCGCCCGAGCCGTCGCCGTCGCCGTCGAGCACCGCCTGGCACGCCTCCTGCGCGGCCGCGGTCGCGGTGGACGCCTCCGCCAGCGCCGCCTGCGCGGTCTGGTACTGCGCGAGCAGCGCCTGCTGCGCGGCCTTCACCGCGGCGATCGCCTGCGTCACGGCGGGGTCCACCGCCGACCCGCCGCCGCCGGTCGAGCCGTCTCCCGTCGACCCGCCGGCCTGCGTGTCCCCGCCGGCCGCCGCGGCGTCCGGGGTCGAGCCGGTCGAGCCCGTCCCGGTCGAGCCGGACCCCGTCGACCCGGACCCCGTCGAGCCGGGCCCGGTCGTCGACGACCGCGAGCCGGACGAGCCGGTGCCGGAGCCCGTGCTGCTCGACGTGCTGCTGCTCGAGCTGCTGCTGCCCGAGGTCTGGGAGTCGATGTCGTCCTCCAGCTGCTGCTGCGCGTCGGCCACGGCCTGCTCGGCCTGCTCGACGGCGTCCTCCAGCGAGGCGGTGTCGAGGGTGGCGAGCACCTGGCCCGCGCTGACCGTGTCGCCGACGGCCACGTCGACCGCGCCGACGGTGCCCGCGACGGAGAAGGACCGGTCGTACCGGCTGGCCGAGGCGACCGTGCCGGTGGCGTCGATCGTCTGCTCGACGGTGCCGAGCTCCGCGGTGGCGGTCCGGTAGCCGCTGCCCTTCGCGCTGGTGACGGCGATCGCCACGCCGCCGCCGACCATGCTGAGCGCGGCCGCCGCGGCGACCCCGCCGAGCACGAGCCGCCGGCGGCGGGTCGCCCGCCGCGCCAGGGCCTTCGGGGTCAGGGGCGTCGCGGGGGCCGCAGCGGCCCGCCGGCGGCCCACGCGCCGCCGCAGGCTGTCACGCATCGTCGCCCTCGCTCCCGGTCGAGCCGGACCCGCCCGGGAAGCCGCCGCGCCCGCCGAACCCGGTCGAGCAGCCGTCGTCGGTCGCGTCGGACAGCGTGAGGCTCGTCGCCGCGACCTGGCCGCTGCTGTCGGCCTCGCCCTGCGCCGTGACGCACCGCCCCACCGCGATGGCCGTGGCGTCGGCCGCGACCGTGCTGGTGAAGGTGGTCGCGTCGTCGACGGTGACGGTGGCGGTCGTCGTCGTCGCGTCGTCGGAACCGGGCACCCCGGTCGACTCGACGGTGATCGTGCTGCCGCCGACCGCGGTGACCAGCCCGGCGGTCGCGCCGCCGAACCCGCCGCCGGAGCCCCCGGCGCCGCCGCCCGGCAGGTCCGTCGGCGCGCCGTCGGGCAGCTCGGCGCCCTCGGGCAGGTCGGTCGGCATCCCGCTGGGCCGCTCGCCGTCCGCCGGGAACCCGCCGCCCGAGCCGCCGCCCCCGAAGCCGCCCGTGCAGCCGTCGTCGGTCGCCGCGGAGATCGCGACGGACGTCGCCGCCGCGCCCTCGTCGCCCGAGGTGAACGCGACCACGCACGACCCGACGGTGACGTCGGACAGCGCGGCGGTGACGGTCTGCGTGATCGTCGTGGTCGCGTCCCAGGCGACCGCCGTCTGGCCGTCGTCGCCCTGGACCTGCAGGAGGGCGTCGGTGACGGCGGCGATCTCGCCCGAGGTGCCGCCGCCGCCGGGCATCCCCCCGCCGCCCTGGCCGGACGGCGCCTCGGCCTGCGCGGCCTCGCCGGCGTCCGCGGTGCCGGTGGACCCGGCGTCGGCGGTGTCGCTCGAGCAGGCCGCGAGCAGCACCAGGACCGCCACGGCGGCGGGGGCGGCCAGCAGGCCGGTACGGGTGCGGGACATGTCTCTCCTCGTGATGGTGGTACCGAAGGGGGCCGCGGGTCGCACGGACGTCACTCCGACCGCAGGGCGTCGATGGGCGCGAGCCTCGCGGCCCGGGTGGCGGGGTAGACGCCGAACACCAGGCCGATGGCCATCGCGATCGCGACCGAGCCGCCGACCGCGGCGCCCGAGATGACGATCGACGTGTCCAGCAGGTCGGGCAGGACCTTCGCGGCGACGACCCCGAGCGCCGCCCCGAGCAGGCCGCCGGCCAGGCCGAGCACGCCGGCCTCGACCAGGAACTGCCGCCGGATGGCCCACGGCGGGGCGCCGAGCGCCTTGCGCAGGCCGATCTCGCGGGTCCGCTCGGTGACGGAGACCAGCATGATGTTCATGACCCCGATGCCGCCGACGAGCAGCGAGAGCGCCGCGATGCCGGTGAGCAGGACGGTCAGCGTCCGGTAGACCGAGGTCGCCGTGCTGACCAGGGAGTCCTGGCTGTCGATGCTGAAGTCCGCGCTGTCCGCGTCGGTGATGTCGTGCAGGTTGAGCAGGAGCTGGTCGGCCTCCTGGTACGCCGCCGCGAGCTGGTCCGCGGACGCGGCCTGCACGTAGATCGTGGTCAGCGAGTTGCGGTCGAAGCCGCCCGACACCGTGTCGGAGGCGGTGGTCAGCGGGATCACGACCAGGTCGTCCAGGTCGGTGTCCGTGCTGGAGCCGGCGGTGTCGAGGACCCCGACGATCGTGAACGCGGTGTCCGCGATGGTCAGCTGCTGGCCGACGACGTTCGTGGTGCCGAACAGCTCGGTGGCGGTGGTCGCGCCGATGACGGCCACGGTCGCGCCCTCCGCGTCGTCGTCCGCCGTGAGGAACTCGCCGGAGGTGACCGCGCGGGACCGGACGTCGAGCCAGTCCTCGGTGGTGCCGACGACCGTGGTGGTCCAGTTCGTGTCGTTGGCCTCGACGGACAGCGACGACTCCTTCTCCGGCGCGACGGCGCCGATGTCCGGGGCGTTGACCTCGGAGGACAGGGCGTCGGCGTCCGAGCGGGTCAGCGTCGCGCCGGTGCCGAACCCGCCGCGCACGCCGTCGGAGTCGGTCGACGACCCCGGCGTGACGATGAGCAGGTTCGACCCCAGCGCGCTGATCTGCTGGCTGACGTCCTTCTGCGTCCCCAGGCCCAGCCCGACGGTGAGGATCACCGCGGCGATCCCGATGAGGATGCCGAGCACGGTCAGCATCGAGCGCAGCTTGTGGCCCCGCACCGCGGCCCAGCCGGTGCGCAGGGTCTCGGACCAGGTCATCGCGGGTTCACCTCGTCGGACTGGATGAGGCCGTCCCGCACGAACACGATGCGCCGGGCGTGCTCGGCGACCTCGAGCTCGTGGGTGATGAGCACGATGGTGCGGCCCTGGGCGTGCAGCTCGTCGAACAGCGCGAGCGCGTCCTCGGTGGACCGGGAGTCGAGGTTGCCGGTGGGCTCGTCGGCGAGGATCAGCGCGGGCTCGCCCACCAGGGCGCGGGCCACGGCGACGCGCTGCTGCTGGCCGCCGGACAGCTCGCCCGGGCGGTTGTCCAGCTTGTCGCCGAGGCCGACCCGCTCCAGCGCGGCCACCGCGCGCTCGCGGCGCTCCGCGGCCGGCACGCGGCCGTAGACCAGGGGCAGCTCGACGTTCCGCCACGCGGTGAGCGACGGCAGCAGGTGGAACTGCTGGAACACGAAGCCGAGCCGCCGGTTCCGGACGTCGGCCAGCTCGACCTCGTCCAGCTCGCCGACGTCCTCCCCCGCCAGCCGGTACTCCCCGGCGGTCAGGACGTCCAGGCAGCCGACGATGTTCATCAGCGTCGACTTGCCCGAGCCCGACGGGCCCATGATCGCGACGTACTCGCCGGTGCGGATCGCCAGGTCGACGCCGCGCAGGGCCTCGAACTCGATGCTGCCGGTGCGGTACGTCTTGCGGGCGCCCGCGAGCTCGATGACCGTCTCGGCGGCGTCGGGCGCGCCGGGGACGCGGTCGAGGACGAGCTCAGCCATTGCTGCCGCCCGGGAAGCCCGCGCCGCCGCCCGGCATCTGCGAGAAGTCGGGCATCTCGCCGGACGAGAAGTCGGGCATCTGCCCGCCGCCCGGGAACTGGCCCTGCTCGGTGTCACCGGACCCGTCGCCCGACCCGGAGGCGCGCGGGCTGAACGTGGTGACCAGCACCTCGTCGCCCTCGGCCAGGCCCTCGGTGATCTCGATCATGGTCCCGGAGGTCTCGCCGACGGTGACCGCCGTGGTGACCGTCCCGCCGTCCGCGCCCTCCTGGGTGACGACGGTCTGGCCGTCGTCGTCCGTGGTCACCGCCGACGCGGGCACGGTCAGCACGTCGGTGCGGCGCTCGTAGATGATCGAGACGTCCACCGACTCGCCGTCGTGCAGCCCCTCGGGGCTGCCGGTGACCGCGACGGTCACCGGGTAGGACGCGACGCCGCCGGAGCTGCTGGACAGCAGCCCGATCTCGGTGACGGTCCCGTAGATGGTGTCGGTGGAGCTGCTGGTCGTGAGCTCGGCCTGGTTCCCGACGGCGAGCAGGGCCACGTCCGACTCCCCCACGCTGACGCTGGTCTGCCACGCGTCGGTGCCGACGATGACGAACTGCGCGGTGCTGGTCGACGTGGCCGAGGACGACCCCGTGGACCCCGTGCTGCTGCCGCCCATCCCGCCCGTGCCGCCGGTGCCGCCGGTGCCGCCGGTGCTGCCGCCGGCGGAGCCGCTGCTGCCCGAGGACGAGCCCGACCCGGTGACGGCGTCGCCGACCTCGACGTCCACCGTCGTCAGCAGGCCCGACACGGGCGCGGTGAGCGTCGCGCCGGCCAGGTCGGCCTCGGCGTCGTCGACCGCGGTCTGCGCGACGTCCACCTGGGCCGCCAGCGCGGCGACCTGCGCGTCCGAGGCGTCGGAGCCGTCGGCCTCGTCCTGCGCGTTCGACAGCGACGCCTGCGCGCTCGCCAGGTCGGCCCTCGCCTGGAGCAGCGCGGCGTCCAGCTGCAGCGTGTCGACCGTCGCGAGCTGCTGCCCCGCGGTCACGGTGTCGCCCGCCGCGACGTCGACCGAGGTCACGGTGCCGCTCACCGCGAACGACACGTCCTCCTGGACGGTCGGCGTCAGCGTCCCGGACGCCGAGACGGACTGCTGGATCGTCGACAGGCTCGCGGCCACCGCCGTGGTCGTCGACTCCGGGGTCGCGGCCTGCGCCGGCGCCTCGCGGAACCCGAACCAGTACACCCCGGTCCCGGCGACGCCCACCAGCAGCGCGACGGCCACCACCCGCACCCACGGTCGGGTGCGCCTCCACAGCGACAGCATGTTCTCCCTCGGTCCGTCGGGGACGGACCGCGCTCGCGGGCGAGTGCCGCGGGGCCGTCCCGGCTGGTCAGGACGGTAGGGAGGCAGGCTGGGCCGGTCTTAGCACCACCCTGTGCCCAGCCTGTGCGGGCGGGGACGCGGGGGCGCCGTGGCGGGCGAACACCTCGACAGTGGATGGTGGTGACCGACACGCCGTCGGCGTGTTCGTCACAACCATCCAGTGTCGGGTGCGGCCGGTGGGGTGGGGCCGGTGCGGGAACGGGCCCCGGGGGTCAGGCCGGGAGCAGGAGGCCGTCGGCGACCAGGCCGCGCACCTCGGGCAGCACGTCCGCCGCCACCGCGTCCGCGTCGACGCCCAGGAGCGCGCCCAGGGCGCCGACGATCTGCCCGATGGTCAGCTCCCCGTCGCACGCGCCGACGAGCCCCGCGAGCGCCGTCCCCGCCTGCACCGTCCGCCCGAACCCGCCGCCCTGCCGCAGCAGCACGATCTGCGGGTCGACGTCGCCGGGCCGCAGGTACCGCTCCTCGGTGACGTCGCCGGGCACCAGCAGCCGCTCGCCCGCGAGCGCCGCGTCGTCCCGCCGGCGCAGCCAGTCGTGCGCGGCCAGCGACGCCCCGATGGCGGGGCCGAGCGGCTGCCGCACGGTGCCGGTGACCTCCTCGAGCCGCCGCAGCCGGGGGGCGTCCGCCAGGTCCGCGGCCGGGCGGCGCAGCACCACGACGCCGAACCCGATGCCCTCGACGTCCCGGGACGCGAAGTCGGCGAGCCAGGCGGCGTACCGGGCGCGCCACGCCGCGGGGTCGCGGTCGGGCGTGGTGCCGCCGTCGCGGATCCAGGTCTCGGCGTACTGGGCGGGGTCCTGGAGCTCGCGCTGCACCACCCAGCCGTCCAGCCCGGACGCGTCCAGCCAGGCGCCGACGCGCTCGTCCCAGGACTCGCCGCGCCGCACCTCCCAGTTGCCGAGCAGCTGCGCCACGCCGCCGGGGGCGAGCACGGACCCGACCGACGTGATCAGGTCGGACACGATGGCGTCGCCGGTGCGCCCGCCGTCCCGGTACTCGTAGGTGGGCACGTCCGCGGCGGCGCGCGGGGTGATGACGAACGGCGGGTTGCTCACCACGAGGTCGAACCGCTCGCCCGCGACCGGCTCCAGCATCGACCCGAGCCGCAGGTCCAGCCCGCCCGGCGCCAGCCCGGCGAGCGCCGCGTTGAACCGCGCGAACCCGAGCGCCCGCGCCGAGATGTCCGTGCCGACGACCACGTCGCTGTGCCGGGCGGCGTGCAGCGCCTGGATGCCGCAGCCCGTGCCGAGGTCGAGCGTCCGGGCGCTGGGCTCGCGGACCGTCACCTGCGCCAGGGTCGTCGACGCCCCGCCGACCCCGAGCACGTGGTCGGTCCGCAGCGCCCCGCCGGTGGCGAGCTCGCCGAGGTCGGACGCCACCCACCAGTCGACCGGCCCGGCCGCGTCCTCCGCCTCGTAGGGCCGCAGGTCGACCCGCGCGCGCACGGCGTCGTCCGCCCCCGACCCGGCCGCGGCGACGAGCCCCAGCCGCTCCGCCCCGGCCACGCCGAGCGACGGCAGCGCCCGGGCGAGCGCGGCCGCGGGCACCGGCACGCCGAGCACGAACGCCCGGACCAGCGCCGCGCGCGGCTCGTCGCCGGCCGTCGCCAGCAGCGCGGGCACCGGCTCCTCGCGGTGCAGCGCGGCGCTCGCGACCGGGCCGAGCAGCTCCTCGACGCCGGGCACGGTGAACCCGGACGCGGCCAGGTCGGCGCGCAGGGCGTCGACGAGCGCGGGGTCGGCGGTCAGGGGCTCGGTCGGTGCGGCGTCCACCGGACCATCCTCCCCGACGCGGGCGGGCGGCCCGGCCTCATACCGGCAGCGGCTCCCCGCCCGGCCCGTCGCCCCCGGCGGGCGCGGCGGGCTCGGCGTGCGGCACGACCTGGTCCTGCCACCGGGTCGCGTACCACCCGGTCGGCCCGCCGGTCTCCAGCGTCACCACGCCCGTGTTGTCGAGCGCCCAGCGCCCCGCGATCGCCGCGTCGAGGTTCCCGGCGCGGGTCAGCGCCCAGAGCCGGATCATCGCCCCGTGGCTCACCGCGGCGACCGTCTCCGCCCCGGTGCCCAGCAGCTCGTCCACCACGGCGTCGAACCGGTCCAGCGTCGCGCGGCCCGACTCCCCGCCCGGCATCGCGGCGTCCAGGTCCCCGGAGGCCCAGGCCACCATCGTCGACAGGTACCGGTGCACCGACCCCTCGTCCGTGCGCATCTCCAGGTCGCCCGCCAGCACCTCGCGCAGCCCCTCCCGCACCTGCACGTCGAGCCCGTGCGGCCGCGCCACCTCGGCGGCGGTCGCCCGCGCGCGGTCGAGCGTCGAGGCGTACACCGCGTCGAGCGGCTCGGCGGCCAGCGCCCGCCCGACCGCGCGGGCCTGGCGCTCGCCCTCCGCGGTGAGCGGCGCGCCGGGGGCGGCCGTGTCGAGCGCGTGGACCAGGTTGGACGGGGTCTGGCCGTGCCGGACGAGGTGCAGCCGCACGGTCAATCGCAGTTCTCGGTGGTGAACGCGCTCAGGTCGTCGCTCGCCGCCGACAGGTCGTCGGAGTCGGCCTGCTCGGCGAACTGCTGCAGCGCCGCGGTGAACGCCTCCTGGTCCGTCGGGTCGATGTCGGCCAGCGCGTCGTCCAGCTCGGCGAACGTCGAGGTGAACACGCCCCAGGAGTCGGCGATCTCGTCCGGGGCCTCGACCTCGTCGAACTGGTCGCGCGCGTCGGAGATGGCGTCGGCGAACGCCTGCGGGTCGTCGCTCAGCGAGCCGGCCGCGGTGATCTCGGTCATCGCGTCCTCGCCCGCGGAGCAGAAGGCCTGCACCCTCTCGTCGTCGCCGGAGCAGGCGGCCAGCGGGACGACGAGGGCGAGCAGGGCGGCGCCCGCGAGGGCGCCGCGGGCGGCTCGGCGGGAGGGACGGCGGGCGGCGGCGCGGCTCGAGGTCATGGCGCCCAGCCTGCCGGACGGCCCGCCGGGCGTCGAGGCGACCGGTGGGCCGCCGCCGTGCCGCCACCCCGGCGTCACGCCCGCAGCGGCACCTCGCGCTCCAGCCGCGCCTCCTCGTCCACCCGCGCCGCCCGCAGCCGGGACAGCACCACCGCCGTGAGCGCGATCAGGCCCGCCGCGATCGCGATCGACAGCCGGAGCACGTGGTTCGCGCCGTCGCCGAGGCTGACCGTCACCACCGCCGGCGCGATGAGCAGCGCCACCAGGTTCATCACCTTGATCAGCGGGTTGATCGCCGGGCCCGCGGTGTCCTTGAACGGGTCGCCGACGGTGTCGCCGATGACCACCGCGTCGTGCGCCGGGGAGCCCTTGCCGCCGTACCGGCCGTCCTCCACCAGCTTCTTCGCGTTGTCCCACGTGCCGCCGGAGTTCGCCAGGAACAC
>NZ_DASQCJ010000038.1:0-19768 GCF_035634735.1 Cellulomonas sp.
CGCCTGCTCGGCGTCCCGGTCGCCCGCGACCAGCCGGGTGAAGTCGTGGTTCGACGTCGGCAGCCCGGTGACCCCGCCGCGGCCCGACGCCCTGATCGCCGCGTCCGCCTCCCGCCACGCCTCGACGAACGGCGCCGCGTCACCGAGCCCGGCGGCGTCGGCCCACGCGGGCCGCTCCTCCCAGACCTCGTCCGCGGTGCCGGCCCCGTTGTTCCAGAGCGAGCGCAGCGCCAGCCCGTCGTTCCCGCCGCCGAACTGCAGGAAGAAGTCCGCGTGGAAGCCGGCGGGCACGGACACCCGCGGGTCGCCCCACTCGGCGACGAGCACCCGCCCGGGGTGCGCGGCGTCCAGCCAGTCGCGCATCCCGCGCCACAGCCGGCCGGTCTCGACCAGCCCCGGGTCGTCCTTCACCAGCGACCCGGCCATGTCGACCCGGAACCCGGCCACCCCGCGGTCGAACCAGAACGCCATGATCTCTTGCAGCGCCGCGCGGTTGGCCCGCGGGCCCGGGGCGTCGACCGGCTGCCGCCACGGCTGCGCGGGGTCCGGCCGGGCGTAGCCGAAGTTGAGCGCGGGCTGCACCGGGAAGAAGTTCGGCAGGTAGTACCCGCCGCGGCGCCCCGGCCCCGGCTGGAACCCGTCCGCGGGCGTCGCCGACCACACGTACCGGTCGTCGGCGGGGTCGTCCGCCGCGGCCCGGAACCACGGGTGCTGGTCGGAGGTGTGCCCGGCGACCAGGTCGAGCAGCACCGCGATCCCCCGCCGCGCGGCCTCGTCCGCGAGCGCCGCGAGGTCCTCGTTCGTCCCGTACCGCGGCGCCACCCGCAGGAAGTCGGCGACGTCGTACCCGGCGTCGGCGAACGGGGACGCGAAGCACGGGCTCAGCCAGATCGCGTCGACGCCGAGCCACGCCAGGTAGTCGAGCCGGTCGGCGATGCCGCGCAGGTCGCCGATCCCGTCGCCGTCCGCGTCCGCGAACGACTGCGGGTAGATCTGGTAGAGCACGGCGCGGTCGAGCCGGCCGGCGAGGTCCGTCACGCCCACCGGGCCGCCCCCTCCGCGCCGGCGTAGCCGAGCCCCGCCCCGTCCGACCCCGGCGGCTGCACCAGCCACGCCCCGGAGCGCGCGGGCAGCGTCAGCACCCCCGGCCGTGCGCCGGACCCGGGACCGGCCCCGGGCCCCGCCAGCGGCACCCCGCCCCGCGCCAGGCGCACCTCGGCCGGCCACGGCGACACGTTGAGCACGTGCACCACCCGCGTCCCGTCCGGCGCCGCCGTCGGCACCACCACCACGGGCGCCGTCGACTCCGCGGCGACCACCGGCGCCGCCCCCAGCGCCCCGAGCAGCGCCGCCCAGGCCGGCAGCGCGCACGGCAGGTCCGCCGCCACGAGCAGCGCCTCCCCCGCCCCGCACGGCACCCGGACCACGCACGGCTCGCCCGACCCGGTGACCCGGGCCAGCACGTCGGCCCCGGGCGGCAGCGCGGTCAGCGCCTGCACGAACCCGGCGCGCACCTCGGCGAGCGGCAGCCGGTCGTCCGCGGGCGTCACCGACGGGAACCGCGTCGCCGTCGACTCCACCGGAGCACCGGCCGCGACGCCCAGCGCGTCCAGCAGCACCGTGCACGGCTCGCCGAGCGGGTCGAGCGTCGGCACCGGCCCGTGCAGCAGCAGCCGCCCGCCGGCCCGCACCCAGCCCGCGAGCCGTTCCTGGACCACTGCGGCCAGCACCGGCGTCGACCCCAGCGCCAGCACGTGCCCCGCGGGCAGCCCGGCGAGCGTGCGCGCGCCGGAGGACCCGTCCGCCTGCAGGTCGACGGCGTCCGGGGCGAACCCGCCGAGCACCAGCGCGCGGGTCAGCACCTCTCGGGGCCCCGAGCCGCGGGAGCGCTCGAGCCCCGCCACGTGCGCGGCCTCCCGGGCGGACCCGGGGTACCGGTACTCGGTCATGTAGTGGTCCGGGACGAACCCGAGCGTGACGGGCGACGGCTCCGGCCGCGCGGCCCGGAGCAGTGCCGCCGCGTCCGCCACCGCCCGCGTGGCGCCGCGGAGCGCTTCCCACCCCGGGGCGCGCCGGCCCTCGGGGTCCACCGGCGCGGCGAACCCGTGCCGCTCCCCCGTGCTCGCGACCCGGTCGTTGCCGTCGCCCACCGGCGCGGGCAGCAGCGGGTTCCGCCCGCCGGTCAGCAGGTAGTAGTTGACGAACGTCTGCCCCTGCGCCACGCACAGCTGGAGCTTGAGCGGCGCCGCCTCCGGCCCGCACGCGACGTCGAGCGCCTCCCCGTAGTCGCCGGTGCCGACCTCGAACTCGAGCGTCCCGGTGGGCTGCCCCGGCGCGACGGTCGCGGCGAGGAACGCGTTCGACGCCCACAGGCCCGGCAGCTTCGCGAGCGTGAGGTCGCCCAGGTAGTAGTCGGCGCCGGGCAGCACGTCCGGCCGGCCGGCCCAGGTCCGGTGCAGCTGGGCGACTCCGAGCGGGAAGTGCCGCGCCTCGCCGCCCCAGCAGCCGTGCACGTTGACGAGCAGCGGGACGTCGATCCCGGCCGCGCGCACCCGGTCCCGCAGCAGGCCGACGTACTCCGCGTACCGGTCGCGGGCGTGCCGGCCGAGGGCCCCGCGCAGCGCGAGGACCGCGCCCTCCGCGGGCGAGCGCACCGCGGCCGCCCACGCGGCGGCGTCGCGCGGGTCGGCCCCGTACCGCGCGCACACAGCCTCCGGGCCGCCCGCGCCGGCCTCGGCCACCAGCCGCCGCGCGAGGTCCGCCACGGTCGCGTCCGACAGGTCCGGGCTGTTGGTCACCCAGGGCAGCATCCCGACCTCGTTGTCGAGCTGCACCGCCACCACCGGCCCGCCCCGACCGGCGGTGCGGGCCGCGAGCACCGGGAGCACCGCGTCGAGCCAGGCCCCGCACGCCGCGAGGTAGGCCGGGTGCAGGTAGTCGACGACGGTGGCCTCCGGCGGCACGCCGTCCCAGCCGGGCGGCACCACCTCGGGGTGCTCGCGGAGCAGCCGCTGCCCCAGGCCCTCGTGCTTGAGCTCGGCCATCACGAACGGCCCGGGCCGGGCGACCACCGCGAGCCCGCGCTCCCCGCACAGGCCGAGGAACGCGCCGACGTCGAGCTCGGGCCGGGTGCGGCCGGTGACGTCGACGCCCCGTCCGCGGTCTCGTGCACCAGCCACGGGACGTACGTCGCCACCGCGGTCAGCCCGAGGTCGAGGGCGTCGTCGAGCCGGTCGGCCCAGTCGGCGCGGTCGAGCCGGAAGTAGTGCACCTCCCCCGCCAGGACGAGGTCGTCGTGCAGGGACGGGAACCGTACGGGTGCCACGCGCTACCCCTTCGTAGCTGTCGGAACCGGTCGAGATCGGGTCTTGCTTGTAACCGGTTACGTCTGCACAGTACGAGCCGTAACCGGTTACATCCAGGGCCGGTCCGGACGAGGGAGACCGAGATGGCCGGCACTGGGCGACCCACCGTCCGCGACGTCGCGCGGCACGCCGGCGTGTCCGTCGCCACCGTCTCCCGGGTCACCCACGACGACCCGGTGGTCACGGGCGGCACCCGGGACCGGGTGCTCGCCTCGATGCAGGCGCTCGGCTACACGCCCTCCGTGCTCGGCAGCGGGCTCGCCTACCAGCGGCACCACACGCTCGGCGTCGTCCTGCCGGGCCTGGGCGGCCCCTACTTCGCCGCGCTCATCCAGGGCGCGGAGTCGGTGGCCGCCGAGGCGGGCGTCGCGGTGAACGTGCTCGGCACCCACCTCCGGCACGACGCGGTCCAGGCGGTGCACCAGCTCGCGCTGCGCACCGACGGGCTGATCGTGCAGGGCGGCACCGTGCCGGACGACCTGCTCGGCGCGATCGCCGAGAAGCTGCCGGTCGTACTGGTCGCGGGCGAGCACCCGGACCTGGTCACCGTGCGCACCGACGGCCGGGCGGCGGCGCGCGGGCTCACCGCGCACCTGGTCGAGGCGCACGGCCACCGCCGGCTGCGGTTCGTCGGCGCCACGCACGGCTCGCCCGACACCACCGCGCGCTACGCCGGGTTCCGCGACGCGCTGGCCGCGGCCGGCCTCGCCGAGCACGGCGAGCCGGTCCGGCACGGGCTCGAGGCCCGGTACGGCGCGATGGCCGCGCGGCAGCTGCACGCCGAGGGCGACCTGCCCGACGCGCTGGTCTGCGCCAACGACGAGCTCGCGTTCGGGGTGCTGGCGACGCTGCCGGGCCTCGGGGTCGCGATCCCGCGGGACGTGGCGATCGTCGGGTTCGACGACCTGGACCTGGCGGCCCTCGCGTCCCCCACCCTCACGACCGTGCACCAGCCGGTGCACGACCTCGGCTCGACCGCCGCGGAGCTCGTCCTCGCGGCCACGCGCCGCTCCCGGGAGCCGTTCGCTCCCCTGCCCCCCGACGACCGGGTCCTGCCGACCCGGCCGGTGCTCCGCGAGTCCTGCGGCTGCTCGACCTAGCCCGACGCCCGCGGCGGCACCACCCTTCAACGAGGAAGGATGCTCATGCACGCACGATCACGACGGAGGTCCCGGGCGCGGCTGGCCGCCTGCGCCGCGGCCGCCGCGCTCGCCCTGACCGCCTGCACCGGCGGTGGGGGCGGCGGGGGCGGCCAGGGCAGCGGCGCCCCCGGCGACCGGCTCACGGACGAGGGCCGGGTGTCGCACCTGGTGCTCGGCGACTTCTCCGGCCAGACCAACCCCAAGGCCAACTACAACCCGTTCTCGGCGACGGCGCTGGGGCCGCTGTGGACGATCTACGACCAGCTCTACGTGGTGAACAGCTACGACTGCACCGAGGAGCCGCAGCTCGCGACCGGATACGAGTGGACGAGCCCGACCGAGCTCCGGATCACCACCCGCGACGGCGTCACCTGGAACGACGGCGAGCCGTTCAGCGCCCGCGACGTCGCCTTCACGTTCAACCTGCTCCGCGACAACCCCGCCCTCGACACCCGCGGCGTCGCGCCCGGGCTGGTCGGCGCCGAGGCCACCTCGGGCACCGAGGTCGTGCTGACGTTCGAGCAGCCGTCGTTCTCCCGCTCCGGGATGTACCTGCAGACGCTCGTCGTCGCGGAGCACGTGTGGGCGGACGTCGACGACCCCGTCACGTTCACCGCCGAGGACGCCGCGGTCGGCACGGGCGCGTTCACCGTGAAGTCGTTCAACCCGCAGCGGTTCACCGTCGAGCGCAACCCGGACTCCTGGCGCGCCGACACCGTCGTCGTCGACGAGCCGTGGTTCGAGAAGGCGGACGCCGGCGGCCAGGTCGACCAGCTCAAGCTGGCGCGGGGCGAGTACGACAACAACTCGATGTACGTCCCCGACATCGAGGAGACCTACGTCGCGAAGGACCCCGAGCACCACCACTACTGGTTCCCGTCCGGCTCCCCCATCTCGCTGTTCATGAACCTGGAGCAGGCGCCGTTCGACGACGTCGAGTTCCGCCGGGCGATCTCGGTCGGGCTCGACCGGGTGGCGCTGACCGAGGACGCCGGGTCCGGGTACGTGGAGGTCGCGAGCCAGACGCTGCTGGTGCTGCCGGGCCAGTCCGACTGGCTCGACCCGACCATCCCCGACGAGGGCTACCTGCCCTACGACCCCGACGCGGCCGACGCCGCCCTCACCGCCGCCGGGTACGCGCTGGACGACTCCGGCCGCCGGCTCGGCAAGGACGGCGAGCCGATGCGGTTCTCCTTCATCACCCCGCAGGGCTGGAGCGACTGGACCGCCGCCGCCAACTCGCTCAAGGACGACTTCGACGCGCTCGGCATCCAGGTCACGGTCGAGACGCCGGAGTTCCCGACGCTCGAGCAGGACCGGCTGGTCGGCAACTTCGACATGACGTTCGGCGTCCGCGCCGGGCAGTGCTCGATGTTCCAGAACTACGACGAGCCCCTGGGCTCGGCGAACACCGCCCCGATCGGCGAGCGGGCCACCACCAACGAGGTCCGCTGGTCCGACGCGCACACCGACGACCTGCTCGCGCAGCTCGCCGGCACGCCGGACGCCGACGAGCAGAAGCCGATCGTGCACCAGCTCCAGCAGGTGATGGTCGACGAGGTCCCGTTCATCCCGCTCTGGTACGGCGGCAAGTGGTTCGAGTTCACCACCAAGAACGTGACCGGCTGGCCCAGCGCCGAGGACCCGCACGCGGGCCCGGACAACCAGCACCTGATCTTCACGCGGCTGACCCCGGTCACCGGCTGACCGCCCGCGGCGGGGCGCGGGTCTGCGCACCCGTGCCCCGCCGCGACGAGCGACGGAGCACGACATGGCCTACTTCGCGCGGCGCATCGGGTTCTTCCTCCTCACCCTGTGGGGCGCCGTCACCCTGAACTTCCTCATCCCCCGGTTGTCCGGCGGCGACCCCGCGCAGGCGATCCTGCAGCGGATCGCCGGCAAGGAGGCCCGGGTCGACCCCGCCCAGCTCGCCGCCGTCCGGGCGATGCTCGGCGTCCCCGACGAGCCGCTGTGGCGGCAGTACCTCGACTACCTCGGCAACATGGCGAGCGGGAACTTCGGCGTCTCCTACACCTACTTCCCCTACTCGGTGTCCGAGGTGATCGGCGAGGCCGTGCCGTGGACCATCGTGCTGGTCGGCGTCACCCTCGTGCTGTCGTTCGCGATCGGCACCCTGCTCGGCACGTGGGTGGCCTGGCGGCGCGGCACGACGTTCGACTCGGTGCTGACCGTGACGTCCGCGTTCGTCGGCACGCTGCCGTTCTTCTGGATCGCGCTGGTGCTGATCTACGTCTTCGCGATCACGCTCGGCTGGCTGCCGCCGTCCGGCGGGTTCTCCGGGCTGCTCGAGCCCGCGCCGACCGCCGCCTTCGTCGCCGACGCGTGGCCCTACTTCATCCTGCCCGCCGCGGCGATCATGATCACCGGCCCGATCGGCTGGCTGCTCGGCATGCGCAACAACATGGTCCAGTCGCTCGGCGAGGACTTCGCGCGGTTCGGCCGCGCCAAGGGCCTGTCGAACCGGCGGCTGGCGATCGCCTACGGCGCGCGGGTCGCGATCCTGCCGAACGTCACCGGGTTCGCGCTCGCCCTCGGCGGCCTCATCGGCGGCACCGTGCTGGTCGAGCAGACCTTCAACTACCCGGGCACGGGCCGCCTGCTGCTCGAGGCCGTCTCGAACAAGGACTACCCGCTCATGCAGACGATCTTCCTGTTCATCGCGGTCGGCGTCCTGGTCGCCAACCTGGTCGCGGACGTGCTGTACGGCGTGCTGGACCCGCGGGCCAGGCGCCGGGAGGCGGCGTGACCGCCGCGGCCCTGCGGCCCCGCGCCCGGGCGCCGCAGTGGTTCACGATCCTGTGGCGGAACAAGAAGGCCCGGTTCGGGATGCTCCTGCTGCTGGCCTTCGTGCTGCTGGCGCTGCTCGCGCCGGTGCTCGCGCCGTACGACCCGCGCGACCGGTCGTTCGCCGGCGGGCTCCCGCCGTCCGCCGAGCACTGGTTCGGCACCACCGGCAAGGGCTACGACGTGGCGTCGCAGGCCATCTTCGGCGCGCGGACGTCGCTCGTGATCGGCCTGGTCGCCGGCGCCATCGCCACCACGATCTCGCTGCTGGTCGGCATGACCGCCGGCTACCTCGGCGGGATGGTGGACGAGGTGCTCTCCTTCGTCACCAACCTCGCGTTGGTCGTGCCCGCCCTGCCGCTGATGATCACCCTCGCCGCCTACGTCCCCGGCGGCGGCAGCGAGTGGATGGTCATCATCGTCATCTCGATCACCGGCTGGGCCGGTGCGGCGCGGCTCAAGCGCGCGCAGATCCTCACGCTGCGGAACCGCGAGTACATCCAGGCGGCGCGCATGGCCGGCGACGGCACGTTCCACGTCATCTTCCGGGAGATCGCGCCCAACATGACGTCGCTGATCGTCGTCGGGTTCATCGGCGCCGTCGGCGGTGCCATCGGGGCCGAGGCCGGCCTCGCGTTCCTCGGCATCGGCAACCCCGACACCATCTCCTGGGGGACGATGCTCTACTGGGCGAACACCGACGGCGCCCTGCTGACCGGCGCGTTCGCCCGCCTGGTCGTGCCCGGCCTGCTGCTGGCCCTCCTCACCACCGCGCTCACCTTCGTGAACTTCGGGGTCGACGCGCTCAGCAACCCGCACCTGAGGGAGCCGTGATGCCGCTCGTCGAGGTCCGCCACCTGTCCGTCGACTACCGGTCCCGGGACCTGCCGCCCGCGCACGCCGTCCGCGACGTGTCGTTCGACCTCGCCGAGGGCGAGTTCGTCGGCCTGCTGGGCGAGTCCGGCTGCGGGAAGTCGACGCTCGGCAACGCCCTGCTCCGGCTGCTCGACCGGCCCGCCCACCACGCCGGCGGGGAGGTCCGGTTCGACGGCCAGGACCTGTACGCCCTGCCCGCCAAGGAGCTCAACCGGCTGCGCTGGCGGGAGATCGCCACGGTGTTCCAGTCGTCGATGAACGCGCTCAACCCCGTGCTCCGGGTCGAGCGGCAGTTCCGGGACACGATGGAGGCGCACCGCTGGGACCCGCGCGCCGACGGCGACCCGCGCGAGCGCGTGCTCGAGGTGCTGCGCGACGTGGAGCTCGACGCCGAGCGGGTGCTGCGCTCCTACCCGCACGAGCTGTCCGGCGGGATGCGGCAGCGGGTCGTGCTGGCGCTCGCGCTGCTGCTCCGGCCGCGGCTCGTGGTGCTGGACGAGCCGACCACCGGGCTCGACGTGGTGGTGCAGCGGTCGATCGTCGACCTGCTGCGCCGGCTGCAGCGCGAGCACGGGTTCTCGGTGCTGTTCATCAGCCACGACCTCGGGACGGTGCTGGAGATCGCCGACCGGGTGCTGGTCATGTACGCGGGGCAGATCGTCGAGTCCCGGCCCAGCGCCGACCTCGCGGCGGCACCGCTGCACCCGTACACCCGCGGGCTGCTCGGGTCGTTCGCGGACCCGCGGGACGAGCACGTGTCCGTCACCGCGGTGCCGGGGCGGCCGCCGTCGCTCGACTCGCCGCCGGCGGGGTGCGCGTTCGCGCCGCGGTGCCCGGTGCGGGTGGCGGCGTGCGCGGCGGTGCCGCCGGTGCTGGCGGCGCCGGGGGTGCCGGCGGCGCCGGGGGTCGGGGCCGGGGCGGCCGGGGGTGCGGCGGACGTGGGCGACGACGCGCGCGGGCTGGTGCGGTGCCACCGGCTCACCCCCGAGGGGGCCGACGAGCCGACCGTGCCGGACGCGGCGCCGCCGTTCCCGGAGGTGATGGCCTGGGCGTCCGGCCCGGTGTCGGGGCCGGCGGGGTCGGCCGACGACGCGGGCGGGGCGACGCCGCTGCTGGTCGCCGACGGCCTGGTCAAGACGTACACCCGGCGCCGCGGGCTGCGGCGCGAGGAGGTGCACGCCGTCCGCGGGGTGTCGTTCGCGCTCGCGCCGGGGCGGGTGCAGGCGCTGGTCGGGCAGTCCGGCTCCGGGAAGTCGACGGTCGCCAAGATGCTCACCGGCACCGAGCGCCCGACGAGCGGCACCGTGACGCTCGCGGGCCGGGACGTCACGCACCTGCGCGGCGCCGACCTGCGGGCGTACCGGTCGCAGGTGCAGATGGTGTTCCAGGACCCGTTCGCCGCGCTCAACCCGACCAAGTCGGTCGGCGCGAGCGTCGGCCGACCGCTGCGGAACCACCTCGGCCTGTCCGGCGAGGCGCTGCGCGAGCGGGTCGTCGCGCTGCTCGACGGGGTCGGCCTGTCGCCCGGGTCGCTGTACGTCGACAAGCTGCCGCACCAGCTGTCCGGCGGGCAGCGGCAGCGCGTCGTCATCGCGCGGGCCATGGCGCCGCGGCCGCGGCTGCTGATCGCCGACGAGCCCATCTCGATGCTCGACGTGTCGATCCGGGCCGAGATCCTGGAGCTCCTGGCGACGACCGTGCAGGAGCAGGACGTGGCGATGCTCTACATCACGCACGACCTGCTGAGCGCGCGGCTGCTCGCCGACGACCTCATGGTGATGCGGGACGGCGCGGTGGTCGAGCAGGGGCCGACGGTGCGGGTGGTGCGGGAGCCGGAGCACGCGTACACGGAGACGCTGCTGGCCGCCGTGCCGCGGCCGCCGGGGGTGGCGGCGCGGTGAGGGGCGGGGGGCGCACCCGTCGGCCCCGGCCGCCGCGCCCCGCGCCCGCCGTCGGCCACCGGCGCGCCCCCGCGCCCGCCGTCGGCCGCAGCCGCGCCCCGCGCCCGCCGTCGGCGGCCGCCGCGCCCGCTGCCGGCGCCCAGCGTCTCCCGGCCCCGCGCGGGTCGTCAGCCCACGTCCGGCACGATCCCGAGGATCGGCACGTCCGCGATCCGCGACCCGGGCTGCCACGGCCACCGCCCGTCGCGGTCCGGGTAGATCACCTGGAGCGCCGGCAGCGGTCGCCGCGAGCGCGCCAGGGGGTGCGCCATGAGCAGGTGCCCGCGGGAGTCCAGCACCTCCATGACCCGCGCGTTCCGCCACACGTCGTCGATCGAGTCCCCGTCCACGTACCGCCGCCCCGCTCGCATCCGGGCGCCCAGCGTGTTGAGCAGCCGCGCGGCGTCGTCCGGGCACGGGCCGAACACGATCAGCTCGGGCAGGTCGTACCGGGACAGCCCGGTCGTGTAGCAGAACTGCAGCTCACCGTCGTCGCCCGGGCCGACGAACTGCAGCGCCCACCCGTGCTCGTCCGCCATGCCCTGCAGGTGGCTGAGCCACCCGACCGCCTCGACCTCGTCCATGACCCCACCCTGCACCCGACCACCCACACGCGGGACCGGGCGCTGGACCGGCGCCGGGGCCGGCGTCGGCTCAGCCCCGTTGCACGAGCGCGCCGTACCAGCCGAGTCCCCGGTAGGTCTCGTACCCCGGCGTCGCCGCGAAGCCGACGGCCCGGCCGTCCTCCTCGTACGCCCCCGTCGCGCGGTCGCCGGTGCGCAGCGCGAGCCGCTCGGCCAGCACCCCCGCACGGTCGGACGCCGCGAGCACGAGCCCGTCCCGGTCGAGGATCAGCACGCGGGTGGCCTCGCGCTCCCCCGGCCCGAGCCGCACGCCGTCGACGATCGCCTGCGCCTGCCGCTCCCAGTCGAAGAACACGCCCAGCGCGCCCAGGGGCCGGCCGTCGGCGCGGCCGCCCTCGCGCACGGCGGTCGCGTACGTCGCGGTCAGCGCGCCGAGCGCGCGGTGCGGGGCCACGTCGAGCGCGGCGTAGTCGTCGCCGGACCGGGTGCCCAGCGCCGCGCGGAACCACGGCTCGTCCCGGACGTCCGAGCCGACGACGCCCGGCGCCCCGCCGGTCCCCGCCCGCGCGACGACCCGCCCCGAGGCGTCGGCCAGCCACAGGTCCAGGTACACGGTGTAGCTGCGCAGGATCGTCGCCAGCCGGTCGCCGGCGTGCCGCGCGGCCGCGGCGTCGCCCGACGCCAGGGCGTCGACCAGCGCCGCGTCGGTCGCCCACCACCGGACGTCGCACGACCGCTCGTACAGGTTGCGGTCCATCAGCTCGATCACGTTCAGCGCCAGGTCCGCGAGCCGCTGGCCGCGCACCCGGCCGACGAGCTCGTGCCCGAGGACCGTGAGCTCGTCGATCCGCGGCCGCAGCTCGGACGACAGCTCCTCCGACAGCGCCCGCGCGCGGTCGGCGACCTCGCCGACCTCCCGGGCGACGACGGCGAACCCCGCGCCCGCCTCCCCGACCCGCGCGGACTCGATCAGCGCGTTCAGCGCCAGCATCTTGGTGCTGCGGGCGACCTGCTCGATGCCCTGCAGCTTCTCCCCCGTGACGCGCCCGACCTCCTCGGCCAGCCGCACGACCCGTTCCGGCACGACTCGTCCCTCCGACGAACCCCAGTCCCCCGACTCGTCCGGCCTATCGGCGGGCGGCGCGCCGGGCTGAGCGGCCGGGCGGGGCGGGTTCGGCGGGCGGCGCGCGCCCGCACTGCCCAGCTCCGGCGGGCGTCGCGGGCCCGGCGGCGTAGATTGCCCGCCGTGCCCGTCACCCTCGCCGCCGCCGCGCTCGACGCCCTCGTCGCCCGGCTCCGCGCCGCCGGGTGCGTGTTCGCCGAGGACGAGGCGGCCCTGCTCGTCGCCGAGGCCCAGGACGCGGCGGAGCTCGAGGCGATGACCGTGCGCCGGGTGGCCGGGGAACCGCTGGAGCAGGTCGTCGGCTGGGCGGAGTTCCGCGGCCTGCGGATCGGGGTGGAGCCGGGGGTGTTCGTGCCGCGGGCGCGCACCGGGCTGCTGGTGCGCGAGGCGGTGCGCGCCCTGGGCCGGGACCCGGAGGGCGGCGGCCCGGTCGTGGTCGACCTGTGCTGCGGCACCGGCGCCGTCGGGCTCGCGATCGCGGCGGAGCACCCCGGCGTCGCGCTGTGGGCCGTCGACCTCGACCCCGCGGCCGTGACCTGCGCCGGCCGGAACGTGGCGGCGCTCGGCCCGGCGGCGGGCCTCGCCGGGGCGACCGTGCTGCTCGGCGACCTGGACGCCCCGCTGCCCGCCGCGCTCGGGGCGCGGGTCGACGTCCTGGTGGCCAACGCCCCCTACGTGCCGACCGCCGAGATCGCCCACATGCCCCCCGAGGCCCGGGACCACGAGCCGCGCGCGGCGCTCGACGGGGGCGCCGACGGCGTCGACCTGCACCGCCGGGTGGCCGCGGCCGCGCCGCGGTGGCTCGCGCCGGGCGGGCACCTGCTGATCGAGACGAGCGTCCGGCAGGCGGGCGCCACCGCGGCGGCGTGCGAGGGCCAGGGGCTGGCCGTCCGTGTCGTGCACGACGACGACCTGGACGGGACCGTGGTGGTCGCGACCCGCCGCGCCGCGTAGTCCCGATCGGCACCCGGTTCTCGCGCCGACACCCGATCGATCGGGGGTCCGCGCGAGAATCGGGTGGGCACCGGTCCGCCGCGCCTAGGGTGGGTGCGGGCGGGCGCACCCCGGCGCCCGGCGAGGAGGAGGTCCCGGTGGCTCGCGCGCTGATCGTGGTGGACGTGCAGAACGACTTCTGCGAGGGCGGCGCCCTGGCCGTCGCGGGCGGCGCGGCCGTCGCCGAGCAGGTCACGGCGTTCCTGTCCCGGGCGGCCGACGCGTACGACGTCGTCGTCGCCACCGCCGACTGGCACGAGCCGCTGCCGCACGACAACGCCGGCCACTTCGCCGTCGGCGCCGACCCGGACTACGTCGCCACCTGGCCCGAGCACTGCGTCCGCGACACCGCGGGCGCGGCGTACCACCCGGCGCTGCGGCTGCCCGCGGACGCCGTGCACGTGCGCAAGGGGCAGGGCCGGCAGGACTACTCGGGCTTCGAGGGCGTGCTGACGCCGGGCGCCGGCTCGCCGGCCGGCGGGGCCGCCACCGGTTCCGCGACCGAGTCCGCGGCCGAGGCCGGCGCGCTCGCCGACGCCGCCCCCGCGGGCCTCGCGGACGCGCTCCGGGCCCGGGCGGTCGACGGCGTGGACGTCGTCGGCCTGGCCACCGACCACTGCGTGACGGCCACGGCGCTCGACGCGCTGGCCGCCGGGTTCGACGTGCGGGTGCTCACCGACCTGACCGCGGGCGTCGGCGTGCGGACCACGATCGACGCGCTGACCCGGCTCGCGGCCCGCGGCGTCACGCTGACCACGTCCGACGCGCGCTGACGGTGCGGGGGCGCCGAGGGCGGCAGCGTCTCGCCGACCGTGCTGGCGATCGGCGTCGTCGTCGTGCTCGTGATCGCGGGGGTGATGTTCCTGCGGCGGAAGCGGTAGCGCACCGCCCGTCAGGCCGCGTCGCCCGCCGGGACGGGCACCCCCGGCCGCTCGCGCCGCCAGGCGCGCCCGCCGGCCACGGCCGCCACCCCGCCGAGCACCGCCAGCGCCGGCACCACCAGGAACGCCGTGTGCGACCCCACGGCGTCCGCGAGCGCCCCGAGCAGGAACGGCGCGAGCCCCACGGCCACCCCGCCCCCGACGGTCGCCCGCGCCTGCGCCGCGTCGGTCGCGCCGCCGGCCGCCCCGAGCAGCAGCGCGATCCCGAGCGGGTACTGCGCGCCGTACCCGAGGCCGGCCAGGAACAACCCGGCCAGGGCGACCGGCGCGCTCGTCGCGGTCCACAGCACGGCCCAGCCGGCGATCGCGACGCCGAACGAGGCGGCGAGCAGCCGGGCCGGCGACACCCGGAGCGACAGCGGCCCGACGACGAACCGGATCAGCGTCATGCCGGCCACCAGCCCCGCGGTCGTCGCGGTGGCGATCCCCGCGCCGGCGCCGGTGCGGTCCCGGACCAGGTCCGTCGCCCAGTAGGTGGTGGCGTTCTCCAGCGCGAGCGCGGCGACGACCGCGACGAGGAACCACCGCGACGCCAGCACCGCCCGCCCGGGCCCGGCGGTCCCGGGCCCCGAGCCCGGATGATCCGCGCGAGCCGGCACGTCGATCTCGCCGGGCTGACGCGAGACGTGCGGGCTCGAGGTCGCACCCCCGGCCCCGGCACGAGGCAGCGGCCGCGCCAGCGCGCCCTGCGCGGGCAGCAGCCGCACCGCCACCGCCGTCGCCAGCGCGAGCGCCGCGGTCACCGCGACCGCCGGCCGCCACCCCCAGCCCGCCGCCACGCACGCGCCGACCGCGAGCGGCCCCAGCAGCCCGATCCCGGACCCGACGCCGTTCGCCTCGGTGACCGCGGCCGAGGCGGTGCGCCCGTGGTGCCGCACCAGGCCGGCCTGCGCCGCGCTGACCGCGACGTTCCCGCCCACCGAGACGACGACCATCCCGGACAGCGTCGCCGGCAGCGTCCAGCCGCTGGTGAGCAGCGCGATCCCCGCGGTGATCAGCACGCACGCGCCGACCAGCGTCGCGCGGCGCCCGAGCCGCAGCACCGCCCACGGTGTCAGGGCCGCGGCCAGCACCGCGCCGACCGCCATCGCGGTGCCGTGCAGACCGGCCTGGGCGTTCGACACCCCCAGCTCGGCGGCGAGCAGCGGCACGCTCGGGTTGAACGAGTAGAGCAGCCAGCCCCACGTGACGAACACGCCGTCGAGGGTGAGGGTGAACCGGTCCCGGTGGAGCCTCGGCGCCGGTGCCGGGGTCTGCGTCGTCACGCCGCCGACCCTAGCGGCGGGCGGCACGCCGCAGGCCGGGACCCCGGACGGGACCCCGGCCTGCGGGACGGGCGGCGCGGGCGGGCGCCGCCCTCAGTCCTGCACGGACACCGCCGCCGCGAACTGGCTCGCGTACAGCCGGGCGTACGCCCCGCCGGCCGCCAGCAGCTCGTCGTGCGAGCCCTGCTCGACGATCGACCCGTGCTCCATGACGAGGATGACGTCCGCGTCCCGGATGGTCGACAGCCGGTGCGCGATGACGAACGACGTCCGGCCCGACCGCAGCGCGTTCATCGCCTGCTGCACCAGCACCTCGGTCCGGGTGTCGACGGACGACGTGGCCTCGTCGAGCACCAGGATCGCAGGGTCCGCGAGGAACGCGCGGGCGATGGTGAGCAGCTGCTTCTCCCCCGCCGAGAGGTTCGCCGCCTCGTCGTCGATCACCGTGTCGTAGCCGTCGGGCAGCGCGCGCACGAACTGGTCGACGTGCGTGGCCACCGCGGCCTCGACCAGCCGGTCCTCCGGCACGTCCTCGACCCCGTACGCGATGTTGTCCCGGATCGTGCCGCCGAACAGCCAGGTGTCCTGCAGCACCATCCCGACCCGCGAGCGCAGGTCGTCCCGCGTGAGCTCCCGGGTGTCGACCCCGTCGAGGGTGATCCGGCCGCCGTCGATCTCGTAGAACCGCATGAGCAGGTTCACCAGCGTGGTCTTGCCGGCGCCGGTGGGCCCGACGATCGCGACGGTCTGCCCGGGCTCGGCGACCAGCGACAGGTCGTCGATCAGCGGGCTGTCCGGCACGTACCGGAAGGACACGTCCTCGAACGCGACCCGCCCCTGCACCCGCGCCGGCAGCCGCGCCGGGTCGGCCGGGTCGGGCTCCTGCTCGTCGGAGTCGAGCAGCTCGAACACCCGCTCGGCGGACGCGACGCCCGACTGCAGCAGATTCATCATCGAGGCGATCTGGGTGATCGGCTGCGTGAACTGGCGCGAGTACTGGATGAACGCCTGCACGTCGCCGAGGGTCAGGGTGCCGGACGCGACCCGCAGGCCGCCGACCACCGCGACGATCACGTAGTTGAGGTTCGCGATGAACCCCATCGCCGGCTGGATGATCCCGGAGATGAACTGCGCCTTGAACGACGCGGCGTAGAGCTCGGCGTTCTGGTCGTGGAACTCCTGCACCGCCTGGCGCTGCCGGCCGAACACCTTGACCAGCGCGTGCCCGGTGTACATCTCCTCGATGTGGGCGTTGAGCTTGCCGGTCCAGGTCCACTGCCCGATGAACTGCGGCTGGGACCGCTTGGCGATCGCGGCCGTCACCGCCACGGACAGCGGGATCGTCACGAGCGCGACCAGGGCCAGCAGCGGCGAGATCCAGAACATCATCCCGAGCACGCCGACGACGGTCAGCACGGCCGTGATCAGCTGGGACAGCGTCTGCTGGAGCGTCTGGGCGACGTTGTCGATGTCGTTGGTGACCCGGCTCAGCACCTCGCCGCGCGGCTGCCCGTCGAAGTACTTCAGCGGCAGCCGGCCGAGCTTGGCCTCGACCTGCTCCCGGAGCTTGAAGACCACGCGCTGCACGACGCCGGTCGTGATCCAGCCCTGCAGCCAGCCGAACAGCGCCGAGACGACGTAGATGGCGACGACGGCGAGCAGCAGGTTCCGCAGGCTGGTGAAGTCGATGCCCTGGCCGGGCACCACGTCCATCCCGCCGAGCATGTCGGCGAGCCGGTCCTGCCCCTGCGCCCGCAGCCCCTCGATCGCCTGCGCCTTGGTGACACCGGCCGGCAGCTGGGACCCGACGACGCCGTTGAAGATCACGTTGGTCGCGTTGCCGAGCACCTTCGGCCCGGTGACGGCGAGCGCCACCGAGAAGATCCCGAGCAGCAGCACCGCCGCGAGCTTCGGCCGCTCCGGGCGCAGCACGCCGGCCAGCCGCTTCAGGGACGCCGTGAAGTTCAGCGACTTCTCGCCGGGCATGCCCATCCCCATGCCGGGTCCGGGTCCCATCCCGCGCCGGGGCATCCGCCGCGGGGTCTCCTGCGCGCTCACGCCGCCTCCTCCACGCTCAGCTGGGACAGCACGATCTCCTGGTAGGTGGTGCACGACGCCATCAGCTCGGCGTGCGTGCCCGTCCCGACGACCGCGCCCTCGTCGAGGACCACGATCCGGTCGGCGTCGCGGATCGTGGCGACCCGCTGCGCGACCACGACGACCGCCGACCGCCGCGTCTCGGGCACCAGCGCGGCCCGCAGCGCCGCGTCGGTGGCGAAGTCCAGCGCGGAGAACGAGTCGTCGAACAGGTAGATCGCGGGCCTGCGGACCAGCGCCCGGGCGATCGCGAGCCGCTGCCGCTGCCCGCCGGACACGTTGGTGCCGCCCTGGGCGATCGGGGCGTCCAGGCCGCCGGGCATCTCGGCGACGAACGACCGCGCCTGGGCGACCTCGAGCGCGTGCCAGAGGTCCTCGTCGGTCGCGTCCGGGTTGCCGTACCGCAGGTTCGACGCGACGGTGCCGCTGAACAGGTAGGGCCGCTGCGGGACCAGGCCGACCAGCGACCACAGGTCGTCGGGGGCCAGGTCGCGCACGTCGACCCCGTCGACGGAGACCGTGCCGGCTGTCGCGTCGAAGAGCCGCGGCACCAGGTTGACCAGCGTGGTCTTGCCCGAGCCGGTCGACCCGATGACCGCGGTCGTCTGCCCCGGCTCGGCGACGAGGTCGACGCCGTGCAGCACGGCGCGCTCGGCGCCCGGGTAGCGGAACTCGACGCCGCGCAGCTCCAGGCGGCCCTGCGGACGCTCCAGCCGGACCGGCTCGGCCGCGGGGACGACCGACGACTCGGTGTCGAGGACGGCCGCGATGCGCTCCGACGACACGACGGCGCGGGGCACCATCACGAACATCATCGTCGACATCATGACGGCCATCAGGATGTACATGATGTAGCTGAGGAACGCGGTCAGGGCGCCGATCTGCATGTCGCCCGCCTCGATCCGGCCGGCCCCGAACCACAGCACGCCCACGCTGGTGACGTTCATGATCAGCATGACCGTCGGGAACATCAGCGACATGAGCCGGCCGACCCGCAGCGAGGTGTCGAACAGCGCGTCGTTGGCCTCGGCGAACCGGGCGGCCTCGCGGCGCTCGCGCACGAACGCGCGGATGACCCGCAGGCCGGTGATCTGCTCGCGCATCACGCGGTTGATCGCGTCGATCCGCTTCTGCATCACGCGGAAGTACGGCACCATCCGGCTCACGATCAGCCCGACGACGATCCCGAGCACCGGCACGACGACGAGCAGCAGCCCGGACAGCGCGACGTCCTCCTGCAGGGCGAGCACGACGCCGCCGACCAGCATGATCGGGGCCATCAGCATGATGGTGAACGACAGCAGCGCGACCATCTGCACCTGCTGCACGTCGTTGGTGGTGCGGGTGATGAGCGACGGGGCGCCGAACTGGCCCATCTCGCGGGCGGAGAAGTCCTGCACGCGGGTGAACAGCCCCTCGCGCAGGTCCCGGCCGAAGGCCATCGCGACCCGGGCGCCGAAGTACACCGCGGCGATCGAGCAGGCGACCTGGAGCAGGCTGACGCCCAGCATCAGGGCACCGATCCGCATGATGTAGCCGGTGTCGCCCACGGCGACGCCCTTGTCGATGATGTCGGCGTTCAGGCTGGGCAGGTACAGCGTCGCGATCGTCTGCGCGAGCTGGAGCAGCAGCACGGCGACGACCTGGGGCCGGTAGGGCCTCAGGTAGTCCCGGAGCAGGCGGAGCAGCATGGGTCTCCCGGGTGGGGCGGCGGGCCGGGGTGAGGGCGGTGCGTCCGCGGCGGTGGCCGGGCGGGGCGGACGGGGTGCGGCACCCGGCGGCGCGGCCGGGGTCGTGGCGGGCGGACCCGGGGTCGAGCCGGGGCCTGGCGGGTGGGACTGCTCCCCCGCGCGGGCGCGGGGTGGTCGGCGTGGCGCGGGCCTCAGGTGCGGGCGGCGCCGTGCAGCAGCACGTCGACGAGCTCGGTGACCGGGACCCCGTCGTCGTCGGGCAGGACCGGCGGGCCCTGCCCCATCACCGCTGCGATCAGCAGGTGCGCGAGCCGCTCGGGCTCGATGCGCAGCTCGTCACGGTACGCCTCGACCCGACGGACCACCGCCGCGCGGACCTCGGCGAGCGCGCGCAGCCGGGCGTCGCGGCCGGAGGGGCCGTGCAGCGGGAGGCGGTCGCCGGGGCGGTGCCCGGGGTGGTGCGCGTCCGCGGCGTCGGGCTCGTCGGCGCGCGCGCCCGGACCGATCAGCGGGCGGCCGAGCGGGTCGGCGCCGCGGGCCCCGCGCACGGCCGCCGCGCGGCGGCCCTCGTCGGAGGCGAGGATCGCGTGCACCGCGAACATCACCCGGCGCACCCGGCGCCCGCGGGCGGCCATCACGTCGGCGAGCTGGGTGAGCTCGGCGGCGAGGTCGGCGGCGGCGGGCAGGTCGTCGATCTCCGCCACGCCGGCGGTCGGGTCGAGGGCGCGCTCGGCGGCGGCCGTGAGCAGCTCGACCTTGTCGTCGAACGCCCGGAACAGCGTGCCCTCGGCCACCCCCGCGGCCACGGCGATCTGCCGGGTCGACACCTGGGCGCCGTGGGCCTCGAGCAGCGGGACCGTGGCGAGCGCGATGGCGGCGCGGCGCTCGTCGCGGCTCATCGGCCGCGCGCGTCCGGTCCGGGGCTCGTCCATGCCGCCGAGCGTAA
>NZ_DASQCJ010000039.1:0-11473 GCF_035634735.1 Cellulomonas sp.
CGTCGTGCTGCTCGTGTCGATGACCTGGCTCGTGACCCGGCAGGTCGTCCGCCCGGTGCGGCAGGCCGCGCACGTCGCGGAGCGGATCGCCGACGGCAGCCTCACCGAGCGGATGCCGGTGCGCGGCGAGGACGAGATGGCGCGGCTCGGCAAATCGTTCAACGAGATGGCCGAGAGCCTCCAGGACCAGATCGACCGCATGGAGCACCTGTCGGCCATGCAGCGCCGGTTCGTCTCGGACGTGTCCCACGAGCTGCGCACGCCGCTGACCACGGTCCGGATGGCCGGCGAGATGATCTACGAGTCCCGGGACGACTTCGACCCGGTGGTGCGCCGGTCCGCCGAGCTGCTCCAGCAGCAGCTCGACCGGTTCGAGGACCTGCTCGGCGACCTGCTGGAGATCAGCCGGTTCGACGCGGGCGCCGCCGTGCTGGACGCCGAGGCCCGGGACCTGCGCGACGTCGTCGGCGCGGCGGTCGACCAGGCCGTGCCGCTCGCCGGGGCCAAGGGCACCTGGCTCTCGGTGACCCAGCCCGAGGGGCCGTGTGTGGCCGACGTCGACCCGCGCCGGGTCGAGCGGGTGCTGCGGAACCTGCTGGTGAACGCGATCGAGCACGCCGACGGCAGCGACGTCGAGGTGACGGTCGGCGCCGACGACCGCGCGGTCGCGGTGACCGTCCGCGACCGCGGGGTGGGCATGACCCGCGACGAGGCGGCGCACGTGTTCGACCGGTTCTGGCGCGCCGACCCCGCGCGCGCGCGGACGACCGGCGGCACCGGGCTCGGCCTGGCGATCTCGCTGGAGGACGCGCACCTGCACGGCGGCTGGCTGGAGGCCTGGGGCCGCCCGCGGCAGGGCGCCTGCTTCCGGCTCACGCTGCCCCGGCGCGCGGGGATCACCCTCGAGTCGTCGCCGCTGCCGCTGGAGCCGCCGGCCGAGCCCGACCGGCCCGTCGCCCGGGAGCGGGACGTCGACCGCCCCGACCCCGCCGCGCTGCCCGACCTGCCGCCGACCACGGGGTCGTTCGACGTGGTGGAGCGGGCGCGGGAGGCGCAGCGCGCGGTGGCGCGCCGGCGCGAGCAGGAGCGCGGCGAGGGCGCGGCCGAGGTGCCGCCGCCCGCCGAGCCGCCCGCCGCGCCGCCCGCCGGGCGCGCCCCCGACGCGGCGCCCGACCCCGAGCCCGCCCGCCGCGGCGGCCCCGACCGACCGGGGGAGCCCCGATGACCGCGCCGACCCGCACGCGTGCCCGCGCCCGCCGCGCCTCCGCCGCCGCCCTGCTGGCCGTCGTGCTCGCCGCGCTGTCCGCGTGCGTCGGCATCCCGACCTCCGGCCCGGTCGGCGTCGGCGTCGAGGGCGTCACCGACCAGGGCGTCGTCGAGCCGCTGGGCGACCCGCCGCCGCAGGACGGGGCGCCCGAGGACATCGTCCGCGGCTTCCTCGGCGCGAGCGCGGCCGGCTTCAGCCGGGCCTCGGCCTCCGTCGACACGACCGACGACTTCCGCAACGCCCGCGAGTACCTGTCCGGCGAGACCCGCCGGTCGTGGAGCCCGCGCGAGCGCGTCGTGGTCTACGCGACCGCGTCGAGCCCGGACATCGAGCTGGTCGGCGAGTCGCAGGTGCGGGTGGACGTGCGGGTCGCCGCGCGGGTCGACGGCGAGGGCCGGTACGCGCAGGCCGGTCCCGACGCCAAGGAGTCGCTGACCTTCGACCTCGTGCAGGACAGCGAGGGCCAGTGGCGGATCTCCGGCCTGGAGGACGGCGTGGTGCTGTCCGAGCCGAACTTCGAGGCGATCTACCGCTCCGCGACCCTGTACTTCCTCTCCCAGGACGAGCAGTTCCTGGTCCCGGAGACCCGGTGGTTCCCGCTGCGGAACCTCGCGACGTCGATCGTCCGCGCGATCATCGCCGGGCCGTCGGGCTGGCTGCGGGACGCCGTGCGCAGCGCGGTCCCCGAGGGCGCCGTCCTGCAGCCCGACGCGGTCTCCGTCGACGGGGACGGCGTCGCGACGGTGAGCCTGGCCGCCGGCGGGCTGCCCACCGAGCCGGACGAGCGCGCCCGGATGCAGGCGCAGCTGGAGGCGTCGCTGCGGATCGCCCGGGTGCGCACCGTCGAGGTCAGCGCCGGGGGCGTGGCGATGGACACCGAGGCGGCGGAGCTCGAGCGCGGCCAGGACTGGGGCGGCTCGCTGGAGGCGCTCCAGGACGGCACGCTCGTGCAGATGTCCGCGGGCGAGCTCGAGCCCGTCGGCGGCGTCGCCTCGCTCGCGGGGCTGGACGCGCGCGACCCCGCCCGCGACGGGACCGGCGACCTCCGGGTCATGCTGTCCGGACCCGACCGGCTGGTGACCGTCCCGACGTCCGCCGCCGCGTCCGTCGAGCTGCTCGACGCCCCCGCGCTGGTGGCGCCGTCGGTCGACCGGCTCGGCTGGGTGTGGACCGCGTCCGGCGCGGGCGGCGGGCAGCTGCTGGCGGTCGACGACCGCGGCACCGTCGTCGACGTCGCCGCGGAGTGGCTGCAGGACCGGACGGTGCGGTCCGTGCGCGTCGCCCGGGACGCGACGCGTGTCGCGGTGGTGTCGTCCGGCTCGGACGGCGTGCGGGTCGACGTGGCCTCGGTGGTGCGCGACGACTCGGGGACGCCGCAGGTGCTCGGCGAGGCCTGGCGCACCGGGGTGACCCTCACCGACGCGACGCGGGTGGTCTGGGTCGACGAGTCGACGCTCGGCGTGCTCGGGCGGTCCGGCAGCACCACCACGGCCGTCTACCACCTGGTCCCGCTGTCCGGGGAGGTGCAGACGCGCCCGGCGCTCGCGGACGCGATCGACATCGCCGGCGGCAAGGGGGACAGCGCGCTGTACCTGGCGACGGCGGAGGGCGAGCTGTTCGCGCGGGCGGGGTCGAGCTGGGCCTCGGTGGGCACCGGGGTGCGGGACCCGTCCTTCGCGGGCTGAGCGGCGGGATCGCGGGGCGCCGGGATGACCACAGGGCCCGGCGCCGCGCGGCTGCCCCGCCGCCTGGGGACGCGCGGCGTGGCGCCCGCGGCCGCACCGCGAGGCTGGCGGGCATGACGACCACCCCCGCGCGGGCCGGCCCGCTCCGGGCCGTCGCCCGCGAGCTCCTCGACCTCGTCCTGCCCGTCACCTGCGCCGGGTGCGGGGCGCCGGGCCGGCCGCTGTGCCCGGGGTGCCTCGCCCGGTTCGCCGGGCCGCCGCGGCGGTGCGAGCAGGCGGCGGGGCGGCTCGACCGGATGGACGGCACGGTCCTGCCGGTGTGGGCGCTCGCGGAGAACGACGGCGCGGTGCGGCGCGCGGTCATCGGGTGGAAGGACCGCGGGCGGGCGGACGTGACGCCGTGGCTCGGGGCGGCGGTGCGGCGGGCCGGGACGGCGGTGCGGGGCGAGGTGCGCGGCGCCGTGGCCGGCCCCGCCCGCGGGACGTTGCTCGTCGTCCCCGCGCCCGCGTCGCCGCGGGGGCGGGCGCGCCGCGGCGAGGACCTGGTCGGCGCCCTGGCGCGGTCGGCGGCCGCCGGGCTCCGCGACGCCGCCCCGCTGCCCGCGCTGCGCCTCGCCCGCGGCGGTCGGGACCAGGTCGGCCTCGGCGTCCGCGGCCGCGCGGTGAACCTCGCCGGACGGGTCCGCGTCCGCCCGCGGACGCGCCCGGAGCTGGCCGGCGCCCGGGTCCTCCTGGTCGACGACGTGCTCACCACGGGCGCGACGCTGGCCGCGTGCCGGTCGGCGCTGGAGGGCGCGGGTGCGCAGGTCGCGGGCGCGCTGGTGCTCGCCGTCACCCGTCCGCCGGGTTCACCGACCGGCTGGTTGGAAGCCGCGGCGAACCCGGGCTAGCGTGGTCCTCCAAGCACCGGGAGGCGACGACGTCCCCCGGTACCGGGACTCGACGGGCACGCCCGCACGAGGAGGTGGTGCCGCAGACCAGCGCCCCGCGAGGGCGCCTCGAGCACGCTGCCGGGCGGGCAGAGACCCGCCCCCGGACCTCCAGGAGGTACCCCATGGAGATCGTCGTCGCCGGCCGTCACACCGACGTCCCCGAGCGGTTCCGTCAGCACGTGACGGACAAGCTCGCCAGGCTCGAGCAGCTCGCCCCCCGGGCGCAGCGCATCGACGTCGAGGTGACCCACGAGCCCAACCCCCGGCAGGCCGCGGCCGCCGAGCGGGTCGAGCTGACCGTGGTGGGCAAGGGACCGGTGATCCGCGCCGAGGCGTGCGCGGACGACCGGTACGGGGCCTTCGACCTGGCGATCGACAAGCTCGCGGAGCGCCTCCGCCGCGCTCGCGACCGGCGCAAGAGCCACCGCGGGAAGGTCCCCACGCCGGTGAGCGACCCGCTGCCGCCGATCGAGGACCTGGAGCCCGAGCCCGCCGCGCCCGAGCCCTCCGAGGACGGGGTCGTGGAGACGACGCTCGGCGACTCGCCCGTCGTCATCCGCGAGAAGGTGCACGTCGCCCAGCCGATGACGATCGACGACGCGCTGTACGAGATGGAGCTGGTCGGGCACGACTTCTTCCTGTTCGTCGACGCCGAGACGGCCCAGCCGTCCGTCGCCTACCGCCGGCGGGGCTGGAGCTACGGCGTCATCAAGCTCGACGCGGCCGTGACCAGCCTCGGCTCCGGCGCGGGCGCCGCCGCGGCGCCGCAGGCCGGCGGGATCGCCACCCCGGCGGGGGCCGCCGCGCAGCGCTGAGGCGCGCGACGCCACCCGCACCACCGCACCGCGCCCGCCGACGACCCTCCGGTCGGCGGGCGCGGTCGTGCCCGGGGCGCGCGCACGCCGGCCCCCCGGCGCTGGCGAGGGCCCCGGCACGCCCCGCGCCCGGCGTGCGCGCGGTATCCAGCGGCCGCCCGGCGGCAGCCCACCCGGCGGCGTGTGTCGGTGGTGGGCGGCACGATGGGGCGATGGCCACCAGCACCGACGCCGAGGCTGCCCCGACGCGCGCGCCCGCCACCGGGCCCGCCTCCGCCGAGCCCGCGCCGCCCGCGTCTGCCGAGCCCGCGCCGCCCGACTCCGCCGAGCCGGCGGCCGCCACCGAACCCGCGCCCGCCGCCCCCGGGCGCCGCCTCGCCGCCGCCCGCCGCGCCGCCACCGGCACCGCGCACCGCCCCTCGGCCTCGCTGTCGCTGTCCCAGGCCCGCCGCGTCGCCCTGCGCGCCCAGGGCCTCGACCGCCCCCGCGCCGAGCGCGCCGGGCCCGCGACCATGCGCCAGCTCCAGCAGGTCGTCGACCGGCTCGGCCTGCTGCAGATCGACTCGGTCAACGTGGTGGCCCGCGCGCACCTGGTGCCGACCTTCTCCCGCATCGGCCCGTACGACCCCGCGCTGCTCGACCGCGCCGCCGGCCGGGCGCCGCGCCGGCTGGTCGAGACCTGGGCGCACGAGGCGTCGTACGTCCCGCCGGAGACCTACGCGCTGCTCGGCTGGCGCCGCCGCGCGTACCGGGAGTACGCGTGGGGCTCGATCCGCGAGGTGCCGCTCACGCACTCGCCGCTGGTCGACGACGTGCTGGCCATGATCGCCGACGACGGCCCGCTGACCGCGAGCGAGGTGCACGCGCGCGTCGAGGGGCCCGTGCCGCGGGACCGGACCGAGTGGGGCTGGAACTGGACGGCGGCCAAGCGGGTGCTGGAGTACCTGTTCTTCACGGGCCAGGTCGCCTCGGCGCGCCGGAACCCGCAGTTCGAGCGCTGCTACGACCTCACCGAGCGGGTGCTGCCGCCGGAGGTGCTGGCGGCGCCGGAGCCGGACGAGGGCGACGCGGTGCGCCAGCTGCTCCGGATCGCCGCGCGCGCCCACGGCGTCGCCTCGGAGCGGTGCCTGCTCGACTACTTCCGGATCAAGGGGCCGCGGGCGAGGGCCGCGGTCGGCGACCTCGTCGACGAGGGCACGCTGGTGCCGGTGCAGGTCGACGGCTGGGCCCGGCCCACCTACCTGCACGCCGACGCCGACCTCCCGCGCCGGGCGACCGGCCGGGCGCTGCTCAGCCCGTTCGACCCGCTGGTGTTCGAGCGCCGCCGGCTGGAGGAGCTGTTCGGCCTGCGGTACCGCATCGAGATCTACGTGCCGGAGGCGCAGCGGGTGCACGGCTACTACGTCCTGCCGTTCCTGCGGGGCGAGCGGCTGGCCGCGCTCGTGGACCTCAAGGCGGACCGCCGCGCCGGGCTGCTCCGGGTGCACGCCGCGCACCCCGCCGAGCCCGCCGGCGCCGTGCCCGGGGCGGTCCCGGACCCCGCGCCGGGCGCCGTCGCGGCGGACCTCGCGGCCGAGCTCCGGCTGCTCGCGACCTGGCTCGGGCTCGACGACGTCGTGGTGGGGGACCGGGACGGGACGCCCCGCGGCACGCTGGCCCCGGCGCTCGCGGGCGCGCTGGCCGCCGGCTGACGCGCCCACGCCCGCCGGGCCCCCGGACGGCGGACCGCGCCGGGGCGCCGGGTTGCTGGTCGTCGCCGCCCCTCACCTACGATGGTCGGGGCCCGGCTGTGCGGTCGGGACGCCGGGACGCCGCACGTGGCCACGTGGGGCGCAGCGAGTCGGGAGTGCACGTGCCTGCGATCCTCGAGAAGGTCCTCCGCCTGGGCGAGGGACGGATCCTCAAGAAGCTGTCGGGCGTCGCCCAGCAGGTGAACGCGCTGGAGGACAGCTTCACGTCCCTGTCGGACGCCGAGCTGCGCGAGGAGACCGACCGGTTCAAGGCGCGGCTGGCCGACGGCGAGTCGCTCGACGACCTCATGGCCGAGGCGTTCGCCGCCGTGCGCGAGGCCGCGCGCCGCACGCTCGGGCAGCGGCACTTCGACGTCCAGCTGCAGGGCGGCGCCGCCCTGCACTGGGGCAACATCGCCGAGATGAAGACCGGTGAGGGCAAGACCCTCGTCGCCACCGCGCCGGCCTACCTCAACGCCCTGACCGGCAAGGGCGTGCACGTCGTCACGGTCAACGACTACCTGGCGAGCTACCAGGCCGACCTCATGGGCCGCGTGTACCGGTTCCTCGGCCTGACCACCGGCGTCGTGCTGTCCGGCCAGACGCCCGCCGAGCGCCGGGTCCAGTACGCCGCCGACATCACCTACGGCACGAACAACGAGTTCGGCTTCGACTTCCTCCGCGACAACATGGCGTGGAGCACCGACGAGCTCGTGCAGCGCGGCCACCACTTCGCGATCGTCGACGAGGTCGACTCGATCCTCATCGACGAGGCGCGCACGCCGCTCATCATCTCCGGCCCGGCCTCCGGCGACGCGAACCGCTGGTACTCCGAGTTCGCCAAGGTCGTGCGCCGGCTGCAGCCCGAGCGCGACTACGAGGTCGACGAGAAGAAGCGCACGATCGGCGTCCTGGAGCCGGGCATCGAGCGCGTCGAGGACTACCTCGGCATCGAGAACCTGTACGAGTCCCTCAACACCCCGCTGATCGGCTTCCTCAACAACGCCATCAAGGCCAAGGAGCTGTTCAAGCGGGACAAGGACTACATCGTCGACAAGGGCGAGGTGCTCATCGTCGACGAGCACACCGGCCGCGTCCTGCCGGGCCGCCGCTACAACGAGGGCATGCACCAGGCCATCGAGGCCAAGGAGGGGGTGGTCATCAAGGCCGAGAACCAGACCCTCGCCACGATCACCCTGCAGAACTACTTCCGGCTGTACGACAAGCTCGCCGGCATGACCGGTACTGCCGAGACCGAGGCGGCCGAGTTCCAGGGCACCTACAAGCTGGGCGTCGTCCCGATCCCGACCAACCGCGGGATGCAGCGCATCGACCAGGCCGACCTCGTCTACAAGGCGGAGGAGGGCAAGTACGACGCGGTCGTCGCCGACATCGTCGAGCGGCACGCCAACGGCCAGCCCGTCCTGGTCGGCACCACGAGCGTCGAGAAGTCCGAGATCCTCTCGAAGAAGCTCCGCAAGGCCGGCGTCCCGCACGAGGTGCTCAACGCGAAGCAGCACGCCCGCGAGGCGTCGATCGTCGCGCAGGCCGGTCGCAAGGGCGCCGTCACCGTCGCCACCAACATGGCCGGCCGCGGCACCGACATCATGCTCGGCGGCAACGCGGAGTTCATGGCCGTCGCCGACCTCGCCGCGCGCGGGCTGGACCCGAACGAGAGCCCGGAGGAGTACGAGGCCGCCTGGCCCGACGCCCTCGAGAAGGCCAAGGCCGCGGTCGCCGCGGAGCACGACGAGGTCGTGGAGCTCGGCGGCCTGTACGTCCTGGGCACCGAGCGGCACGAGTCCCGCCGCATCGACAACCAGCTCCGCGGCCGCTCCGGCCGGCAGGGCGACCCGGGCGAGTCCCGGTTCTACCTGTCGCTGCAGGACGACCTGATGCGGCTGTTCAACTCCGGCATGGCCGAGTCGATGATGACCCGCGCCGGCTTCCCGGACGACCTGCCGCTCGAGTCGAAGATCGTGACCCGCGGCATCCGGTCCGCGCAGTCGCAGGTCGAGGCGCGGAACTTCGAGATCCGCAAGAACGTCCTCAAGTACGACGACGTGCTGTCCCGGCAGCGCGAGGTCATCTACGAGCAGCGCCGCCGCGTGCTCGAGGGCGAGAACATGCAGGAGCAGGTCCAGCACTTCCTCGAGGACGTGCTCGACGACTACGTCACCGCGGCGACCGCCGAGGGCCACCCGGAGGACTGGGACCTCGAGCAGCTGTGGACGACGCTCAAGACGGTCTACCCCGTGTCGATCGACGTCGACGAGGTCGTGGAGCAGGCCGGCGGCCTCGGGCGGGTCACGCCCGAGCTGCTCAAGGCCGAGCTGCTCTCCGACGCCCGGATCGCGTACGAGGAGCGCACGACCTCGCTCGGCGAGCCGAACATGCGCCAGCTCGAGCGCCGGGTCGTGCTCTCCGTGCTCGACCGCAAGTGGCGCGAGCACCTGTACGAGATGGACTACCTCAAGGAGGGCATCGGCCTGCGCGCGATGGCCCAGCGCGACCCGCTGATCGAGTACCAGCGCGAGGGCTACCAGCTGTTCCAGGCGATGACCGACGCGATCAAGGAGGAGGCCGTCGGCTACCTCTTCAACCTCGAGGTCAAGGTCGCGGAGGCGCCCGCACAGGCGCCGGCTGCCGCGGACGAGGCGCCCGGGTCCGCCGACGGCGCGGCCGCGGACGGGACCGCGGAGCCGGTGCTGGTGGCCAAGGGCATCGACGGGCCGGAGCGCCAGGTCCCGCTGCAGTACTCGGCGCCGAGCGTCGACGGCGACAGCGGCACGACCGTGACCCGCGGCCGGCGCGCGGCCGGCCCGGCCACGTCGACGCCCGCCGGGGCGTCCGGCGCGGCGGGTGCCGACGCCGACGGCACCGGCGCGGGCGAGGACGCCGGCAACCGCGAGGCGCGCCGCAAGGCCGCGAAGCAGCAGCGCCGCCGGGGCTGAGCCCCGCCGGTCGGACGCCGCCCGCCCACCCCGCTCGGGGAGGGCGGGCGGCGTCGTCGCGTCCCGGGGGACGGCGGCCCGTCAGCCCACGACCAGCGCCGCCGCCCGCCAGCGCCCGGTGGACCGGGTGAGCCGGACCGCGACCGCGCGGACGCGGTCGGCCTGCGCCACCACGACCGAGGCCTCCACGGTGTGCGCGTCCACCCGGTGCACCCGGACCCGCCGCACCGACGGGCGCCGTGCCACCCCTGCGGGCACGGGGTCCATGGCGTCGCCGGCGAGGTCCCGGACGCCCGCGGCGGCATCCAGCACGCGGGTCCCCGGCGCGGTGAGGGCGGCCCGGCGGGCGAGGGCGTCGTAGACCTCGGGCGTGAGCCACCGGGCGAGCTGGGCCAGCGGCCGGCTGCCGGCGAGCACCTCGACGGCCGCCAGCGCCACCATGCAGCACGCCTGCCGCGGCTCGAGGTCCGGCGCCCCGCCCGGGGCCGTGCGTGGCGCCGTCAGCACCCCGCCCGGTGCCGCCCCCGCGGCCGGTGGTCGCCGGGGCCGCCCCGTCGTGGGGGCGGCCTCGACGGTCCGCTTCGATCGGGCGGGCTGGGGCCCCCGGTCCGACGGCGGTGAGCCGGCGGGCGAGGGCGGGGTGGCACCGCCCGGTGGGACGGCACCGCCAGCCGGAGGGGCACTGCCCGGTGGAACGGCACCACCGGCAGGAACTGCGCTGCCAGCCGAAGGGGCACGGCCCGGCAGTGCGATGTCGCCGGCCGGTGCGGCACTGCCCGCCGGGGTGGCACTGCCCGCCGGTGCGGCACTGCCCGCAGGAGTGCGTTCGCCCGGCGGAGCGGTGTCGCCGGCCGGAGCGGCGCCATCCGCCGGCGTGCCACCGCCCGCGGGGGCCGCGCCACCCGCCCGAGCGGCGTCCCGCGCCCGCGCGCGTCGCTCGTCCGGGGTCGGCGGCGGGGCGGGCCCGTCGTCCGCGCCCGGGTCCTCGGACGGCAGCGGCGGGGGAGCGGGGACGAGGCGCACCTCGATCGCGGTGCTCACGGGACCCCCGTCGTGGTCGTGCTCGTGCGGTGTCTGCTCATGGGTTACCTCCGTGGTCGGTCGGCCCCGCCGCCGGGCACAGATGTACCCCTCCCCGTCGGGCGGACGCCAGAGAGGTGCCTGGCACCTGGGGACAACTCCCGGCGGGTCGCCGCACGACGCGCGGGACTCGCCCGAGTTCGTCCGCGATGTGCGCCGTGGGCGGCTGCGGGCGGCACACTGGTCCCGTGCGTCTCTACCTGCCTGCCACCCTGGACGAGCTCGACGACCTGCTCGGCGGCCGCGCGCCGCTCGCGGCCCCGCGCCGCGCGCACGCCGTCACGCCGGCGCTGAGCGCGCTGCTGCCCGACGAGGACGAGGAGGGCGTCGAGTTCGCCGCGCAGCTCATGGCCGCGGACGACGCGCTCGTGCTGCTCGCCTCGCGCCCGGACGCGCCGGGACTGCGCCTCGTGGTCACGGTCGAGGTGCCGGACGACGCCGTGCGCGACGGCGCGCCGGACGAGGGCGCCGGCGTCGACGACGAGGCCGCGAGCCTGGTGACGCTGACGGCACCGGCCGCGCTCGACGTGGTGGTGTGCGCGCACGTCGACGAGCCCGCCGCCAAGGACGAGGTCGCCCGCGCGCTGGACGGCGACGACGCCGCGCTCGACGCGCTCGCCGAGCGCGACCTGCTCTGGTACGACGCGACGGAGCTCGCCCGCATCCCCCGCTGACCGACCGGGCACTGACCTCGGGTGGAGCGTTCTGCCCGACACGCACCCGCGTGTCGGGCGGAACGCTCCACCCGTTTCCAGACTCGGGTCGAGCGGTGTGGGCAGCCGCCGGCGCCCGGGTCAGCGCACCCGGGTCAGGGCGCCCGGTCAGTGCTCGATCAGCGGGTCCAGCACCTGCAGCGCCGCCCCGTGCAGCCGGCCGTTGGACACCAGCGCGCTGCCGCCGAACGGCCCGTCGACGCCCTGCACCGACGTGAACCGCCCGCCGGCCTCGGTCACGATCGGCACCAGCGCGGCCATGTCGTGCAGCGCGAGCTCGGGCTCGGCGGCCAGGTC
>NZ_DASQCJ010000040.1:0-4723 GCF_035634735.1 Cellulomonas sp.
CGGCGTCCCGCGCACCCACACGATCGCGGAGGTCCGCGCCGCGCACCCCGACCTCGAGCCGGGCCAGGAGACCGAGGACGTCGTCGGCGTCGCCGGCCGCGTCGTGTTCCTGCGCAACACCGGCAAGCTGTGCTTCGCCACCCTGCAGGACGGCGAGGGCAACCGGCTGCAGGCGATGCTGAGCCTGGCGAACGTCGGCGAGGACCGGCTGGCCGCGTTCAAGTCCGACGTCGACCTGGGCGACCACCTGTTCGTGCACGGCGCCGTCGTCGCCTCCCGCCGCGGCGAGCTCTCCGTGATGGCCGACGCCTGGACCCTCGCGGCCAAGTCGCTGCGCCCGCTGCCCAACCTGTACGCGAAGGGCGACGAGGAGGCCCCGGAGCTCTCCGAGGAGCTCCGCGTCCGCCAGCGCTACGTCGACCTGATCGTCCGCCCGGCGGCGCGCGACGCCGTCCGGCTGCGCGCCGGCGTCGTGCGCTCGCTGCGGGAGAACTTCCACCGCCGCGGCTATCTCGAGGTCGAGACCCCGATGCTGCAGACGCAGCCCGGCGGCGCCGCCGCGCGCCCGTTCGTCACGCACATGAACGCGTTCGACATCGACCTGTACCTGCGCATCGCGCCGGAGCTGTTCCTCAAGCGCGCGGCGGTCGGCGGCCTGGAGCGCGTGTTCGAGATCAACCGGAACTTCCGGAACGAGGGCGCGGATTCCACGCACTCGCCGGAGTTCGCGATGCTGGAGGCGTACGAGGCCTACGGCGACTACGACACGATGGCCGCGCTCACGCAGGACCTCGTGCAGACCGCCGCGCAGGACGTCCTCGGCACCACGACGATCACGCTCCCGGACGGGGAGCAGTACGAGATCGGCGGCGACTGGGCGCAGCTCACGATGTACGGCTCGCTGTCCGAGTCGCTGGGCGAGGAGATCACCCCCGAGACGTCGGTCGCGCACCTGCAGCGGATCGCCGACCGGCTCGACGTGCAGCTCGACCCGAAGCGGGTCAGCCACGGCAAGCTCGTCGAGGTGATCTGGGAGCACCAGGTCGGCGACCACCTGCACGCGCCGACCTTCGTGCGCGACTTCCCGGTGGAGACCAGCCCGCTGACCCGCGACCACCGCGCGATCACGGGCCAGGTCGAGAAGTGGGACCTCTACGTCCGCGGCTTCGAGCTCGCGACGGCGTACTCCGAGCTGGTGGACCCGGTGATCCAGCGCCAGCGGTTCGAGGCGCAGGCGATCCTGGCCGCGGCGGGCGACGACGAGGCGATGCAGCTGGACGAGGACTTCCTCGCGGCGGTCGAGTACGCGTTGCCGCCCACCGGCGGCATGGGGATGGGCGTCGACCGCCTGCTCATGGCCCTCACGGGCCTGGGCATCCGGGAGACGATCCTGTTCCCGCTGGTGAAGCCGCAGGCCTGATCCCCGCCGCGCACCCGCCCGGTGGCCCCTCGCGGGCCGCCGGGCGGCGGCGTCGGCGGGCGTATTCTGGTCCGCATGGACATCGGCCCCGCGCTCGCCGCGCTCATCCCGTCGGTCGGCGTCGGGGTGATCTTCTGGATCGCCATCCGCGCGCTCGTGAACGCCGATCGCACGGAACGCGCCGCATTGGCGCGGATGGATCGCGAGGACGCGGCCCGGGCGAATGAGGCGCAGAAGACGCCCGAAATCTGAAACTTTGACACGCGTCCTTTGACGCGGCGCCATTCGGCTGCCATGCTTTTGCCGTCAGCACATATTCGCCGCTCGCCGATCGGGGGCCTGCGACGGCGGCCGATGCTCGGGAGGGCGAAATGGCACAGAAGGTTCAGGTCCTGCTGGTCGACGACATTGACGGCGGCACGGCGGACGAGACGGTGACGTTCGCGCTCGACGGCGTCTCGTACGAGATCGACCTCACGAGCGCCCACGCCGCCGAGCTGCGCGACGCGCTGGGCACCTGGGTCGGCCACGCCCGCAAGGTCGGCGGCCGCTCCTCGGCCGGCCGCAGCAGCGGCGGTGGCGCCAGCCGCCCGCGCCGGGCCTCCGACGCCGGTGCCGTGCGCACCTGGGCCAAGGAGAACGGCTACGAGGTCTCGGAGCGCGGCCGCATCTCCGCCGAGATCCGCGACGCCTACGAGGCCGCCCAGGGCTGACCGCCCGCGGCACGCACGCGAACGGCCCGGCACCCTGGTGGGTGCCGGGCCGTCGTGCGTCCTCGCGGCGGGCGCCGCCGGCGTGAGGTCGTCACATCGTGGCGAGGTCGGCGGAAACGACTACCGACCTCACCGCGTCGTGACGACCTCACGCCCGGCCGCGGGACGGTGGTCCGCCCCCGCCCCCGCCCCCGCCGCCGGGGCGGTCAGCCGCGCGTCGCCGTGAGGTCGCGGACCGCGGCGTACTGCTCGCGCACGCGCGGCGCGGCGTCGGCCTCGTAGACCTCCGCCTCGCCCGCGGCGGTCCACGCCGGCGGCTGCTCCGACCCGCTCAGCACCCACGCGGCCTGGCGCGCGGCGCCGTCGGCCACGTACTCGCCCGGCGTCGGCACGGTGACCGCGGTGCCGAGCACGGCCGGCGCGATCCGCCGGACGGCCTCGGACTGCGCGCCGCCGCCGATGAGCGAGACCCGTTCGACCGGCACGCCCTGCGCGCGCAGCGCGTCCAGGCCGTCGGCGAGCGCGCACAGCATGCCCTCGACCGCGGCCCGCGCGAGGTGCGCCGGCGTGGTGTTCGCGAGCCGCATGCCGTGCAGCGCGCCGGTGGCATCCGGCTTGTTGGGGGTGCGCTCGCCCTCCAGGTAGGGAACCAGCACGAGGCCGTCGGCCCCGGCGGGCGCGGACAGCGCGAGCGCGGACAGGCCCGCGTGGTCGACGCCGAGCATCCGCGCCGCGGCGTCCAGCACCCGGGAGGCGTTCAGCGTGCAGGCGAGCGGCAGGTAGGCGCCGGTCGCGTCGGCGAACCCGGTCACCAGGCCGGAGCCGTCGGCCGTCGGGGCCGCGGACACGGCGGAGACGACGCCGGAGGTGCCGATCGAGATCGCGACGTCCCCGGCGACCATGCCCAGCGCGAGCGCGGCGGCGGCGTTGTCGCCCGCCCCGGCGCCCAGCGCGGCCCCCGCCCGGGCGAGCCCGTCGGGCCCGACCACGCCGGCCGCGGCGTGCGGGGCCACGACCCGCGGCAGCACGGCGTCGTGCCCGAGGCCGAGCTCCAGCAGGTCCCGGCGGTAGTCCTCGGTGAACGGCGACCAGTAGCCGGTGCCGGACGCGTCCGAGCGGTCGGTGGCCAGCGCGTCCAGGCCGCCCGTGCCCGGGCCGTGCCCGGCGAGCCGCCAGGTCAGCCAGTCGTGGGGGAGCGCGACGGCGGCGACCCGCGCGGCGGCGTCGGGCTCGTGGTCGCGCAGCCAGCGCAGCTTGGTGACGGTGAGCGAGGCGACGGGGACCGAGCCGATCGCGTCGGCCCACGCCTGCGGGCCGCCCAGCTCGTCGACCAGCGCCAACGCCGACGGCGCCGACCGGGTGTCGTTCCACAGCAGCGCGTCGCGGACGACCTCGCCGTCCGCGTCGAGCGCGACCATGCCGTGCTGCTGCCCGCCGACGGCGACCGCGTCGACGTCGTCGAGCCCGCCGGCGTCGCGCACCGCGTTCTGCAGCGCGTCCCACCAGTGCCGCGGGTGGATCTCGGTGCCGTCGGGGTGCGACGCGCGGCCGGAGCGGACCAGCGCCCCGGTCTCGGCGTCGCGCACGACGACCTTGCAGGACTGGGTGGAGGAGTCCACCCCGGCGACGAGGGCCATGAGGATGCGTCCTTGCTCTGCTCAGGTGACGGGAGAAAGCGCCGAGGCCGAGGGTTTCACGCGAAACCCCCGACCTCGGCGCCGGACTGCTCGGATCAGCGGGCGCCGAGCGCGTGCTCCAGCGCGAGCTGGTTCAGGCGGACGAAGCCGAAGCCGCGGGCGGCGACGCCGTCGACGTCGAAGTCCTCGTACGCGGACCGGTCGGCCAGCAGGTCGGCCAGGGTCTCGCCCTCGCCGATCGTGGGCTGCGACAGCTCGAGCACGCCGGACGCCTCGAGGGCCTCCTGGACCTCCGGGTCGGCCCGGAACGCCTGCGCGCGCTCCTTGAGCAGCAGGTAGGTCGCCATGTTGGCCTTGGCCGACTCCCACACACCGTCGAAGTCCTCGGTGCGGGACGGCTTGTAGTCGAAGTGCCGCGGGCCGTCGTAGCGCGGGCCGCCGGACGGGAAGCCGTTCTCGATCAGGTCGACGGTGGCGAACGCGGAGAACAGGTCGCCGTGACCGAACACGAGGTCCTGGTCGTACTTGATGGACCGCTGGCCGTTCAGGTCGATGTGGAACAGCTTGCCGGCCCACAGCGCCTCGGCGATGCCCTGCGTGTAGTTGAGGCCCGCCATCTGCTCGTGGCCGGTCTCCGGGTTCAGGCCGACGATGTCGCCGTGCTCGAGCTTGGCGATGAGCGCGAGCGCGTGGCCGATCGTCGGGAGCAGGATGTCGCCGCGGGGCTCGTTCGGCTTCGGCTCGATCGCGATCCGGAGGCCGTAGCCCTTCTCCTTGATGTACGCGGCGACGGTGTCGATGCCCTCGGCGTACCGGTCGTGCGCGGCGTTGAGGTCCTTGGCGGAGTCGTACTCCGCGCCCTCGCGGCCGCCCCACATGACGAACGTGTCGGCGCCGAGCTCGGCGGCCAGGTCGACGTTCCGGATGACCTTGCGCAGGCCGTAGCGGCGCAC
>NZ_DASQCJ010000041.1:0-94141 GCF_035634735.1 Cellulomonas sp.
ACGCCGTCTCCGACGGTGGCGGAGCTGGGGCCGACGATGCGCTTCTTGCCGCGGCGCTCCATCTCCTTCGTAGGAAAGCCGGCGACCTCGGCGACTTCGCCGCCCGGCACGGCCACGACGTCGACGCGGCCGGTGTTGCCGGCGGGGACCCAGACGCGGTGGTGGGCGCGATCGTAGGCGAGGTAATCCATGAACACGCCGTCGGCGGGCGCGCCGGGGAGCGCGATGGCGTGCACGGCGGACGCGGCGGGCGCGGCGGGCGCGCTCGGCGCGGCGGTGACGGTGGGCGCGGGCGATGCGGGCACGGCGACCTCTCGGGCGGGCGGCGTCGCGGCGGACCGCGGCGGTCGTCGTTCGGCGACGAGAGGCGATGCTAGGCACCGGTACGCCGACTGTCCACGGTGTCCGAACTTCGTACGGATAGAGTGGCCATATGGCCGACCTGGACGCACTCGACACGGCGATCCTGCGCGAGCTGCAGGCGGACGCACGGCGCACCAACCGCGACGTCGCGGCCGCCGTGGGCGTCGCGCCGACCACCGCGCTCGACCGGACGCGCGCCCTGCGTGAGCGCGGGGTGATCCGCGGCGCCACCCTCGACGTGGACCTCGCGGCGATCGGACGGCCCGTGCAGGCGCTCGTCGCGGTGCGGATCCGCCCGCCGACCCGGCGGAACATCGAGGGGTTCCGGTCCTGGGTGGTCGCGCTGCCGGAGACGCTCGGGGTGTTCGTCACCACCGGCACCGAGGACTTCCTCGTCCACGTGGCGGTGCCGGACAACGAGGCGCTCTACGGGTTCGTCATCGACCGGCTGACGGAGCGGCCCGAGGTGGTCGACGTGCGCACCTCGGTGGTCTTCGAGCACCTCCGCCGGCGCCGCGTCGACCCCGCCCCGGCCGCGGTGCGGTCAGCGCGCCCCGGCGGCGACGGCGTCCGGGGGCGGTGACCCCGCGGCGCGGCCGCCCGGTCCGGGGGCCTGCGTCGGCACCGCCGGGGCGGGTGCGGCCGGGCGGGGCGCCGTCCGGCGCGGGGCGGTGAGGCCGACCCGCAGCCGCTGCGCGATCGTCTCCGCGTGCGTGATGACGTCCTGGTAGCGCTCGGACGAGCGGGTGTCGAACCGCAGCTCGACCGCCTCGCCGGCGCCGGGCGGGAAGACCGTCCAGATCACCTCGTGGCGGAGCACGCCGTGGCTCCGCAGCGTGACGACCGCGTCCCCGGCGGGCAGCTCGCGCAGCGAGGCCGTGTGGTACGAGACCCGGGTGGCCGTGCGGCGGGAGCGGTAGATCTTGCGCTGCACCCGGTGCAGGTACGCCGCCGCCGCGTCGGGTCCCGCGGGCACCTCGGCGAGGATCTCGCACGCGAGCCCGGCGACGACGTCCCCGGTGGGCTCCGGCACCCACGCGCCGGCGCGGACGTGCCGGGCGTGCAGGCCGACGACGGCGCGGTCGACCGCCTCGAGGGCGGAGCGCAGGCGGGCGGCGGCGACGGGGCCGGCGGTGAACTCGGCGGCGAACCGCTGCGCGATCCGCGGCGCGTCGCCCGGCCGCCACCCGCACCACCGGTCGGGCAGCCGCAGGTCGATCCGGGAGATCTCGTGCTTCATGCGGTCCTTCCGTCGGGCTGGCCTTGGGAAGGTAGGCGGGTGCCGAGCGACCCCCCGTGCGGTGAGTAGGGGAGATCACTCAGGGCGGGGGGCAAACCGCCAGTTCGGCTGAGTGGTGCCGGGCGCCGCGGCGCGGGAACGACGAAGGGCCAGGCGCGGCGGTGCCGGCCTGGCCCTCTCGGGAGAGCGGGTGACGGGAATCGAACCCGCGCTATCAGCTTGGGAAGCTGAAGTTCTACCATTGAACTACACCCGCGCGACCGTCCCGGGCTGCTCGAGCCGGGCGGTCGACGCGCCCCCACGAGGAGGAAGCGCGTCCAGCATAGCGGCTCCGGACGCCCGCACACGCAGGCGCCCGGAGCGCGCGTCACGCGTCGTCAGACGGTGACCTCCACCCGCACGGTCGTCCCCGCGGGCGCGTACGGCACGGTCGACCCCTCGACCGCGGCCCCGTCCACGACCAGCCGCCCGCGCGCCCCCGGCGCGCCGCCGTTGGTCACGGTGATCTCGTACCGGGCGCCGCGGGCGACCCGGGTGACGGTGAACGACGGCACGTCCGGCCCGATCTGCGGGTCGACGACCAGCCCGTCGTGCTCGGGCCGGACGCCCAGCAGGTACTGGGAGACGGCCACGAAGTTCCACGCCGCGGTGCCGGTGAGCCAGGAGTTCTTGGCCTCGCCGTGCCGCACCGCCTCCTTGCCCGCGATCATCTGCGCGTACACGTACGGCTCGAGCCGGTGCACGTCCGAGATGTCCTCGCGGTAGGCGGGGGTGATCCGGCGGTAGTAGTCGAACGCGCGCTCGCCGCGGCCGAGGACGGTCTCCCCGATGATCACCCACGGGTTGTTGTGGCAGAAGATGCCGCCGTTCTCCTTGTAGCCCGGCGGGTAGGTCGACACCTCGCCGAGCTCGATCTGGTAGCTCGTGTACGCCGGGTGCTGCAGGACCATGCCGTGCGGCGTCGCCAGGTGCTCCCGCACGGAGTCGAGGGCGCGCACCGCCGGGCTCCCGGGAGCGGCCGGGTCCTGCGGGTCGACGCCGATGCCGGCCATGACCGCGAAGCCCTGCGGCTCGATCCAGATCTTGCCCTCCGGCTTCGCGTCGGTGCCGACCGGGTTGCCGTAGAAGTCGTACGCGCGCAGGAACCACTCGCCGTCCCAGCCGTGCTCCAGCACCGCGGCGCGCATGGCCTCGATCTCGGTGCGCGCGCGCTCGGCCACGTCGGTCAGGCCGCGGCGCTCGGCGAGCTCGGCGTACTCGGGGCCGATGTGCACGAACATCGCGGCGATGAACACCGACTCCGCCACGCCGCCGGCCTGATTCTCGGTCGTCTGGAACGACTCGCCGGGCTCGGTGGAGAAGCAGTTGAGGTTGAGGCAGTCGTTCCAGTCGGCGCGGCCGATCAGCGGCAGCCCGTGCGGGCCGCGGTTGTCCACCGTGAAGTCGAACGACCGGGTCAGGTGCTCGAACAGCGGCACCTCGGAGCCGGGCTCGTTGTCGAACGGCACCGGCTCGTCCAGGATGCCCCAGTCGCCGGTCTCCTTGAGGTAGGCGGCGACGCCCAGGATCAGCCACAGCGGGTCGTCGTTGAAGCCCGACCCGATGTCGTTGTTCCCGCGCTTCGTCAGCGGCTGGTACTGGTGGTACGCCGAGCCGTCGGGGAACTGGGTCGACGCGATGTCGATGATCCGCTGCCGCGCGCGCTCCGGGACCAGGTGCACGAAGCCGAGCAGGTCCTGGTTCGAGTCGCGGAAGCCCATGCCGCGGCCGATGCCGGTCTCGAAGTACGACGCCGACCGGGACATGTTGAACGTGACCATGCACTGGTACTGGTTCCAGATGTTGACCATCCGGTCGAGCTTCTCGTCCGTGCTCGTCACCGAGTAGGTGGACAGCAGGTCCGTCCAGGAGGTGCGCAGCGCCTCGAACGCCGCGAGGGTCTGCTCGGTCGTCGCGAACCGGGACAGCAGGGCGTGCGCGCGCTCGCGGTTGACCCGCTGCATCGCGGGGACGCCGGCGGCCTCGTCGGCGGGCGCCCACTTCTCGTCGTGCGGGTTCTCGACGTAGCCCAGCACGTAGGTCAGCGACCGGCTCTCGCCCGGCGCGAGCGTCACGTCGACCTGGTGCGAGCCGATCGGGTACCAGCCGGACGCGATCGAGCCGGTGGCCCTGCCGGTGCGCGGCACGTCCGCCTCCCCGAGCCCGTTGAACGGGCCGACGAACGCGTCGCGGTCGGTGTCGAAGCCGGCGGCCCGGGTGTTCACGCCGTAGACGGCGTAGTGGTCGCGGCGCTCGCGGTACTCGGTCTTGTGGAAGATCGCCGACCCGTGCGGGCCGTCCTGCTCCACCTCGACCTCGGCCAGCGACAGGTTGCGCTGGTAGTTGGTCTGGTCGTCCTGGGCGTTCCAGAGGCAGAACTCGACGAACGAGAACAGCGACACCGTCTTCTCGGCGTCGGAGGTGTTGGTCAGCGTGACGTGCTGGACCTCGGCGGTCTCGCCGAGCGGGACGAAGAACAGCGTCTCGACCCGGAGGCCGCCGCGCTCGCCGGTGATGCGCGAGTAGCCCAGGCCGTGCCGCGCCTCGTAGTGGTCGAGCTCGGCCTTGACCGGCAGCCAGCCCGGCGTCCAGACGTCGCCGCCGTCGTGCACGTAGAAGTACCGGCCGCCCTCGTCGGAGGGGATGTTGTTGTACCGGTAGCGCGTGAGGCGGCGCATCTTCGCGTCCCGGTAGAAGGAGTACCCGCCGCCGGTGTGCGACAGCAGCGAGAAGAACTCCTCCGAGCCGAGGTAGTTGATCCACGGGTACGGGGTCCGCGGCGTCGTGATGACGTACTCGCGTGCCTCGTCGTCGAAGTGGCCGTACCGCATCGTCGCGCCTTCCGGTCGTCTGTGGTGGCCGTGCGGGAGCGCTCCCACGCGGCATGCGTCGGTCAGCGTAGCGCACGGTCGAAACGCTTCCGGCGGGCCGTGGTCCCGGCCCGGAGCGGAGGTCCCACTCAGTGCGCCGCGGCGGCACCTACCGTCCCGGGATGCGCGACGACGAGCAGGGCCGGCCATGACCTTCCACGCCTACGTGGACGAGTCCAAGGCGGGCGACTACCTCCTCGCGGCGACGCTGGTGGAGCCCGCTCGTGCGACGGCGGGCCGCGCCGCCGTGCGGGCGCTGGTGCCGCCGCGGCAGTCCCGTCTGCACATGCGTGGCGAGCCGGACCGCCGGCGCCGGCTGATCCTGGCGGCCCTGGTCGACGTGGATGCCTCGACGGTCCTCTACCGCGCCGCGGCGTCCCGCGCGCCGACCCAGGTCGCGCGCCGCCGGGCGTGCCTCGCGCGCCTGGTCGGCGACCTCGCAGGGAGATCCGACCGGCTCGCGCTCGAGTCCGACGAGTCCCAGGACGCGCGCGACCGCCGCGATCTCCTCGACCTCACGCGCGCCGCAGGGTGCCGTGACTCGCTGCGGTACGAGCACCTCCGCGCGGCGCAGGAGCCGCTGCTGTCGGTGCCGGACGTCGTGGCGTGGTCCTGGGCGCGGGGCGGGGAGTGGCGCCGTCGCGCCTCGCGTCTCGTCGCGGGCGTCGTGGACGTCTAGGCGTGCGTAGGGCCCGAGCGCTCTGCCCTCCGGACAGAGTCTCGGGCCCTCGACTTCCACGAGGATCAGCTCCCCGGGCGATGACGCCACGCTAGCGGGCCTCCCGCCCGTCGCGGTAGGGCATTCCCGGGCCGGTCGCGCGCTCGGAGCGGCCCGCCGACCCCGGTACCGTGGACCCGTGCTGCTCTCCGACCGCGACATCACCGCCGAGCTCGACGCCGGCCGGGTGGTCCTCGACCCCCACGACCCCGCGATGGTGCAGCCGTCGAGCGTCGACGTCCGGCTCGACCGGTTCTTCCGGCTGTTCGACAACCACAAGTACGCGGTCATCGACCCGTCCCAGGACCAGCCCGACCTCACGCGGCTGGTCGAGGTCGACGGGGACGAGCCGTTCGTGCTGCACCCGGGCGAGTTCGTCCTCGGCTCGACGTTCGAGCAGGTGACGCTGCCCGACGACATCGCGGCGCGCCTGGAGGGCAAGTCCTCGCTGGGCCGGCTCGGCCTGCTCACGCACTCGACGGCCGGGTTCATCGACCCGGGCTTCTCCGGCCACGTGACGCTCGAGCTGTCGAACGTCGCGACGCTGCCGATCACGCTCTGGCCCGGCATGAAGATCGGGCAGATGTGCTTCTTCCGGCTGTCCTCCCCGGCGCTCGCGCCGTACGGCTCGGGCGCGACGGGCTCCCGGTACCAGGGTCAGCGCGGGCCGACCGCCTCGCGCTCGTGGCAGCACTTCCACCGCACCCAGGTCTGACCGCGCCGTGACCGCGTCGTTCCCGCCGCTGCCCGAGGTGCCCGCCACCGCGGGCGTCACGCCGCCGCCCGGGCGGCACCTGCTGGTGCTCCCGGACGGGGTGGCGCCGGACGAGGTGGACGTGCTCGCGAGCAGCCGGTTCCCGGCCGCGCGGTGGGAGCGACCGCCGCGGGTCCCGTCCGGCCGGCGCGCGTCGGGCGCGAGCCGCGGCCCCGCCCCGACCGCGACCCCCGGGGTGCTGCGGCTGGGGCGGCTGTCGACGCTGACCGGGCCGTTCGCGCTGGAGCCCGCGCAGGTGGCCGGCTGGGGTCTCCCCTCCGACGCGCGGGTCGCGTGGGTGGTCGACTGCCCGCGCGAGCGCGCCGAGCAGCCGGCGTTCGGCGGCGACCGGGACGGCCTGCGCCGTGCGTTCGGCACCGCCGGGCCGGTGCGCGAGGAGCAGCGCGTCGTGCTGTGGCTCGTCGCGGTCGCCCGCCGGCTCGGCGGCGCGCTCCGGGTCGACTCCGGCGTGGTGCTCGAACCCGACATGGACGCCGCGCTCGACCTCACGGTGCTCAGCGACCGCTGGGTGGAGCCCGAGACGGTCCTCGCCGCCGCCCGCCGGGTGTCGTCCCGCGCCGCGCTGGACGCGCCGCGGCCCCCCGACCCCCGGACCGTGTCGCCGCAGCAGGCCGGCGCGGCGCTCGCGGCGCGGGACCGGGTCGGTGCGGGCGTCGCCGACGCCGAGGAGCGCCGGCGGCTGCACGCCGAGGCGGACGCGTTCGACGCGCACATGCGCGCGAACCCGCCGGCCGCCGAGGCGTTCGGCCTGCAGGTCGACCTCGAGGTCGACGGCATCGTGGTCGTCGAGGTGGCCGCCGAGGCGGAGGTGCCCCAGGTGCTGGCCGGCGTGGACTGGGCGCAGGGCGAGGTCGTCGCGTACCGGGTGCGGTGGGAGGCGCCGGACGTCGAGCAGCTCGAGTCCGAGCGGCCGTCGCTGCCGCACCGGGTGGCGCGCGGCCGCGCGGCGCGGGTGGTGCGCGGGATCGCGCGCGAGCTGCACGACGAGGTGGGCGGGGAGATCGCCGACATGGCGGGGTTCCTGGTGGACCCGGCGGACCTCTAGGTCGCGCGGGTGCGGCCCGGGCTGGGATCTCCCGCGGTTGCGGGCCCCGGGACCCCGGCAGACGATGAACGCGGGACGACGCCCGCCGGCCACCACGCCGGCGGGCGTCGCCTTTCGCTCTCATCGCCGGACGGGAAGGACGCCTCATGGCCGACCAGTACACGTTCCAGGACCCGATCGCGCAGTACCCGATGCCCGAGCCGCCGGAGCAGAGCCAGGACGGCCCCGGCCTCGACGCGGACCTGACGCCGCAGGCCGACCACGGCCAGGACACCTACCGCGGCTCCGGCCGCCTCGAGGGGCGCAAGGCGATCATCACCGGCGGCGACTCCGGCATCGGCCGCGCCGTCGCCATCGCGTTCGCCCGCGAGGGCGCCGACCTCGTGCTGTCCTACCTCCCCGAGGAGCAGGAGGACGCCAACCGCGTCGCGGAGCTCGTGCGGGAGGCCGGCCGGAAGATCGTCCTCGCGCCCGGCGACGTCGTCGACCAGGACTACACGCGGTCGCTCGTCCGCACCGCGCTCGACGAGCTCGGCGGGCTGGACACGCTCGCGATCATCGCCGGCCGGCAGCAGTACGTCGAGGACATCACCGAGCTGACGCCCGAGTCGTTCGACGAGACCTTCAAGACCAACGTGTACGCGCTGTACTGGCTGGTCCAGGAGGCGGTGCCGCACCTGCCCAAGGGCTCGAGCATCATCACGACCTCGTCGATCCAGGCGTACCAGCCGGCGCCGATCCTCGTGGACTACGCCACGACGAAGGCCGCGATCAACACGATCTCGAAGGCGCTCGCCGGCCAGCTCGCGCCGAAGGGCATCCGGGTCAACGTCGTGGCGCCGGGCCCGATCTGGACCCCGCTGCAGACCGCGGGCGGCCAGCCGCCGTCGGCGCTGCCGGAGTTCGGGCAGCAGACGCCGTACGGGCGCGCCGGCCAGCCGGCCGAGCTGGCGCCGGCGTACGTGTACCTCGCGTCCCAGGAGTCGAGCTACGTCAGCGGCGAGACGCTGAACGTCAACGGGGGGATGCCGACCCCGTGACGGACCCCGCGACGGGGGTGCACGCGTGACGGAGCAGCCGGGCCTCGAGAACCTGGACGGCGACGCCGGCACGCGGACGGAGGGGTCGGGTCACGCGGCGGCGGACGAGCCGCGCGACCCGACCCCGCGCGCCGACGGGTACGCCGACCTGCGCGCGTACGCGGTGCTGGGGGACGGCCGGACGGTCGCGCTCGTCGCGGACGACGGCCGGGTCGACTGGTTCCCGGTCCCCGACCTGGACACGCCGCCGGCGTTCGCCGCGCTGCTGGACGCGGACGCGGGCGGGTTCGTCGCGCTCGCGCCGACCGTGCCGTACCGGCTGCGCCGGCAGTACGTCGTCGGCACGAACGTGCTGGTCACGACGTACGACACCGACGGCGGGCAGGCGCGGGTGACGCAGGCGATGAACACCGGCGTGGCCGGGCGGCTGCCGTGGAGCGAGCTCGCCGCGCGGGTGGAGGGGCTGTCCGGCTCGGTGCCGATGGCCTGGCGCGTGGCGCCCGGGACCGTGCTGGGCACGGCGTCGCCCTGGGTGCAGCGGACCGTCCAGGGCCCGGTGCTGCGGGTCGACGGGGTGACGCTCACCGTCCGGACGCTGGGCGAGATGACCACCGTCGTCGACGACCAGGCCTGCACCGGCGCGTTCGAGGCCACGGCCGGGTCCCGGCACCTCGTCGCCGTCGTCGGCACGGAGCGCGAGCCCGTCATGCTGCCCGACCCCGAGGACGTCGACCGCGGCATCGACCGCACCGTCGACAACTGGCGCGCCTGGACCCGCGAGTTCCACTACGACGGGCCGTGGGGCAAGGCGGTCCAGCGCAGCGCGCTCGCGCTCAAGCTGCTGCTGCACGAGCCGACCGGCGCCATCGCCGCGGCGGGCACGACCTCGCTGCCCGAGAGCCTCGCCGGCGGGAAGAACTGGGACTACCGGTACGCGTGGGTCCGGGACGCCGCGTACACGCTGGACGCGTGGATCGGCTTCGGCCTGCGCGAGGAGGTGCACGCCGCCATCTCCTGGACGCTCCGCACCCTGCGCGCGCACGGCGTGCGGATCTTCTTCGGCCTGGACGGCGCCCTGCCGACCGAGCCGGAGGAGCACCACGTGCCGGGCTGGCGCGGGATCGGCCCGGTCGTCACCGGGAACCGCGCGGACGGTCAGCTGCAGCTCGGCGTCTACGGCGACGTCCTCGCGGTGGTCCGCGGGTACGTCGACGCCGGGAACCTGCTCGACGCCGAGACCGGCCGGCTGCTCGCCGCGGTCGCGGACGAGGCCGCCGACGCCTGGCACCGCCCGGACGCCGGGATGTGGGAGCTGACGGAGGAGCGGCACTACACCTCGTCCAAGCTCGGCTGCTGGCAGGCGCTGCAGTGCGCCGTGCACCTCGCCGAGCTCGGGCAGATCCCCGGCGAGCCGGACCGCTGGCGCGCGGAGGCCGACCGGATCGCGCGCTGGGTCGGCGAGCACTGCTGGTCCGAGGAGCGCGGCGCCTACCTGATGCACCCGGGCTCGGACGCGCTGGACGCCTCCGTGCTGCTGCACGCGCGCAGCGGGTTCGACACCGGCGACCGCATGAGCCGCACCGTCGACGCGCTGCGCGCCGAGCTCGGCTCCGGGCCGCTGCTGCACCGGTACACCGGCACCCCCGCCGAGGAGGGCGCGTTCGTCGCGTGCGCGTTCTGGGGCGTGGCGGCGCTCGCGCTCGTGGGGCGCACCGACGAGGCCGCCGCGTGGATGGACGAGCTCCTGGGGCTCGCGAACGACGTGGGCGTGTGGCCCGAGATGGTCGACCCGGCGACGGGCGACTTCCTCGGCAACCTGCCGCAGGCCCTCAGCCACCTGGCGCTCGTGCAGGCCGCGCTCACCCTGGCGCCGGCGCTGCGCGACGACGACCCCGCGACGGGCTGACCCGCCCGCCCGGCACCACCCGGCGCCCGCCGACCGGCCCGCGCCGCACCCGCACACCGAGGAGGACCCCATGGACCTGGGCATCACCGGCCGCGTCGCGCTCGTCACCGGCGGCGACTCCGGCATCGGCCTCGCCACCGCGCGCCTGCTGCTCGACGAGGGCGCGCGCGTCGTGCTCACCGACCAGGACGCGGCCGCGCTGGAGCGGGCGGTGGCCGACCTCGGCGCCGGGCCGGACCGGCTGGTGCCGGTGCTGGCGGACCTGACGGTGCCGGCCGAGGTCGAGGCCCTGGTCGCGCGGGCGCACGACGCGTTCGGCGCCCCGGAGATCCTGGTGCACGCCGCGGGCGTCACCGGCGCGCAGGGGCTGTTCCACGAGATCGACGACGCGGGCTGGGCCCGCACGATCGAGGTCGACCTGCTGGCCGCGGTGCGCGTCGTGCGCGCGGTGCTCGGCCCGATGCGGGAGGCGGGCCGCGGTCGGATCGTGCTGCTCGCGTCCGAGGACGGCGTGCAGCCCTACGTCGACGAGCTGCCGTACTGCGCGGCCAAGGCCGGCGTGCTGTCGCTGGCCAAGGGGCTGTCGAAGGCGTACGGCCCCGAGGGCGTGCTGGTGAACGCGGTGTCGCCGGCGTTCATCGCGACGCCGATGACCGACGCGATGATGGCGGAGCGCGCCGAGGAGCGCGGCACCGACCGGGACGAGGCGATCGCGTCGTTCCTGGACGAGGAGCGCCCCGGCATGGTCCTGAAGCGGCGCGGCGAGCCGGAGGAGGTCGCGTCGGTCATCGCGTTCCTGGTCTCCGAGCGCGCGTCGTTCGTCACGGGCTCGAACTACCGCGTCGACTCGGGGTCGGTCGCCACGGTCTGACCCGGGCGGGCGGGCCCGGCAGCCCCGCGCCGTGCGGAGCGGCCGGGCCCGGCGTCAGGGCGCCGTCGGGCCGGCCGGGTCGGCCGGGCCGGCCAGGTCGCGGCGGGAGCGGCGGCGCGGCGGGGCCGCGGGCTCGTCGTCCGCCGGGACCGGGTCGAGCACGATGGTCGCGTCCGTGGCGGCGGGCGGCTCGGGCTCGGCCGCGGGGCGGGTGCTGACCCGGGTGGGGACGGTCGGCTCCGGCTCCGGCTCCGGCCGCGCGGGCGGCCCGGAAGCCTCGACGGCCTCCGTCGCGGTCCCCACCGCCTCGGCCGGCGCCGCGGGCGACCCGACCGGCTCGACCGGCACCGCCGCGGTCTCCGGCGCCGCGTGCCGCCCGTCGCCGGGCGCCTCGGCCGGGACGCCGAGGGGCGCGGCGAGCGCGTCGAACGCGCCCGTCGCCCCGGGCTCCCCGCCGGCGGGCGGGGTCCCCGGCGCACCCGGCGCGCCCGGCTCCCCGGGCGGCGTCAGCTGGATCGCCGTCGTGCTCACGTTCGCCGCGACGGTCGCGCCCGCCGCCGCGCCGCGCCCGCTCGTCCGCCGCGCCACGCCCGCCACGGCCACGATCCGCGCCACGGGGCGTCCGTCGCGGGTGAGCGTGACCTCGTCGCCGTGCTCCACGGCGTGGACGAGCTCGGGCAGCCGCCCCGCGGCGTCGTCGAGCGCCACCGCGCCGGGCACGGGCGCGGCCACCGACCCGAGGACCTCGCCGTCCGGCGCGTCGCCCTCGTCCGCGGCGTGGCCCGCGCGGGTCGCCGCACCCGCGGCGGCCCGTCGGGCGTCGACCGTCCGGCCGATCGCCTTCACGCCCTCGGCCAGCAGGAACACCAGGATGGAGAACCCGAGGGTCAGCGCCCACTCGCGCGGCCCGATGGGGGCGGAGTCGAACCAGCTGTTCATGAACGGCACGTACGTGAACAGCAGCTGCAGCACGATGAGCGCGCCGGACGCGATCCACACCACCCGGTTCCCGCGCAGGACGCGCAGGGTCAGGCTGGACTCGTTGAGGAACCGGCAGTTGAACAGGTAGGCCAGCTGTCCGAGGGCGAGCATGGTCACCGCGGTGGTCTGCGCGACGGCGTAGTCGGTGCCGCGCGCCCGCTCGATGAAGAACACCGCCAGGGTGGCGCCGCCGATGAGCAGCGACACGATCACGACGTGCTGCAGCGACCGGCCCGAGATGACCGACCCCCCGGGTGAGCGCGGCGGCCGGGACATCACGCCGGGCTCCGCGGGCTCGTAGGCGAGCGCCAGCGACAGCGTGACGGCCGTGACGAGGTTGACCCACAGGATCTGCACCGGCGACAGCGGCAGCGTGAGGCCGAACAGCACCGCGACCAGGATCACCAGCGACTGCGCGCCGTTGGTCGGCAGCAGGAAGACGACCGACTTCGCGATGTTGTCGTAGATCCGCCGCCCCTCCTCGACCGCCCGCTCGATGGTGGCGAAGTTGTCGTCCGCGAGGACGATCTCGGCGGCCTCCTTGGTGGCCTCGGTGCCCTTGATGCCCATCGCGATGCCGACGTCCGCGCGGGTGAGCGCGGGCGCGTCGTTCACGCCGTCGCCGGTCATGGCGACCACCTCGCCGTGCGACTGCAGCGCCCGGACGATGCGGATCTTGTGCTCGGGGCTGGTCCGCGCGTAGACGTCGACCTCGCGCACCCGGGAGCGGAGCTGCTCCTGGGTCATGGCCTCGAGCTCGGCGCCGGTCAGGGCCTGGACCTCGCCGTCCGCGGCGGCGATGCCGAGCTCGCGGGCGATGGCGGTGGCGGTGCCGACGTGGTCGCCGGTGATCATCTTGACCCGGATGCCGGCCCGGTGGCAGTCGGCGATCGCCTGGACGGCCTCGGGCCGCGGCGGGTCGACGATGCCGAACAGGCCGAGGAACACCAGGCCGCCCTCGACGTCGTCCGCGTCGAGCGTCGTGGTGCCGTCGGCGACCGGGCGCTCGGCGGCGGCGAGCGTGCGCAGGCCCTGCCCGGCGAGCTCGTCGATGACCGCCTCCCACCGGGCGACGTCGAGCGGCACGGTGCTGCCGTCGGCCGCGCGCTGGTGGCTGCACCGCTCGAGCAGCCGGTCGGGCGCGCCGACGACGTGGATGCGGGTGCCGGCGCCGGGCACGCGGTCGAGCGTCGCCATGTACTTGGTGGCCGACTCGAACGGCAGGACCGCGACGCGCTCGACGTCCCGGACGTCGACCTCCGCCTTGAGCGCCAGGGTCGCGATCGCGCCCTCGGTGGGCTGGCCGACGACGCGCCACTGCGCGCCGTCCTGCACGACGCGGGCGTCGTTGGCGGCGGCCGCGGCGGTCAGGAGGGTGGCGAGGTCGCCGTGCGCGGCGAGCGGCGCGTGCCGCCCGTCGCGCGTGATCCGGCCCTCGGGCGCGTAGCCCAGGCCCTCGACCTGGTACGTGCCGGCGGCGGTGACGACGGTGCGCGTCGTCATCTCGTTCTTGGTCAGCGTGCCGGTCTTGTCGGAGCAGATGGTGGTCACCGAGCCCAGCGCCTCGACGGCGGTGAGCTTGCGGGTGATCGCGTTGCGGCGGGCCATCTGCTGCACGCCGAGCGCGAGCGTGACCGTGACCAGCGCGGGCAGCCCCTCGGGCACGGCGGCGACCGCGAACCCGATGGCGGCGGAGATGAGCTCCGGCACGTCCCAGTCGTGGATGACCCGGCCGATGACCAGCATGAACGCGGCCATCGCGAGGATGCCGAGCGACAGGGCCTTGCCGAACTGCGCCAGCTTGCGGGACAGCGGGGTCTCCAGGTGGTCGACCTCGGCGATCAGCGACTGGATCCGGCCGATCTCGGTCCCCGCGCCGGTCGCGGTCACCACGCCGACCCCGGTGCCGACCGCGACGATCGTGCTGGAGAACAGCATCGACGCCCGGTCGCCGACGCCCGCGTCCACGCCCACCGCCTCGACGTGCTTGGCGGCCGGGACGGACTCGCCGGTCAGCGCGGCCTCCTCCACCTGGAGGTTCGTCGCCTCGAGGAGCCGCAGGTCGGCGGGCACGCGGTCGCCGGAGCGCACCCGCACGACGTCGCCCGGCACGAGCGTCTCGGCGTCGACCTCCTGCCACTCGCCGTCCCGGCGCACCTGCGCGTCGAGCGACAGCATGGTCCGGATGCCGTCGAGCGCCCGCTCCGCCTGCCCCTCCTGGAGGAAGCCGACGGCCGCGTTGATCACGGCGACGGCCAGGATGACCGTGAAGTCGACCCAGTCGCCGAGCAGCGCCTTGAGCACGGCCGACGCCAGCAGGATGTAGATCAGGATGTCGTCGAAGTGCCCCAGCAGCCGGCGCAGCCAGCTCTTGCCGGGCGGCGCGGGGAGCCGGTTCGGACCGTGCTCGGCGAGCCGGCGCGCGGCCTCCGCGTCGTGCAGCCCGGCCGGCGCGCTGCGCAGCTCGGCGAGCACCGCGTCCGGGGCCTCGGCGTAGGGCCGGGCACCGGGTGCTGAGCTCGCGGCGGCTGGGCTCGCGGGCGAGGGCGTCGTGGGGGCTGAGGTCGTCATGTCACCACCTGACCGATCGGCGTCCGGGTCATGGTGGCACGCCCGGTCGTCGTCCACCGAGCCGCGGACCGGCCCGTGGACCGTGTCGCGGCCCGTCGCGCGCGTGATGCCACGGGCTGCGGCGGGCTTCCGCGGGACCCGGGTCCCACGTGCGGGCGGGGTGAGTCGGGTTCGCCACGTTTTACGTGGAATTCACCCGGTGGGGTCGCGACGGACGTTCGCGCGCCGCAGGATGGCACTCCGGAACGGATCGAGGGGGTAGTCATGGAGATGACGACGAACGACCAGCAGGCGTCGGAGACCGAGTTCGACGACGTGCGCTGGACGAGCGTGAGCAACCCCCGGCGCGTGCGGATCTGACGCGCCGGACCCGTCCCGCCCCGTGTCCTCCGCACGGGGCGGCACACCGCTTCCGACGGCCCCGCGGCACGCGCCGCGGGGCCGTCGTCGTGCGCGGCGGGCGTCCGGACGGCGCCGAGCGCGTCAGGCGCGCGCGCGCAGCCGGCCGAGCACGGCCCGGGCGTCGGCGAGCGCGGTGTCGTCCCGCACCCCGGTGACCGCGTTGTAGTACATGCCGTCGCCGACCAGCTGGACCACGTGCGCGAGAGCCGGGTCCCCGAGCTCGTCGGCCAGCGCCTCGAACCAGTGCCGCCGCAGGTCGTCGAGCACGGCCGTGGCGTCGTCGCCCGCCTCCTCGGCGAGCCGGGCGAACGCGATCAGCGCCCGGTCGAGCGGCCCGCCGGACTGCTGCGACTCCCGGAGGTAGTACTCCGCCGCGCCCTCGGGGGCGGCGCGCATCGCGGCGACGTCCGCCCGGCCGAGCTCCGCCAGCCGCTCGCGCTGCGCCTGCACCAGCGCGGCCTTGCTGGGGAAGTGGTAGAGCAGCCCGCCCTTCGACACCTCGGCCGCGGCGGCGACGGCGTCGAGGGTGGCGGCGCGGGGCCCGTGCGCGATCAGCAGGCCCTCGAACGCGTCGAGGAGGCGGTCGCGGGTCGCGGACATGGGAATGACCGTACCGGCCATGACGCTTTACCGTCCAGACGGTACAGTAGCCGCCGATTCCCCGAACGAACGAGGTCGCGTCATGTCCGCCCCGGTCACCACCGGTCCCGCCGCCGCCGGTCCCACGGCCGCCGGTCCCACGGCCGCCGTCCCCGCGCCGCTCCAGCACCGCGGCCGCCCCGTCCGCCCCTGGGCGGTGCTGGTCGTGCTCATGCTCCCCGTGCTGCTCATCTCCGTGGACAACACGGTGCTGAGCTTCGCGCTGCCGTCGATCACCGCCGCGCTCGGCGCCTCGGGGTCGGAGCTGCTGTGGATCGTCGACGCGTACCCGCTGGTGCTCGCGGGCCTGCTGGTGCCGATGGGCAGCCTCGGCGACCGGGTCGGGCGCAAGCGGCTGCTGATGATCGGCGCGACCGGCTTCGCGGTCGTCTCGCTGCTGGCGGCGTGGTCGACCAGCCCGGCGATGCTGATCGCGGCGCGCGCCGCCCTCGGCCTGTTCGGCGCGACGCTGATGCCCTCCACGCTGTCGCTGATCCGGAACGTGTTCCTCGACCGCGCGCAGCGCCGGCTGGCCATCGCGATCTGGGCGTCCGGCTTCGCCGGCGGCGCCGCGCTCGGCCCGATCGTCGGCGGCGCGCTGCTCACCCACTTCTGGTGGGGATCGGTGTTCCTGCTCAACGTGCCGGTGCTGCTCGTGCTGCTGCCGCTCGCCGCGGCGCTGGTGCCGGAGTCGAAGGACCCCGCCCCGGGCCCGCTCGACCCGTGGAGCAGCGTGCTGGCGCTCGCCACGATGCTGCCGCTGGTCTACGCGATCATCGCCTCGGGCGAGCACGGCCTGACGCCGGCGACCGCGGGCGCCGTGCTCGTGGGCCTCGCGGCCGGGTGGGCGTTCGTCCGCCGGCAGCGCCGCCTGCCGTCGCCCATGCTCGACGTGCGGCTGTTCACCAACCCGGTGTTCTCCGGCGCGGTGTCGGCCAACCTGCTGTCGGTGCTCGGCTTCTCCGGGCTGCTGGTGATCGTGTCGCAGTTCCTGCAGCTCGCCGCCGGGCTCAGCCCGATGGACGCGGGCCTGGTGCTGGTGCCCGGGCTGGCCGCGTCCGTGACCGCCGGCCTGCTCGCCGTCCGGCTGGTGCGGTACGTCCGGCCGGGCGTGCTGATCGGGTCGAGCTTCCTGCTCGCGGCGGTCGGCTACGGCGTCCTGACGCTGGTCGGGGACGTGCCCACGCCGGTGACGGTCGCGGTGACGTTCGTGATCATGGGCCTGGGCGTCGGCCTGGCCGAGACGCTGACCAACGACCAGATCACCACCGCGGTCCCGCCGGAGAAGGCCGGCGCCGCGTCCGCGATCTCCGAGACCGCCTACGAGCTCGGCACCACGCTGGGCGTCGCGATCCTCGGCTCGGTGCTCAACGCGACCTACCGGGCCCGGGTCGCGCTCCCCGGGACGCTGACCGCCGACCAGGCGCACGCCGCGGGGGAGACCCTCGGCGGGGCGTCGCGGGTGGCCGGCGAGGTCGGCGGGGGCACCGGCGAGGCGCTGCTGGAGTCCGCGCGCCTGGCGTTCGACGCGGGCACGCAGCACGCGGCGGCGGTCGGCGCGGTCGTAGCGGTGGGCGCGGCGGTCGTCTCGTTCGTGACCCTGCGCCGCGCGACGGCGCTCTGACGCCCCGCACCTTCCGCGCGCAGACGCGATGTGGTCTCGGCGAGATGGCAACTCTCGGCTGTACGCGGGGGGCTCGGCGCAGCCGAGAGTTGCCATCTCGGCGGGGGCGGAGCGCGGGCGGTCAGCGGGCGGCGCGGACGCGGTCCAGGAGGAGCAGGGCGATGTCGGTGACCTCCGGGACGCCGACCGCCGCGCGGTCGACGTCCGGCACCGCGCCCGAGGCCGCTCCCGCCGCCGCCACGCCGTCCGTCAGCATCACCGTGCAGTAGGGGCACGCGGTCGCCACGACGTCGGCGCCCGTCGCGATCGCCTCCGCCGCCCGGGCGGTCCCGATCCGGGTGCCGATCGACTCCTCGAGCCACATCCGCGCGCCGCCGGCCCCGCAGCAGAACGACCGCTCCCGGCTGCGCGGCATCTCGACGGCCTCGACCCCGGGCAGCGCGCCGAGCAGCTCGCGCGGGGGCTCGTAGACCTCGTTGTGCCGGCCGAGGTAGCAGGGGTCGTGGTAGGTCACGCGCTGCGGCGCGGCCTCCGGCGCCGCCACCGGCGTCAGCCGGCCCTCGCCGACCAGCCGGTCCAGCAGCTCGGTGTGGTGCACCACGTCGTACCGGCCGCCGAGCTGCGGGTACTCCCGGGCCAGCGTGTTGAAGCAGTGCGCGCAGGTCACGACGACCGCGCGCGCCTCCGCGGCGGCGAGCGTCTCCACGTTGGCGGAGGCGAGCATCTGGTAGAGCACCTCGTTGCCGGCGCGCCGGGCCGGGTCGCCGGTGCAGCCCTCGCCGTCGCCCAGCACCGCGAACGAGACGCCCGCGGTGTGCAGCAGCTCGGCCACCGCCCGGGTCGTGCGCCTCGCCCTCTCCTCGTACGCCCCCGCGCAGCCGACCCAGAACAGGTAGTCGACCTCGGCGGCGCTCGCGACGTCCGCGCCGACCACGGGCACGTCGAACGGCAGCCCCTTCGCCCAGTCCAGCCGCTGCCGGGCGGGCAGGCCCCACGGGTTGCCGCGGCGCTCGAGCTTCGTGAACGTCCCGCCCAGCTCCGCGGGGAACGCCGACTCCATGAGGGTCTGGTACCGGCGGATGTCGACGATCGTGTCGACGTGCTCGATGTCGACGGGGCACTGCTGCACGCAGGCGCCGCAGGTGGTGCACGCCCAGAGCGCGTCCGCGTCGATCACGCCGGAGGCCACCAGGTCGACGTCCACGTGGCCCGGCTCGGCCTCGGCGCCGCCCCGCGCGGCCCGCAGGTACGGCGCGGTCGCGGCCGCGTGGTCCCGGAGGGCCAGCGTCAGCAGCTTGGGGGACAGCGGCTTGCCGGTGGCCCACGCCGGGCACTGGTCCTGGCACCGCCCGCACTCGGTGCAGGTCGACACGTCCAGCAGCTGCTTCCAGGTCAGGTCCTCCACGGCGCGGGCGCCGAGCCGGGCGTCGTCCGGCAGGTCCTCCAGCGCGGCGACGTCGAGGTCCCGGTCGCCGACCCGCACCGGCTGCAGCGGGCCGAGCGCCGGCGCCCCCGACGCCGACCGTCGCGCGTAGACGTTCAGCACCGCGAGGAACCGGTGCCAGGCGACGCCCATCGTGGGCTGCAGGCCGACGACGACGAACCACGCCATCGACACCAGGATCTTCACGGTCGCGCACAGCACGACGGCCGCCTCGACCGCGCCGGTCGGCGCCCCGGACCACAGCCCGCCGATCCAGGCGGTGGTGGGGAAGTGCCAGGCGCTCGCCAGGGCCGAGCCGTCCCGCGCCGCGAGCTCGTGCTCGAGGCCGCGGAGCAGCAGCACCGCCAGCACGACCAGCAGCACGGTCGCCTCGACCACGACCGCCTGCGCGGTGCTCGACCCGAAGAACCGGGACCGCCGCTGGGGCAGCGCGCCCGGGTCGGGCACCGGGCCGGACCCGTCCCCGGTCCCCGCCCCGACGGCGGCGACGGCCCGGGCGGGCATCGCCGGCAGCCCCCGCGGGGTCCGGCGCACCCGGACCGCGATCAGCGCGAGGATCCCGGCGAGCGACAGCCAGGCGATCCCCTCGGTCAGCCACTCCCACGGCGCCAGGTGCCCGAGCAGCGGCAGCGCCCACCGCGGGTCGACCACCTGCGCGTACCCGGCGACCAGCGTGAAGAACAGGACGGGGAACGACACCATGACGACCCAGTGGGCGGCGCGGACCACCGGGGTGTGCTGGAACCGGCCGTGCCCGGCCATCTCGCGCACGACGAGCCACGCGCGCCGCCCGACCGGCCGCAGCCGGCCCGGCGCGGGCCGGCCGACGCGGATGGTCCGGGTGAGCCGGCGTGCGCCGAGAGCGAACGTCGCGACCCCGGCGACGGTGGCCGCGAGCACTACGACGAGGCAGGTCATCCGCAGCAGGTCCACGCGATCACGCTAATCGCCCGGGGTCGCCGGCCCCGCCTCCGGAGGTCCCGGGTGAGGTCCCGCACGCCGTGCGGCCCCGTCGTGCTGGGCCATCACTTGATAGAGTCCAGGTAATCCCTCGACCACGGTCGGCCTCCGCACGCTTGCGTGCGCCGCGTCGCCGTGCGTCCCTGTACCTGCCCGCTGACAACACCACAGTCGTCGAACCGCCGCGGGCGCGCCTCAGGGCCACCGTGGGCACCGGGTCGGCGCGACCGACCGACCGACCACCCGCCCACGACAGGACGGAGCGGACGTGCTGCAGCTCCTCGCGGTGCACCTCGTCGCTGCCCTGGTCGCGCCCGCGCTCGTCGCGTGGATCGGCCGCAGGGCGTTCTGGGTGCTCGCGCTCGCGCCCGCCGCGGTGGCGGTGTGGGCGCTCTCCCTCACCGGCCGCGTGCTGGACGGCGACGGACCCACGCAGGTGGTGCAGTGGATCCCCGGGCTCGGCCTGGAGCTGGCGTTCCGGCTGGACACGCTGTCCTGGCTGATGACGCTGCTGGTCGGCGGCGTCGGCGCGATCGTCCTGGTGTACTGCTCCGCCTACTTCAAGGCGGGCGCGAGCGGCCTCGGCCGGTTCAGCGCGGTGCTGGTGGCGTTCGCCGGCGCGATGCTCGGCCTGGTCACCGCCGACGACACGCTGCTGCTGTTCGTGTTCTGGGAGCTGACCACGGTCTTCTCCTACCTGCTCATCGGGCACTACCACGAGCGCAAGGCCAGCCGCCGGGCCGCGATGCAGGCCATCGTGGTGACCACCGCGGGCGGCCTGACGATGCTCGTCGGCGTGATCCTGCTGGGCGAGGCCGCCGGCACGTACCGGATCTCCGAGACGCTCGCCGACCCGCCGCACGGCGCGATGGTGACGGCCGCCGTGGTCTGCCTGCTGGTCGGCGCGATGAGCAAGGCCGCGCTCGTCCCGACCCACTTCTGGCTGCCGGCCGCGATGGCCGCGCCGACGCCGGTGTCCGCGTACCTGCACGCCGCCGCGATGGTGAAGGCCGGCGTCTACCTGGTGGCGCGGTTCGCCCCGGCGTACGCCGAGCTGTCGGCCTGGCGCTGGATGGTCGTCGCGCTCGGCGGCGGCACGCTGCTGCTCGGCGGCTACCGGGCGCTGCGCCAGCACGACCTCAAGCTGATCCTCGCGTTCGGCACCGTCAGCCAGCTCGGCCTCATCGTGCTGCTGGTCGGCTACGGCACCAAGGCGACCGCGCTCGCGGGCCTGGCCCTGGTCGGCGCGCACGCCATGTTCAAGGCCGCGCTGTTCCTCGTGGTCGGCGTCGTCGACGCCGCGACCGGCACCCGCGACCTGCGCCGGCTGTCCGGCGTCGGCCGCGCGCTGCCGATCACCGCGCTCGCCGGCGGCCTCGCCACGCTGTCGATGATCGGCGCCCCGCCGTTCGCCGGGTACGTCGCGAAGGAGGCCGCGCTCGAGGCGCTGGGCCACGGCGGCCACCCCCTCGACCTCGTCGTGCTCGTGCTCGTCGCGGTGGGCTCGGCCCTGACCGTCGCGTACGGCCTGCGGCTGTGGTGGGGCGCGTTCGCCACCAAGCCGGTGCTGTCGCCCGCCGCGGTCAAGGCGCTCACGATCGCCCGCGAGGCGAGGGCCGCGAAGGACGAGCCGGGCGCGCGCGACGAGCGCAGCGTCCCCGAGCTCGACGCCCCCGCGGACGACGACCGCGCCGAGCCCGCCGCCGTCGGCCGCCCGTCGCTGCTGCTGGTGTGGCCCGCGCTGCTGCTCGCCGTCCTGGGCCTCGCGGTCGCGCTGGTGCCGTCGTTCGGCGAGGAGCTGCTCGCCCCGCAGGCCGACCTGTACCCCGAGGGCGAGCCCGGCCACCTGCTGCTCTGGGGCGGCTTCACCCCGACGCTGGCGATCACGGTCGCCGTGCTCGCGGTCGGCGTGCTGCTCTTCCTGGCGCGCGGTCCGGTCGAGGCCGCGCAGGCCGCGGTGCCGCACGTGCCGGAGGCGGACCGCGTCTACCGCCGGTTCATGCGCAAGCTCGACGACCTGGCCGCGGACGTCACCGCGATCACCCAGCGCGGTTCGCTGCCGTTCTACCTGGGCGGCATCCTCGTGGTGTTCGTCGTGACCGTCGGCGTGCCGCTGGTCCGGTTCACCTCGCTGCCGACCGAGACCCGCGCCTGGGACCGGCCCGCGCAGCTCGTCATCGGCGGGTTCGTCGCGGTGGCGGCCGTGCTGGTCGCCCGCGCGCGCCGCCGGCTCAAGGCCGTGATCCTGCTCGGCGTCTCCGGCTACGGCATCGCGGCGCTGTTCCTGCTCCAGGGCGCGCCCGACCTCGCGCTGACCCAGGTGCTGGTCGAGACCGTGACGCTCGTGGTGTTCGTGCTGGTGATGCGCCGGCTCCCGCCGTACTTCTCCGACCGGCCGCTGGTGGCGTCCCGCTGGGTCCGCCTCGTCGTCGCGCTGTCGGTGGGCCTGACCGTCGGCGCGCTCGCGCTGATCGTGCCGAGCGCCCGCATCCACATCCCGGTGTCGGTCGACTTCGCCGAGGAGGCGTACTCGTTCGGCGGCGGCAAGAACATCGTCAACGTGACGCTGGTCGACATCCGCGCCTGGGACACCATGGGCGAGATCTCGGTGCTGCTGGTCGCGGCCACCGGCGTCGCCTCGCTCGTGTTCCTCCGCAAGCGGTCGGGCGCGATCTTCCGCGCCGGCGACGCCCCCGAGCACCGCGCGGTGTGGGGCAGCGAGGACGACCCGCAGGCCGCGCTGCGCAAGCCCGTCGCGGCGCGCGCCGGCTACCAGCCGCGCGAGTGGCTGCGCGCGGGCCGGACCCTGGCCCCGCGCCGCCGGTCCGTGGTGTTCGAGGTCGTGGTCCGGCTGCTGTTCCACACGATGATCGTGTACTCGCTGTTCCTGCTGTTCTCCGGGCACAACGCCCCGGGCGGCGGGTTCGCGGCGGGCCTCGTCACGGGCATCGCGCTGATCGTGCGCTACCTGGCGGGCGGCCGGTACGAGCTCGGCGAGGCGGCCCCGGTCCAGCCCGGCCTGCTGCTGGGCAGCGGCCTGTTCCTGTCGGCCGGTGTCGGCCTGGGCGCGCTGATCTTCGGCGGCACCGTCCTGCAGTCCTGGATCATCGACGTCTCGCTCCCGCTGATCGGGGACATCCACCTGGTCACGTCGCTGTTCTTCGACGTCGGCGTCTACCTGGTGGTCGTCGGCCTGGTGCTCGACATCCTGCGCAGCCTCGGCGCCGAGATCGACCGGCAGGCCGAGCAGGACGGCGACCCCGAGGCCGTGGGCGGCGACGCCGAGCCGGCCGAGGAGATCCGGGTGGACGCGGTGGCGGCCGGCCTGGTGGAGCACCGCCACCACGACGAGGAGGGACCGCGATGATCGACATGAGCCCCAACCTCGTCCTGGTCGGCCTCATCGTCGTCCTGGTGACCGCGGGCGTGTACCTGCTGCTCGAGCGCAGCCTGTCCCGGGTGCTGATCGGGGTGATCCTCATCGGCAACGGCGCGAACCTGCTGTTCCTCGTCGCGGGCGGCGCTGCCGGCCGGCCGCCGCTGGTCGGCCTGGAGCTCGAGCGGGAGATGGCCGACCCGCTGCCGCAGGCCATGGTGCTCACCGCCATCGTCATCACGCTCGGCATGACGGCGTTCCTGCTCGCGATGGCCTACCGGTCCTGGCAGCTGCACCGGCACGACGAGGTGCAGGACGACGTCGAGGACCGCCGCATCGCCCGGCTCGCCGCCCGCGACGAGCGCGCCTTCGCGGACGACGACACCGAGGAGTCGACGACCACCCTCGACGAGGAGGCCGCGGAGACCCGCGACGAGACCGACGAGGGCGAACCGTCGCCGGCCGGCGCCGCGGGCGCCGCCGGGACGCACCACCGACCGACCGACGACCGCGGGGAGGGCAGCCGATGACCGAGTACACCTGGCTGGTGCCGCTGCCCGTCGTCGTCCCGCTGTTCGGCGCCGGCCTCGCGCTGGCCCTGTACCGGCGGCCCCGGCTGCAGCGGATCATCAGCGTCATCGCGCTGAGCATCGTGCTCGTCGTCGCCGCGACGCTCCTGGTCCTCGCGGACGACGGCCCGCTGGTGGTCGACATCGGCGGCTGGGCCGCCCCCGTCGGCATCGACCTGGTGGCCGACCGGCTGTCGGCCCTCATGCTCACGGTCTCCGCCGCGGTCACGCTGTGCGTCCAGCTGTACTCGCTGGCCCAGGGCGAGGCCGACGGCGACGAGGCCGCCCCGGTCTCGATCTACCACCCGACCTACCTGATCCTGGCCGCGGGCGTCGCGAACGCGTTCCTCAGCGGCGACCTGTTCAACATCTACGTCGGCTTCGAGATCCTGCTGGCCGCCTCGTACGTGCTGCTGACCCTCGGCGGCACCGGCGAGCGCATCCGCGCCGGCAGCATCTACGTGGTCGTGGCGCTGCTGTCCTCGCTGCTGTTCCTCATCGCGATCGCGCTGACCTACGCCGCCGCCGGCACGGTCAACCTCGCGCAGCTCGCCGAGCGCCTTCCGGAGATCGACCCCGGCGTGCGGCTGCTGCTCCAGGTGCTGCTGCTGCTCGCGTTCGGCATCAAGGCGGCGATCTTCCCGCTGTCCGCCTGGCTGCCCGACTCCTACCCGACGGCGCCCGCGCCGGTCACGGCGGTGTTCGCCGGCCTGCTCACCAAGGTCGGCGTCTACGCGATCATCCGCACCCAGACCCTGCTGTTCCCCGAGGGCCGGATGGACGACGTCCTCATGTGGGCCGCGCTCGCCACGATGGTGGTCGGCATCCTCGGCGCGGTGGCGCAGGACGACCTCAAGCGTCTGCTGTCGTTCACGCTGGTCAGCCACATCGGCTACATGCTGTTCGGCATCGCGCTCGCCTCGGAGGCCGGCTGGTCCGCCTCGATCTACTACGTCGCGCACCACATCATCGTGCAGACCGGGCTGTTCCTGGTCGCGGGCCTCATCGAACGCCGGGGCGGGTCGACGTCCCTCGACTCGCTCGGCGGCCTGGCCAAGCTCGCGCCGGTGCTCGCCATCCTGTTCTTCATCCCCGCGATGAACCTCGGCGGCATCCCGCCGCTGTCCGGGTTCCTCGGCAAGGTCGGGCTGCTGCAGGCCGGCGTCGCCGACGGGTCCTGGCTCGCGCTGACCCTGGTCGTCGGCGGCGTGGCCACCTCGCTGCTCACGCTGTACGCGCTCATCAAGGCGTGGAACAAGGCGTTCTGGCAGACCCCGCCCGAGCCGCTGCCCGACGCCACGCTGCCGAAGGGCATGGTCGGCTCCGCCGCCGCGCTCGTGGTGCTCGGCCTCGCGCTGACCGTCGGGGCCGGCCCGCTCTACGGCTACGCCGAGCGCGCCGCCGGGGCGCTGGCCGACCGGTCGGTGTACATCCAGTCGGTGCTGCCGGAGGGCGGCCGCGGCTCCGGGGAGTCCGTCGACGTGGCGCACGGGGGTGACGACGCGTGAGCCTGCACCCGCGCCGCAAGAAGCTGGCGGCCCAGTGGCCGACCATGGTCTGGCTGGTCGTCGTCTGGGTCCTGCTCTGGGGCGACCTGTCCGTCGGCAACGTCCTGGCCGGCGCCCTGATCGCGGTGGCGGTCACCGGCCTGCTGCGCATGACGCCGATCGACTTCCACGGCACCGTCCGGCCCTGGCCGCTGCTCGTGCTGGTCGGCCGGTTCGCCTGGGACCTGGTGCACGCGTCCGTCGAGGTGTCGTGGGTGGCGTTCCGCCCGCGGCACACCCCGCGCGGCGCCGTGATCGGGGTCCAGCTGCGGAACCACTCCGACCTGTACCTGACGATGACGGCCGAGCTCTGCTCGCTCGTGCCGGGCTCGCTGGTCGTCGAGGCGCACCGGCTCACCGGGATGCTCTACCTGCACGTCCTCGACGTCGAGCAGTCCGGCGGCGTCGAGCGCGCCCGGCAGAACGTGCTGGACCAGGAGGAGCGGGTGCTGCGGGCCTTCGCCTCCGACGACGAGCTCCGCGAGGCGGGCCTGCTGCCCGGCGGGCGCCCGTCCCGACGCCGGGAGGTGCGCGCGTGACCGCCGTCCTGCTGACCTGCGCGGTGCTGCTCACGGCCGCGGGGATCCTCGCGCTGATCCGCGCCGAGCGCGGGCCGTCGATGCTCGACCGCACGGTCGCGCTCGACATCATCGTGACCGTCGTGGTCGCGGCCGTCGCGCTGTACGCCTCCGCCGAGCGGCGCACCGACGTGGTGCCGATCCTCGTGGTGCTGTCCCTCGTCGGCTTCGTCGGCTCCACGACGATCGCGCGGTTCGCGTCCGTCGAGCCCGCGGGCGAGGGCCGGGTCCGCACCCGCGAGGAGATCGCCGCCGAGGAGGCCGAGCGGATCCGCGCGGAGGACGAGGCCGAGCAGCGCCGTCGTGCGCGCCGGGCCCGGGAGGCCGAGAACGCCGCCACCGACGCGCCCCGGCCCGCGACGGACCCCGCCGAGGTGCGCGCGGAGCACGCCGCGCACGGGGACGAGGCCCGCCGGGCCGAGGTCGTGCCCGACGAGGACCGGCGCGAGCACGGCGACGACCCGCACGTGGACGAGCACGGGCCGGGCGAGCACGGTCCGGGCGAGCACGGCGAGGGGAGCGACCGATGAGCTGGGACTGGAACGTCGTCGCCGACGTCGTGGCCTCGATCTGCCTGATCGGCGGGGCGCTGCTCGCGCTCGCCGCCGGCGTCGGCGTGCTGCGGTTCCCCGACCTGCTGTCCCGGATGCACGCCGGGACGAAGCCGCAGGTGCTCGGCCTGATCCTCGTGCTGATCGGCCTGTCGCTCCGGCTGCGCTCCGGCGCGGCCGTGTGGGCGCTGGTGCTGGTCGCGCTGTTCCAGATGCTGACGGCGCCCGTCGCCGCGCACCTGGTCGGCCGCGCGGGCTACCGCACGGGCAAGGTGCGCCGGGACCTGCTGGTCGTCGACGAGCTGACCAAGGCGCAGGACCAGGCCACGCAGCGCGGCACGCCGCCCGAGGACGCCCCGGGGTCGGGCGACCGGGGCTGACGGAGCCGCGGCGCGCCCGCCCGCCCGTTCAGCGGCGGAACAGGCCCGCCCAGAGGAAGTCCTCGCCGAACGCGGCGCCCGGCCCCGCGGCCGGGCGCATCCGGCGCAGCTCGACCTCCGCGAGCCAGCCGAACGCCCGGCGCAGGTCCTCGGCGCGGTAGGCCAGCCCGCCGCCCAGGCCGCCCTCCCGGTACAGGTCGACGTCGTCGGCCCCGGTGCCGCCGCGGTCGTCGTGGCCGCCGTCGCCCGCCGCGAAGCACGCGATCCCGAACCGGCCGCCGGGCCGCACGGTGCGCTCGAGGAGCGCGCGGTAGGACACCCGGCGGTGCGGCGGCAGGTGGTGGAAGCAGCCGGAGTCGTAGACCAGGTCGTAGGGCTCGGCGGGCGGCCGCCACGCGAAGATGTCCGCGCGCGCGAACCGCACGTCCACCCCGGCCTCGGCGGCGCGCTCGGCGCCCCAGGCGACGGCGGTCGCGGACAGGTCGAGCGCGTCCACCGTGCAGCCCTGCTGCGCGAGCCAGACGGCGTTCCGGCCGGGGCCGCAACCGAGCTCGAGCACGCGGGTGCCGGGGCCGAGCGGCAGCCGGCCGTCGGCGGCCCAGGCGACCAGGCTCTCGTCCGGCGCCCAGCGGAAGAACGGCACCGGGCGGTCCCGGTCGGCGTAGAACCGGTCCCAGAAGTCGGCGCCGCCGCGGTCGGTCCACCGGTCGGCGCGCTCGGCGAACAGCAGGTCCATCAGGGCCAGGACGTCGTCGACGGTGTGCACGGAACGGCCGGCGCCGACGGGCGGCTGCGCGGGGGTGTGCGCGGAGGGCTGGGGCACGGCTGACCTGCACCTTCGTCGGTGGACGGGGTGCTCAGGCTAGGGCGCGCCGGGGCCCCGCGGGCGGGACCTCCGGCCGTCGACGTGCGGGCGGTCAGGCCTTCGGCAGGCGCCGGTTCTTGTCGACCCGCTCGACGAACTTCTTGGTGCCGCGGGTCGCGAACACCCGGGCCACGGTGACGGCGGCGGCGGTCACCGCCGCGGCCGCGACGACCTCGGCGATGCGCGGGTCGTCGTCGTCCTCGGGCTTCGGGGGCTTGTGCCCGGACGCCGCCTTCCACGCCGCGTCCACCGCCTTGCCGGCGATCCAGGCGACGGCGCCCGCGACCACCAGGCCGGTGATCTTCGCGAACGTGGACTGGGTCTCTTCGTCGGCCACGGGACCTCCTGCGTCGGGACGGCTGTGCTCCGCCCCACGCTAGCGCCGCCGCTGCCGCGCCGCAGGTCAGCCCGCGCGGGACGGGCGGCGCGCCGGGCCGGTGTAGGGTCGGCCCCGAACGACAGGGGAGCGTCCCGGGCCGTGCGTGACACCGCGGCCCGACCGACGCTGAGAGTGCGGACGGAATCCGCAGACCCTCGCACCTGATCCGGTTAGCACCGGCGTAGGGAGTCGGGATCTCAGTCGCCCCGTGCCGTCGTGCTCCCCGGGGCGCGCCGGCGCGGTGCGGCCCCCTCGGTGCACATCGAGGAGGAACCACCATGGCGCGCACGCGCGCACGCCGCCGGGCGCCCCGGCGGACCACCACGGCCGGCCTGGCCGCCGTCGCCGGCGTCCTGGCGCTCACCGCCTGCTCCGTCACGGGGTCGGGCTCGGGCTCCGACGCGGCCTCCGGCTCCGGCACCGACGGCTCCGGCGGGACCGTCACGCTGGTCACGCACGACTCGTTCCACCTCAGCGACGGCCTGCTCGAGCAGTTCGAGGCCGACACCGGCCTGACGGTGAAGCAGGTCGCGCCGGGCGACGGCGGGGCGCTGGTCAACCAGCTCATCCTCACCAAGGACGCCCCGCTGGGCGACGTCGTCTACGGGATCGACAACACCTTCGCGTCGCGGGCGATCGACGAGGGCGTCCTGGAGCCGTACGAGTCGCAGGCGCCCGCGGCCGCCGACGCCGCGCAGTACGCGCCGGACGCCTCGCACGCGCTGACCGCGGTCGACATGGGCGACGTGTGCCTGAACGTGGACCACGCCTGGTTCGCGGAGCGCGGGATCGCGGAGCCGACGTCGCTGCAGGACCTCACCGACCCGCGGTACCGGGACCTGACGGTCGTCACCAACGCCGCGACCAGCAGCCCGGGCCTGGCGTTCCTGCTGGCGACGGTCGGCGCCTTCGGCGAGGACGGCTGGCAGCAGTACTGGACCGACCTGACGGCCAACGGGCTGAAGGTCGCCGAGGGCTGGTCGGACGCCTACTACACCGACTTCTCCGGCGGCGGGGGCGGCGGCCCGCGGCCGATCGCCCTGTCCTACGCGTCGAGCCCGCCGGAGACGATCCCCGAGGGCGGCGGGGAGCCGACCACCGGCGCGCTGCTCGGCACCTGCTTCCGCCAGGTCGAGTACGCGGGCGTCCTGGCCGGCGCGCAGAACCCCGAGGGCGCGCAGCAGCTGGTCGACTGGCTGCTGTCCGACGCGGTCCAGGCCGACATCCCGGGGTCCATGTACATGTACCCGGTGAGCACGGCCGTCGACCTGCCCGAGGACTGGGCGCAGTGGGCCCCGCTGTCGGACGCGCCGTACGAGGTGCCGCTCGACGACATCGCGGCGAACCGCGACACCTGGGTCCGCGAGTGGACCGACCTGGTCGTCGGCTGACGCGACGGGACCGGCGGACGAGATGAGCACGGCGACGCGGACGCCCCCGACCGGCACCGGCCGGCCGGGGGCGCCCGCGCGCCCGGGGCCGGCGGGCGCCGGGGCGGACCGCCCTCCGCTGCGCGCGCCGTCCCGCGGCTGGGCGCTCGGCCGGGGCGCGGCGTGGGCGCTCGCCGCGGCCGTGCCACTGGCGTTCCTCGGCACGTTCTTCGCCTGGCCGGTGCTGTCCCTGGTCGGGCGGGGCTTCCTGCCGGACGGGGCGCTCGACCTGTCGGGGTTCGCGGACGTGTTCTCCCGCCCCCGCACCTGGCGGATCGTCGGGCTGACGCTGGCCCAGGGCGCGATCGGCACGGTGCTGTCCGTGCTGCTCGGCGTGCCCGGGGCGTACGTGCTCTACCGGTGCCGGTTCCGCGGGGTCGGGGCGCTGCGGGCGTTCGTCACGGTCCCGTTCGTGCTGCCGACCGTGGTGGTCGGCGTCGCGTTCCGCGCGCTGCTCCGGGAGAACGGGCCGCTCGGCTTCCTGCACCTCGACGGCACGTTCGCGGCGATCGTCGCCGCGCTGGTGTTCTTCAACTACGCGGTCGTCGTGCGGACGGTCGGCGGGCTGTGGCAGCGGCTCGACCCGCGACCCGAGCAGGCGGCGCGGTCGCTCGGCGCGTCGCCGGCCCGGGCGTTCTGGACGGTGACGCTGCCGGCGCTGACGCCCGCGATCGTCTCGGCGGCCTCGCTGGTGTTCCTGTTCTGCGCCACCGCGTTCGGCACGGTGCTGGTGCTCGGCGGGATGCGGTACGGCACGGTCGAGACCGAGATCTGGATCCAGACCACGCAGTTCCTCGACCTCCGGGCCGCCGCGGTGCTGTCGGTGGTGCAGGTGGTCGTCGTGGTCGCCGCGCTGGCGGTGGCCGGGCGGGCGCGGGCACGGCGGGAGCGGGCGCTGTCGCTGGTGGCGCCGGGGGCCCCCGGATCGGCCCCGGCGCGGCCGCACTGGGCGCCGTCGCTGGTCACCGGCGGGGTGCTCGTGCTGCTGGCGCTCCCGCTCGGAGCGCTGCTGCTGGGGTCGCTGCGCACCGGCGACGGCTGGGGCCTCGGCCACTACCGGGCGCTCGGCACCACCGGCGGCCGGAACGCCCTGACCGTCACCGTGTGGGAGGCGCTCGGCAACTCGTTGCGGATCGCCGTCGACGCGACCCTGCTGGCCCTGCTGGTCGGCTGCCTGGTCGCGCTCGTGGTGTCCCGGCGCCCCCGGGCCCGGGCGGCGCGGCGCGCGGTCGGCGTGCTGGACGGGGCGTTCATGCTGCCGCTCGGGGTGTCCGCGGTGACCGTCGGGTTCGGCGCGCTGCTGACGCTCGGCCACCCGTTCGGCATCCAGACCGACCTGCGGAGCAGCGGGATCCTGGTGCCGGTCGTGCAGGCGGTGGTCGCCGTGCCGCTGGTGGTGCGGACCGTGCTGCCGGTGCTCCGGGCGATCGACCCGCGGCTGCGCGAGGCGGCCGGGACCCTCGGGGCGGGGCCGGGCCGGGTGCTGCTCGGGGTCGACGCCGCGCTCGCGGCCCGGTCGATCGGGCTGGCCGTCGGGTTCGCGTTCGCGGTCTCGCTGGGCGAGTTCGGCGCGACGTCGTTCCTCGCCCGGCCCGACCTGCCGACGCTGCCGGTGGTGATCTTCCGGCTGATCGGGCAGCCGGGTGCGGACAACTACGGGATGGCCCTCGCGGCGAGCGTGGTGCTCGCGGTGCTGACGGCCGGGGTGATGGCGCTCGCGGAGCGGTTCCGCGGGCCGGCGGGAGGAGAGCTGTGACGGGGACGGGGTCCGGGGCGGGGCCGGCGGGTCGCGGGGCGGCGGGTCGCGGGCTGGCGGTGCGCGACCTGGTCGTGCGCTACCCCGGCGCGGGCCGCGGCGCCCCGGCGGTCACGGCCGTCGACGGCGTCTCGGTCGACGTCCCCGTCGGCGAGGTGCTGGCCCTGCTGGGGCCGTCGGGCTGCGGCAAGTCGTCGCTGCTGCGGGCCGTCGCCGGGCTCGAGCCGCCGACGGCGGGCGCGGTGACCTGGGACGGCGTCGACCTGGCCGCGGTGCCGGTGCACCGGCGCGGGTTCGGGCTGGTGTTCCAGGACGGGCAGCTGTTCCCGCACCGGGACGTGGCCGGCAACGTGGCCTACGGGCTGCGCGGGCTGCCGCGGGACGCCCGCGCGGCGCGGGTCGCGGAGCTATTGGACCTCGTCGGCCTGCCCGGCTACGACCGGCGGCCCGTCGCCACGCTGTCCGGCGGCGAGCGGCAGCGGGTGGCGCTCGCCCGGTCGCTCGCGCCCCGGCCCCGGCTGCTCCTGCTCGACGAGCCGCTGTCCGCGCTCGACCGGTCGCTGCGCGAGCGGCTGGCCGACGACCTGCGCCGGGCGCTCGTCGCCACCGGCACGACCGCGCTGTTCGTGACGCACGACCAGGACGAGGCGGCGACCGTCGCCGACCGGGTCGCGGTGATGTCGGCCGGGCGGCTGCTGCAGGTGGCCGCCCCGGAGACGCTGTGGCGGCGGCCGGCGACCCGGGAGGTGGCGGAGTTCCTGGGGTACCGGACGTTCCTGGCCGCGGGCCGCGGCGGCGCGTCCGACCCCGAGGGGGCGTCCGACCCCGAGGGGGCGTCCGACCCCGACGGCGCGGCGCTCGCGGTGGCCGCGGGCGGCTGGCGGGTGCTCGGACCCGCGGACCCGGAGCCCGGGTCGGGGACCCCGGTGCGCGCGGCCGTCGTCGCGGAGCGCCGGACCCGGCGCGGCCGGGCCGAGGTCGTCGCGGTGCTGGAGCCCGAGGACGCCCGGGTCACGGCGGCGCTGCCCGCGGCCGGTGCCGGGGCGCCGGGGCCGGGGGACCGGGTGCGGCTCGCGGCCGAGGAGGGCGCGGTCGCGGTCGTCGGCGCCGAGCGGCAGCCGTAGGCCTCCGGGCCGGGGGCCGGACCGGTCTGACGGTGGAAGGTTGTGACGGACACGCCGTCGGCGTGTCCGTCACAACCTTCCACTGTCGAGCGGGGGAGCGGGGTGAGCGGGTGCCGCGCCGCGGCCGGGGGTCAGGGCTCGAGGTGCGCGGCGAGCTGCGCGAGCGACGACAGGATCCCCTCGGCGTGGTCCCGCGCGCGGACGCCGGGCGGCACGTCCCGCGCCAGCACCTCGACGTCGGTCCCCTCCGCCGTGGGACGGAGCCGCCACTCCATCCGCATGGTGCCCCGGAACGCCGGGTCGTCGGACGCGAACTCGACCTCCTGCACCACCCGCTCGCCCGGGACGACCTCGACGACGCGCACCTCGGACACGTCGGAGTCGGCCGTGGTCTTCCCCGGGGCCCCCGAGGCGTCGGCGTAGGTGAGCACCAGCCGGTACCAGCCGCCCGGGCGCATGTCGAACCGCTCGAACCGGCCGCGCATCCCGGCCGGCGGCAGCCAGGCGAGCAGCGCGTCCCGGTCGGTCAGGGCGGCGAACGCCTCGGCGGCGCTCACGTGCACGAGGAGGCTCGCGCGATCGGTCCGGCCCACGGCCGCACGCTAGCGGACCGGCCCGGCCCCGGCGCGCTGCGCGGGCGCGGCACAGGCCCGGCGCGGGCGCGGCGCGGTCACCCCAGCCGGAGCTGCCACTCCCCGGCGCCACCGGCCGGGCGGAAGCCCAGTGCGACGTCGATCGCGAGCATGTACGCGTTCTCCTCGGCGTTCCAGGTGCCGACCCGTCGCGCGCCCGGCTGCGCCTCGGCCAGCCGGGCGAGGTTCGCCGTCTTCACCAGCATCCCGAGCCGGTGCCCCCGGTGGTCGCGGAGCACCAGGGTGTCGTCCTGGAACACGTACGCGTCGGTGTCCGGGCGGCTGACGAGCGCGGTGAAGGCGGCCAGCGCCCCGGTCGGCCCGTGCAGCGCCGCGGCCACGCGGTACGTCATCCCGCGCTCGGCGAACGCCCGCTCGGCGTCCCGCACGCGCGCGCCGTCCCAGACGTCCTCGCGCAGGTCGAGGCCGCCCGCGGGGGCGTCGGTGCTCATCCGGGTCTGCAGCAGGGCGAACCGGTCGAGCAGCTCGTCGGGGCACCGGCCCTCCCAGAGCACGACCCGGTAGTCGGGCCCGGCCGCGGCGGCCGCCTCCGCCGCGTGCGCCGCCAGGCGGTCCGCGGGGAGCGGCACGTCGAGCACCGAGCGCCGGGTGACCTGCTCCAGGTCCCAGCCCCGGTGCACCAGGAACGTCACGCCCGGGTGCGCGGCGGGGACCCGGCCGGTGCCGGTGCTGGGCACGAGGGCGTCGGTCGCCGCGTCGGGCTCGGCCGCCTGGTCGGTCGACGTCGTCAGCATGCTGCGCCCGCGCCCGCGCGCCGTGGCCACCGCGAGGTCGTGCAGCGCCGCCCCGATCCCGCGGCCGCGGTGCTCCGGCCGGACGTCGAGCTGCAGCAGCCCGGTGTGGGTGTTGTCCCGGCGGGGCAGGTTGAGCGCGAGGTAGCCGAGCACCCGGGCCGGGTCCGGGGGACCCGCGTCGACCCGGGTGTCGAGCGCGACGAACCGCAGCTTCTCGTCGTACTCCTGGTGCCGGAGGCCCGCCAGGATCTCGGCGGGCGTGCGCGCGTGGTCCAGGTCGCCCCAGGCGTCGAGCACGGCGGCGTTCGCGGTGTCGACGAGGCCGTGCAGCAGCCAGGCGTCCGGGGCGTCGAGCGCGGACGGCACCGGGAGCGGGACCAGGTGCGGCCGGGTGGCGGCGGAGGCGGTCATGGCGCCCATGGTCGTCGGGGTCGTCGCGGCGGGCCACGGATTTCCGGGACCGGACCCGGTTTCCGGAGCGGCGCTACCGGAACCGGGTCCCGGGCCGCGGCCCCCGCCGACCGGTACGGTTCGCGCCATGCCAGTCCTGGAGATCATCGGGTGGGTCGGGTCCGTCCTCGTCGTCGTGTCGCTGATGCAGGCCCGCGTCCTGCGGTTCCGGTGGCTCAACTTCGCCGGCTCGGTCATCGCGACCGCGTACAACACGATCGTCGGCATCTGGCCGTTCGCCGCCATGAACGGCGTGATCGCGGTCATCGACGCGTACTGGCTGTGGCGGCTGACGCGGGAGCGGCACGACGCCGACGTGTACGAGGTCGTGCCGGTCGGCGCGGGGGACCACTACCTGCGGCACGTGCTCGGGGTGCACGCGGACGACATCGCGCGGTTCTACCCGTCGTTCGGCCTTCCGGGTGACGCGCCGGGTGACGCGCCGGGTGACTCCGCTGCCGCCGGACGCTGGGCCTACCTCGTGCTGCGCGGCGACGAGACCGTCGGGGTCGTGGTCGTCCGGGACGCCGGCGACGGCGTCGGCGAGGTCGAGCTCGACTGGGTCACGCCGCGGTTCCGCGACTTCGCGCCGGGCGAGTTCGTCTACCGGCGCTCGGGCGCCTTCGCCGGGACGGGCCTGCGGTCGCTGGTCGTGGCCGAGGACGCGCGGGACACGGGGCCCTACCTCGAGCGGGTCGGGTTCGCCCGGGTCGACGGCCGGTGGCGCCGCGAGGTCGAGGCCGCCGCGGCCTGACCCGCCGCGCCCGGCGTGCGGGGCGCCGCGCCCGGGAGCAGAGTTCGGACACCCGAACTCGTGTGCCTAGACTGAGTTCGGACATCCGAACTTGGAGGTGCGGTGACCAGCACTGTCGACCGGCAGACCGCGCGGCGCGGCCGCGTGCTGCCCCTGCTCGGCCCGGCGTTCGTGGCCGCGATCGCCTACGTGGACCCCGGCAACGTCGCGGCGAACCTGACCGCCGGCGCGCGCTACGGCTACCTGCTGCTGTGGGTGCTGGTCGGGGCGAACGCGATGGCGGTGCTGGTGCAGTACCAGTCGGCCAAACTCGGCATCGTCACGGGCGACTCGCTGCCGGGCGTGCTGGGGCGGCGGCTGCGCCGGCGCTCGCGGCTGGCCTACTGGGCGCAGGCCGAGGTGGTCGCGGCGGCCACCGACATCGCCGAGGTGGTCGGCGGCGCGATCGCGCTGCATCTGCTGTTCGGGCTGCCGCTGGTGCTCGGCGGCCTGATCGTCGGCGCGGTCTCGATGCTGCTGCTGGCGACGCAGAACCGGTACGGGCAGCGGCGGTTCGAGGCGGTGGTCGTCGGCCTGCTGCTGGTGATCGTGGTCGGGTTCCTCGCCGGGCTGCTCGTCGGCCCGCCGGACCCGGGCGAGATGCTCGGCGGCCTGGTCCCGCGGTTCGCCGGCACGGACTCGGTGCTGCTCGCGGCGTCGATGCTGGGCGCGACGGTCATGCCGCACGCGATCTACGTGCACTCCGCGCTGAGCCGGGACCGGTTCGGCCGGGTGCCCGACGCGTCGGCCCGGTCGGGGCTGCTGCGCGCGACCCGGTGGGACGTCGGCGCGGCGCTGACGCTCGCGGGGACCGTGAACATCGGCCTGCTGCTGCTCGCCGCCGCGAACCTCCGCGGCGTCGAGGGCACCGACACCATCGAGGGCGCGCACGCGGCGATCAGCGGGGCCCTCGGCCCGGTCGTCGGGGTGGTGTTCGCGGTCGGGCTGCTGGCGTCGGGTCTCGCGTCCACGTCGGTCGGCTGCTACGCCGGCGCCGCCGTGATGGAGGGGCTGATCCGCAAGCGCGTCCCGCTGCTGGTCCGGCGGTCGATCACGCTCGTCCCGGCGCTGGTGCTGCTCGCGGTCGGGGCCGACCCGACGTGGACGCTGGTGGTGAGCCAGGTGGTGCTGAGCTTCGGCATCCCGTTCGCGGTGATCCCGCTGGTGCGGCTGAACCGGGACCGGGCGCTGATGGGCGCGCACGCCAACGGCGCGCGGCTGCAGGCGGTGCTGATCGTCGTCGTCGCCCTGGTGGTGGCGCTCAACCTGGCCCTGCTGGTCCTCCTCGCGACGGGCCACTGACGGCGCTTTCGGTAGCGCCGCTCCGACAACCCCGCCGGCCCGGATCGCCGACATGGCAACTTTCGGCTGCGGCGAAGGCCCTGGTCACAGCCGAGAGTTGCCATCTCGGTGCGGGGTGCGCCGGGAGAGGGGCGGAGGAAGTCGAGGGGTGCACACGGTTTCCGGAGCGGCGCTACCGGAAGGAATGCGTAGCGCTGCTACGGTTACCGGCGTGACCAGCAGCGAGACCGCGCCCGCGCGCGACGGGCGGGCCGCCCGGGCCGCCGCGTCCCGCGCGCGGATCGCCGAGGCCGCCACCCGGCTGTTCCTCGCGGACGGCTACGGCCCGACGACGATCACGGCCGTCGGCCGGGCCGCGGGCCTCGGCGTGCAGACCGTCTACTACTCCTACCCGTCCAAGTCCGACATCCTCGTCGGCTGCCTGGACCACGCCGTCGACGGCGCGGACCGCCGGGACGCGGCGCCCGACCTCGCCGACCAGCCGTGGGTGCGCGCCGTCGTGGCCGAGCCGGACCCCGCCCGCCGGGTGTTCCTGCACGCGCGCGGGGCCGCCGAGCTGCTGGGCCGGGCGGCCGGGGTGCAGGACCTCGTGCGGGCGCACGCCGTCGGGGACCCGGTGCTGCACGCGGCGTGGGAGCGGGACGAGGCGCGGCGGCGCGGGGTGCACCGGCTGCTCGTCGAGGCGTGCGACCGGGACGGGGTGCTCCGGCCCGGTCTCGACGTCGAGCGCGCGACCGACGTCGTGGCGCTCGTGCTGGGGCCGGAGACGTGGAACGCGCTCGTGCGGCGGGGCGGGTGGAGCGCGCTCGCCTGGGCCCGGTGGGCGCACCGCACCCTGCTGGCCGACCTGGTGCCGTCCCGCTGGGACCCCGAGGCGTAGGCCGATCGGGGCAACGGCCCGGGGGTCGTCATCCCGTGGTGGTACCGAGGGCGGAACCGCGGGCGGACGCGCTGACCTGCGACGTCACGAGACGGTGGGTCCAGCGGCCGCGGGTCGTGGTGACGTCGGAGGAGCAGTGGTGCGCAGCAGGCGGAGGACGGCGCGACGGGTCGCGTTGACGATGGTGGTCGTGGGTGGGCTGGCGGTCGCCGGCGCCGGGTGGGCGGCCTGGCAGCTCGGCCCCCGGGTGGGGATCTGGGTGGTGCCGCCGAGCCCGGCCCGCTACGGGCAGGACGCCGTGCGGCAGATGGACGCCGGGCTGTACGCGCACGGGGAGGCGTGGGACGCCGCGCGGCGCTCCGCGCTGGCGGAGCTGGAGCGGGTGACCTCGTTCGCCGAGGCCGACGACGTCCTCCGGGTGGCGGTGGCCGTCGCGGGCGGGCACCACTCGACGGTGCTGCCCCCGCGCGACCGGGACGCCGATGCGTCGGACGAGCTCGTCCCGACCGTCGCGGTGCAGGGCGGCGTCGCCACCGCGGTCGTGCCGGAGTTCACCGGCGGCGCGGAGGCGGGGCGCAGGTACGCGGAGACCCTCGCCGACGGCCTGGCCGGGTCCGGGGCGTGCGGCGTCGTCGTCGACGTCCGGGGGAACGGGGGAGGGGACATGGGCCCGATGCTGGCGGGTCTGGCCCCGCTGCTGCCGGAGGGCGTCCTCGGGTCGTTCGTCGTGGGGGACGTGGTCACCGACCTGCGGCTGGACGACGGCCGGTTCACCGGGGGCGGGACGCCCACGCGCGCCGACAGCGGCGGGACCGCGCTCGGCGTGCCGGTGGCGGTCCTCACCGACGGGGGGACGGGGAGCTCGGCGGAGCAGGTGGTCCTGGCGTTCCGCGGGCTGGAGGACGCCCGCACCTTCGGCGAGCCGACCGCCGGGTACGCGAGCGTCAACCGGTCGACCACGCTCTTCAGCGGCTCCACGCTCGTGCTCACGGTCGGGGAGACCCGCGCCCGGACGGGCGAGCTCTTCGGGGACGCGCCGATCCCGCCCGACGAGGCGACGCCCGCCGGGGACGCCGCGGCCCACGCGGCGCGGTGGCTCGCGGAGCGGGGCTGCGAGGCGTCCGCCTAGCGCTCGCGGGCGTGGTCCACCCCGCGACGGACCGGCGGCGCGGTGTCTCGTCCTCGAGCACGAGGGAGAAGATCCGCCGCCGGCCCGAGGCGTCGGCCCCGGGCGCGAACCTAGGCTGACCAGCATGAACACCGACAAGTACACCGCGTCCACCCCGGCCACCGCCCTGCTCGGCATCGGCGGCTCCCTGCTCGTCCTCGGCGTCGTCGCGTCGCAGATGGAGGCGGCTGCCTGGCTCGTGCTCGCCGCGATGGGCGCCGCCGCCGTCGTCTCCGTCGCGTCGATCGCGATGCGCCGCCGGCAGCCCGCTCCGGCCGCCGTCGAGCAGGCGCCGACCGAGCGCTGACCCGCGCGCACCGGGGCCCGCCTGCGAGGCCCCGGTGCACAGTGGCCCCGAGGGGCCGGCGACGGCGCGGGCCCACCCACACGGGAGGCCGCCATGTGCCGATGGCTCGCGTACACGGGTTCGCCGGTGACGCTCGACGAGCTGCTCTACAAGCCGGAGAACTCGCTCGTGATGCAGAGCCGGCACAGCCGGCTCGGCGTCGAGCCCATGAACGGCGACGGGTTCGGGGTCGGCTGGTACGACGACCACTCGCCGATCCCCGGGCTGTTCCGCAGCATCGAGCCGGCGTGGAGCGACCGGAACCTGCGCGAGCTGTCGCAGCACATCCGGTCCGGCATGGTCATCGCCCACATCCGCGCGACCACCGGGACCGCCGTGCAGCAGACCAACTGCCACCCGTTCCGGCACGGCCAGTGGCTGTTCGCGCACAACGGCGTCATCAACGGGTTCAGCACCCTGAAGCGCGACCTGCGCCTCGCCGTCGACCCGACGCTCTACCCGCTGATCGAGGGCTCGACCGACTCGGAGACGCTGTTCTACCTGGCGCTCACCTTCGGGCTGACGGACGACCCGCCGGCCGCCGTGGCCCGGGCGGTCGGCCTGATCGAGGACGTCGCCCTCCGGCACGGCGTGGCCTTCCCGGTGCAGGGGACGTTCGCGACGACCGACGGGCAGCGGCTCTGGACGTTCCGGTACTCCTCCGAGGGGCGGTCGCGGTCGCTGTTCCGGAACCGGGACGTCGCGGTGCTGCGGGCGCAGTACCCGGACAACCCGGTGCTGCACGGCCTGTCGGACGACACCCGGATCGTCGTCTCGGAGCCGCTCGGCGACCTCAAGGGCGCCTGGCTGGAGGTCCCGGAGAGCACCTGCCTGGTCGTCGAGGACGGGCGCGAGGAGCTGGTGCCCTTCGCGCCCGTCCTGACGACGGCGTGACCGCCGGCCCGGCGGGTCAGCCGATCTTGCGCCGGTACGCCCGCACCGCCAGCACGTAGGCCAGCGCGAGGATCCCGACCAGCCAGGCCAGCGCCACCCACAGGTCGCCCCCGACCGGCTCCTGGGCGAACAGCGCCCGGATCGAGTCGACCACGGCGGTGACCGGCTGGTGCTCGGCGAACCACGCGACCGCGGTCGGCATGGAGTCCGTCGGCACGAACGCCGAGCTGATGAACGGCAGGAAGATCAACGGGTAGGAGAACGCGCTCGCCCCGTCGACGGTCTTCGCCGACAGGCCCGCGAGCACCGCGATCCAGGTCAGCGTGAGCGTGAACAGGACGAGGATCCCGGCCACGGCCAGCCACGCGAGCACGGTCGTCCCCGTGCGGAACCCCATGAGCAGGGCGATCCCGACGACCAGCACCACGGACGTCAGGTTGGCCGCCATCGAGGTCAGCACGTGGGCCCACAGGACGCTCGGCCGGGCGATCGGCATGGACTGGAACCGCTCCACGATGCCGCCCTGCAGGTCGAGGAACAGCCGGTAGGCGGTGTACGCGACGCCGGACGCGACCGTGATGAGCAGGATGCCCGGCAGCAGGTAGTCGACGTACGACGCGGTGGACCCGCCGTGGATCGCCCCGCCGAACACGTAGACGAACAGGAGCATGAGGGCGACCGGGGTGACCGCGGTCGTGATGATGGTGTCCGGGCTGCGCAGGATGTGCCGCAGCGACCGGTCGGTGAGGGCGACGGTGTCGCCGACGACGTGGGTGGTGGCGGTGGCGCTCATCGCGGGTCCTTCCCGGCCGGCGTGCTGCCGGCGCCGACGAGGGCGAGGAAGACGTCCTCGAGCGTGGGCTGCTTCTCGACGTACTCCACCCGCGCGGGCGGGAGCAGTTGCCTGAGCTCGGCGAGCGTGCCGTCCTGGATGATCGTCCCCTCGTGCAGGATCGCGATCCGGTCGGCGAGGCGCTCCGCCTCGTCCAGGTACTGCGTGGTGAGCAGGACGGTGGTGCCGCCGCCGGCGAGCTCCTCGACGGTCCGCCACACCTCGGCGCGGGCCTGCGGGTCGAGGCCGGTGGTCGGCTCGTCGAGGAAGATCACCGGCGGGTCGCCGATCAGGCTCATCGCGATGTCCAGCCGGCGCCGCATGCCGCCGGAGTAGGTGGACGCCCGGCGCCCGCCGGCCTCGGTGAGCGCGAACCGGTCGAGCAGCCGGTCCGCCACCGCGCCCGGGTCGGGCAGGTGCCGGAGCCGGGCGACGAGGCGGAGGTTCTCCCGCCCGGTCAGCATCCCGTCGACGGCCGCGAACTGGCCGGTGAGGCTGATGGACTCCCGGACGTCGGCGGCCTGGGCGACCACGTCGAAGCCGTGCACCGTCGCCGTGCCGGCGTCGGGCCGGAGCAGCGTCGACAGGATGCGGACCAGGGTGGTCTTGCCGGCCCCGTTGGAGCCGAGCAGGGCGACGATCGTGCCGGGCGCCACCTCCAGGTCGACGCCGCGCAGGACCCGGAGGTCGCCGAACGACTTCTCGACGCCGCGGACGGCGACGGCCGGCGCCGCGACCCCGGCGCGCCCGGCGGTCACCGGGCACCCCCGTCCTCGGCCTCGTCGATCGCCTTCGTCAGGCGGGCGCGCTCCTTGTCGATCCACCGGTCGCCGACGTACGCCTGCGCGAACGTCTCGGCGAACTCGACCGGGTCGTCGCCCACGACGTCGCGGACCGGGGTGCCGTCGGTCGCGGCCCGCTCCCACAGGTCCGCGAGGTCGGTGAACATCGTGACCATCGTGTCGCCGTCCGTGACGCCGCCGGAGTACATGAGGTACCGGTGGGTCGCCTTCGCGGCGGTGCGGTACGGCTCGGGCAGCGCCTTGATCCGCGCCATGTCCTGCCGGTACTGCTTCTTCTGCTCGAGCGAGCCGGTGAGGGCCTCGATCCACTTCGCGACCATGTCAGTCGTCCCCTTCGGTGCGGTCGGTGGTGCGCTGGGTGGTGCCGGAGTCGGTGCTGGTGGTGCCCGTGCCGGTGCGGCCGGCGTGCGCGGCGCGGAGGTGCTCGATCCGCCCGGCCAGGAAGGTCCAGGTGGCCCAGAACTCGTCGAGCTGGGCCCGGCCCGCGGCGTTGAGCGAGTAGACCTTGCGCGGCGGGCCCTTCTCGGACGGGACCTTCTCGACGTCGACGAACCCGCGCTGCTCGATCCGGACCAGGAGCGCGTACACGGTGCCCTCGGCCAGGTCGGCGAACCCCTCGTCCCGGAGCTGCGCGGTGATCTCGTAGCCGTACGCCGGCCGCGCCTCGAGGATCGCGAGGACGATCCCCTCGAGCGTGCCCTTGAGCATCTCGGTCATCTGGTTGGCCATCGGAGGCTCCTGTACTCGGTGTCGCTGACTACCGGTACAACGTAACGCTAGGTACCGGTACTTGGCAACACTGAATACCGATCAGCCGGCGAGCCGCCCCAGCAGTCCCAGCAGGTCGAGCGCCGTCCGGCGCATCCGGCCGTCGACGTCGCAGGCCGGGTCCCACGACGCGACGGTCGCGGACGCGAGCGGCAGCCGGTCGACCGCGGCCGCCACGACCCCGCGGAGCTCGTCCGCCGTCAGCCCGCCGGGCGCCGCGTAGGAGTTGGCGGGTGCCACCGACGGGTCGAGGACATCCAGGTCCACGTGCACGTGCACGGCGTCGCAGCGCGTGGCGAGGGCGTCGAGGGCGGCGGCGGACCGGCCGGCCCGGACGTCCGGCACGCCGAGGCGCGCCATGCGGGACGCGGCGAGCAGGGCGCGCTCGGCGTCGTCGAGGTCGTGCCCGCCGACGTGCAGCACGCGCTCGTCGGGCACCGGCGCGTGCCCCGGCACGCCCGCGGCCAGCCGCTGCCAGGCGCGCCCGGTCGCCATCGCCAGGGCCATCCCGTCGAAGAACCCGCTGCCCGACGTGCTCGGCAGCTGCAGGTCGCCGTGCGCGTCGCACCACAGCACGGCCACCCGCCGCCCCGGGGCGCGGGCGCGCAGCCCCGCGAGCACCCCGAGCGTGGCCCCGCAGTTCCCCGCGAGCACCACGGGCAGGTCCGCCGGGTGCGCCGCGACCTCGCGGGCCACGGCGCCCATCGCCGCCGTCCCGTGCGCGGCCTCCACCGCGAAGCCGTCCGGCACCGTCACGACCGCGTGCGCCACGTCGGCGCCGTGCGCCCCCAGCCGCGCGGCCGCTCCGGCGGCGACCAGCGCGCCCGGCCCCGCGCCGTGCCGCACCCCGTGGCGGCCGGAGTCGTACGGGACCTCGATCAGGCGGATCCGCTGCGGCATGCCGCCAGCATGGCCCAGCGGGCCCCCGTCACCACTGGGAGCGCGCGTAGTCCTTGAGGAAGCAGCCGTACAGGTCCTCGCCGGCCTCGCCGCGGACGATCGGGTCGTACACCCGCGCCGCGCCGTCGACCAGGTCGAGCGGGGCGTGGAACCCCTCCTCGGCGAGCCGCACCTTGGTCGGGTGCGGGCGCTCGTCGGTGATCCAGCCGGTGTCGACGGCGGTCATGAGGATGCCGTCCGCGAGCATCTCGCCGGCGCTGGTCCGGGTCAGCATGTTGAGCGCGGCCTTGCTCATGTTCGTGTGCGGGTGGCCGGGGCCCTTGTACCCGCGGGCGAACACGCCCTCCATCGCGGAGACGTTCACGATGTACGTCCGGCGGGCCGGCGACGCCGCCAGGGCAGGGCGCAGGCGGCTCACCAGGATGAACGGCGCGGTCTGGTTGCAGAGCTGCACCTCGAGCAGCTCCATCGGGTCCACGTCGTCGACCGTCGCGACCCAGGAGTTGGTCTCGGCGACGTCGGGGATCAGCCCGCCGGCGTCGATCGACGTCCCGGCGACCAGCCGCTCCAGGCTCGCGGCCTCGGCGGTGAGCGAGAGCGCGGTCAGCTCCTCCGCGGCGGCGCGGCCGGCCCGCTCGATCGCCAGCGCCGGGCTGCTCAGCTCGCTGACCGAGCCGGCGAGCGCGCGCGGGTGGGCGTCGCTGGTGCGCCCGAACGTCGTGATCATCCGCGCGTCCTCGGGCGCCAGCGGGGCGTCCTCGGCCTCGGCGATCCGCGCGTACGCGCCCGGCGACCGCCGCACCGTCTGGGCGGCGTTGTTGATGAGGATGTCCAGCGGCCCCTGGGCGGCGACGTGGTCCGCGAGCGACACCACCTGCGCCGGGTCGCGCAGGTCGATCCCGACGACGTGCAGCCGGTCGATCCACTCGGCGGAGTCGTCCATCGCCCGGAACCGGCGCACGGCGTCCTGCGGGAACCGGGTGGTGATCGTCAGGTCCGCGCCGTCGCGGAGCAGCCGCAGCGCGATGTACATGCCGATCTTCGCGCGGCCGCCGGTGAGCAGCGCGCGCCGGCCGGTGAGGTCCGTGCGGGCGTCGCGCTTGGCGTGGTGCAGCGCCGCGCAGTCCGGGCAGAGCTGGTGGTAGAACGCGTCGACCACCGTGTAGTCCTGCTTGCAGACGTAGCAGGCGCGCGGGCGCAGCAGCGTGCCGGCGATCGCGCCGGTGGCCGACGACGTGATCTGGATGCCGGCGGTCTCGTCGTCGATGCGGCCCGGGCTGCCCGTCGCGGTCGCGGCGACGACGGCGGCGTCGGCCTCGGCGATCAGCCGGCGCTTCTCGCCGCGGCGGTGCTTCTTGGCGGCCTTGAACATCGCGGACGCGGCGCGCCGGGCGGCGGCGTGCTGCGGGTGCGTCTGCGGCAGGGCCGCGACCTGGTCGGCGACGCGCAGGAAGGTGGCGAACTCGGCGGGGTCGACGCCGGGCGGCACGTCCGCCGTCGGGTCGAGGTCCGTGCCGGTCGCGAGGTCGAGGTCCGCGTCGTCGCCGGGCCCGTCCGGGTGCTGCGCGGGCGTGGTCGTCTGCGCGCTCATGCGCCGTCCGTCCTGGGGTGGGGAGTAGGGCGCCGCGGTCGCGCGGGGCCCGGAGGATCTTACGCGGCGGGTCCCGGCAGGCCCACGGTGGGTCTGGTCACACCGGCCCGCCGGCCAGTGGCCACCAGTGGCGGTCGCGGAGCACCGGGCCGTCGAGCGGGACCCACGACCCCGGCACCTGCGGGTCGCCCTCCGCCTCCCACACCGCGAAGTGCGCGACGGGCGTCGGCCACGGGTAGTCCTCGGCCCCCGGCGCGACGACGTTGCGGACGTACCCGACGAGCCGGAGGCCGTCGGCCGTGCCGAGCACCTCGCCCGCCAGGTCCTCCGCCGCCCCGCGCCCGTCGCCCAGGTCGGGCACCGGCCGCGTCGGCAGGTCGACCTTGCCGGAGCCGGAGCGCGGCACGCACAACGCGCGACCGTGGCGGCGCACGAGGAGCCGGACCAGCCCGGTCGGCGCGGGCGCGTGGCCGCCGGGATCGGCGACGACCTCGGCGAGCCCGCCGGGCGGAAGCCAGGGCGCGTCCGGGGTGGCGGTGACGATTCGGCGCGCTGGCGCGTCGGGCCTCACGCCGGCCCGCCGGCCTCGGCCGCGTCCGCCGCCTCGGCGGCGTCGTCCGTGGGCCGCAGCGCCCGCAGGATCGTCGCGTGCCGGACAAGGAACGCCCGCTCGTCGAGCCTCTTCCGCCGCAGCCACCCGGTGACCTCGTCGTTGTGCTTGCTCGCGTTGCAGGACGCGCACGCCGGCACGACGTTCTGGAGCGTGTACCGGCCGCCGCGCGAGATCGGCAGCACGCAGTCGCGCTGCAGCGCCGGGGTGGCCGTGCCGCAGTACGCGCACGCCCCGCCCCACGCGTCGACCAGGCCGGCCCACTCGGCCGCCGTCAGGTCGTTGTCCGCGAGGGCGACCCGGCGCGCCCGCCGCTTCGCGTACCGCGCCCGGGTCGCCGGCGACGCCCCGGAGGAGACCTTGCGACGGCGGACCACGCGGCGACGCTACCGCCCGCCGCCCGGGAGCGGTTCGTCCCGCGCCGCCGACCGGTGGACACTGGAGTCAGCAACCGCCATCACCACCGAGGAGTACCACCGTGCCGCAGGGAACCGTCCGCTGGTTCGACACCGAGCGAGGGTTCGGCTTCCTCGCCCTCGGCGACGACGCCGAGGACCTGTTCGTCCACGCGTCCGAGATCGTCGGCCAGGACGGGACGAAGTCCCTCCGCGAGGGGCAGGCCGTCGAGTTCGAGGTCGGCGAGAGCGACCGCGGCCCGCAGGCCCGCCAGGTCCGCGTCACCGGTGACGTCGCCGCCGACGCGGCGCTCGGCGTGCTCGGCACCGTCAACTGGTACGAGCCGGCCAAGGGCTACGGCTTCGTCACCCCCGACAGCGGGGACGGCGAGATCTTCGTGCACAGCTCCGCGATCGTCGGTGGCGGCGTGATCGCCGAGGGCCAGCGCGTCGCGTTCCTCGTCGTCGAGGGGGAGAAGGGCCCGCAGGCCGACCACCTGCTGCCGCTCGGCGCCGACGCCGCGGCGGGCCCGAGCCGCGCCGCCGCGAAGAACGACGGCGCCGACGGCACCGTGACCTGGTACGACGCGGGCAAGGGCTTCGGCTTCATCACCCCCGACTCCGGGGACCAGGACGTGTTCGTGCACGCCCGGTCGCTGTCCGGCGACCTCGCGGAGCTCGTCGAGGGCGACCGGGTCAGCTTCCGGGCCTCGGAGGGGGAGAAGGGCCTGCAGGCCCAGGGCGTCCGGCTGGTCGGCGGCCCGTCGCGAGGCGGCCACGGCGGCCACGGCGGCCGTGGGGGGTCGGACCGGCGCGACGCCGGCCGCGGCCCGGCGCCCCGCACGTCCGCGCGCGGCGGCCAGGGCGTCGTCGCGCGCTACGACGCGGAGCGCGGGTTCGGTTTCATCACGCCCGACGACGGCGGGCCGGACCTGTTCGTGCACGTGTCCGTCCTGGAGCGCGAGGAGGCGCTGTACGAGGGCGACCGCGTCCGCTACCAGGTGCGGCAGAGCGACCGCGGGCCGCAGGCGGACCGCGTCGACCTGATCTGAACCGCGACGGCCGGCCGGGGCACCGCCGCCCCGGCCGGCCGGTCCGGCATGCTGGCCGCCGTGGAGACGTACCTGCGCACCGAGCGCGTGACGCTGCGGCCGTTCGGCGCGGACGACGCCGACCTCCTGATCGAGCTCGACAGCGACCCCGCGGTGATGCGCTACCTGTCCGGTGGCGAGCCGACCGCGCCGGAGCTGGTGCGGGAGCGCGACCTGCCGAGCATCCGCGCCGGCTACGACCGGTGGGCCGGCAGGTTCGGCCTGTTCGCGGCGCACGAGGCCGGCGACGGCGCGTTCCTCGGCTGGTTCTGCCTGCGCCCGGAGCGCGAGGGCCCGCTGGACGAGGTCGAGCTCGGGTACCGGCTGCGCCGCGCCGCCTGGGGCCGGGGCTACGCGACGGAGGTGTCGACGGCGCTCGTCGACAAGGCGTTCACCGACCTCGGCGTGCGGGTGGTGTGGGGCGCGACGATGGCGCTGAACCGCCCGTCGCAGCGCGTCATGGAGAAGGTCGGGATGACGGTGACGGAGCCGCTGCCGACCCCCGACGACATGCTCGCGGTCGAGGGCGCGGACCTCGGCGGGTACCGGTACGAGATCACCCGGGAGCGGTGGGCCCGACGGGCGGCCGAGGACCGCGGCGACGTGATCTGACCTCGTCCGAGCCGTGCCCGTCGGCGCAGCGTCACGAGCGTCGGCCGCGCCCTCTCCGGCGTCGCCATCCCCGCGGGCGCAGCCGGAGGCCGGGCGGCGCCGTCGGCTCGGGCCAGTACTCCACGACCCACGTGTCGCCGAGCGCCTCCTGGAGCGACGCGGCCAGCGCCCGGCCCTCCTCGACGAAGCGGACGGCGTGCTCGCGGGAGTCGAACCCACCCCGCCCCTCCACCGCACGCCGCGCCAGCCGCCACGCGTCCACCTGCTCCGCCACGCCCGCGGGGACCGGGAGGCCGGTCGGGTCGACGGGCGGCAGGGTGCCGTGCTGGCTCGGCAGCGACAGCGAGAGCGGGTGGTCGGCGTCCGCGCTCAGCCGGAGCCACCTCCGGGGCTCGGCGCGTCCGAGCAGGTCCTCGGCGGCCCGCACGATCTCGCGGCGGAGCCGGTCGCGGTACCCGGGAAGGTCGTCCGCAGCCGAGCGCGGCCATCCCGGCGGCAGCGGAGCCCCGTCTGCGGGGAGGCCCTCGTACTCGGACGCCAGCCCGATGAAGACCCGGAGGTCGCCCTCGAGCGCGCGGTCGTGTCCTGCGTGCCGCCAGATCCAGGCGGCCCCGTCGCACGGGTCGACCTCGCCGTCGACGATCTGCCGCGCGGTCGAGCGCACCACCTGCCAGAGCGCCGTCCGCTCGTCGGGCCAGGCGAGCCCGAGCTGTCCGAGCGCCTCCGCGAACAGGTCGTGCACGTCGTGCGCCTCGCGCGGGTCCGCGCCCGCGAGCTCGGCCAGGGCCGGGGAGTCGAGACCCGCCACCAGCGCGGAGACGGCGACGTCGACGAGCCCCTCGGGTGACTCGACCCCCGCACGGCGACGCCACGCGGCCGCCTGGACCGCGGCGCGCGCCTCGTCCGGGTCAGTCGCCACGGGCCGAGCGTAGGGCCCGCCCGGCGGGAGGGGAATCATCCGGGCGAGTCCAACGTTGAGCCCAGCAGACTCAAGTTCGCAGCCGCGGAGTTGCACCGCGACCGACCGCGACGCAGACTTGAGCGCAGCAGGCTCAAGGCGCCACCGTCCCGCCCCGGGACGGACGAGCGCCGGACCACGCAGCACGACGAAGGAGCACAGACATGGCACGAGCAGTCGGCATCGACCTGGGCACCACGAACTCCGTGGTCGCCGTCCTCGAGGGCGGGGAGCCCACCGTCATCGCCAACGCGGAGGGCTCGCGGACGACCCCGTCGGTCGTCGCGTTCTCCAAGACCGGCGAGGTCCTCGTCGGCGAGGTGGCCAAGCGCCAGGCCGTCACCAACGTCGACCGCACCATCTCGTCCGTCAAGCGCCACATGGGCACGGACTGGTCCGTCGAGATCGACGACAAGAAGTACACCGCGCAGGAGATCTCGGCCCGCGTGCTCGGCAAGCTGAAGCGCGACGCCGAGGAGTACCTGGGCGAGCCCGTCACCGACGCGGTCATCACCGTCCCGGCGTACTTCAACGACGCCGAGCGCCAGGCGACCAAGGACGCCGGCCAGGTGGCCGGCCTGAACGTCCTGCGCATCGTGAACGAGCCGACCGCGGCCGCCCTCGCCTACGGGCTGGAGCGCGGCAAGGAGGACGAGCTCATCCTCGTCTTCGACCTCGGCGGCGGCACGTTCGACGTCTCCCTGCTCGAGGTGGGCAAGGACGACGACTTCTCGACCATCGAGGTCCGCGCGACCTCCGGCGACAACCGCCTCGGCGGCGACGACTGGGACAACCGCATCGTCGAGTGGCTGGTCGGCCAGGTGAAGAACTCGACCGGCGTCGACCTGTCGAAGGACAAGATCGCGCTGCAGCGGCTGCGCGAGGCGGCGGAGCAGGCCAAGAAGGAGCTGTCCTCCGCGACCAGCACCAACATCAGCCTGCAGTACCTCTCGATGTCCGAGAACGGCCCGATCCACCTGGACGAGAAGCTCACCCGGGCGCAGTTCCAGCAGATGACGGCCGACCTGCTCGAGCGGACCAAGGCGCCGTTCAACGCGGTCATCCGCGACGCCGGCATCAAGCTGGCCGACATCGACCACGTCGTGCTCGTCGGCGGCTCGACCCGCATGCCGGCCGTGGCCGACGTCGTGCGCGAGCTCACCGGCGGCAAGGAGCCCAACAAGGGCGTCAACCCGGACGAGGTCGTGGCCGTGGGCGCCGCGCTCCAGGCCGGCGTCATCAAGGGCGACCGCAAGGACGTCCTGCTGATCGACGTGACCCCGCTGTCCCTCGGCATCGAGACCAAGGGCGGCGTGATGACCAAGCTCATCGAGCGCAACACGGCCATCCCGACCAAGCGCAGCGAGATCTTCTCGACGGCCGAGGACAACCAGCCGTCCGTGCTGATCCAGGTGTTCCAGGGCGAGCGCGAGTTCGCCCGGGACAACAAGCCGCTCGGCACGTTCGAGCTGACCGGCATCGCGCCGGCCCCGCGCGGCGTCCCGCAGATCGAGGTCACCTTCGACATCGACGCCAACGGCATCGTGCACGTGTCCGCCAAGGACCGCGGCACGGGCAAGGAGCAGTCGATGACGATCTCCGGCGGCTCCGGCCTGCCGAAGGACGAGATCGACCGCATGGTCAAGGAGGCCGAGGCGCACGCCGCCGAGGACAAGAAGCGTCGCGAGGAGGCGGAGACCCGCAACTCCGCCGAGCAGCTGGTCTACTCCACGGAGAAGCTGCTCACCGACAACGACGACAAGCTGTCCGACGACGTGAAGACCGAGGTCCGCTCGGCCGTCGACGACCTGAAGAAGGCGCTCGAGGGCGACGACCTGGCCGAGGTCACCGCGAAGCAGACCGCGCTGGTCACCGCGTCGCAGAAGATCGGCGAGGCGCTGTACTCGGCGAACCAGCAGCCCGAGGGCGCCCCGGCCGGCGAGCAGCCGGCGGGCGACGCGTCGTCCGCGCAGGACGACGACGTGGTGGACGCCGAGATCGTCGACGACGAGGGCGACAAGAAGTGACCGACCAGCCGAACCCGCAGGGGCGCGATCCCGAGGAGGAGGCCCCGCGCGTGACCGACAAGCGGCGCATCGACCCGGAGACCGGGCAGCTGCGCGAGCCGACGGCCGAGGAGCAGGTGCTGGCCGAGGCCGAGCAGGCGGCGACCGCCGCCGAGGAGGCCGTGATGCTGGAGGGCCTGGTCGAGGCGCAGAAGCTCGCCGCCGAGCGGCTCGACGAGCTGCAGCGGCGGAACGCCGACTACTTCAACCTCGAGCAGCAGTACTCCGCGTACGTGAAGCGGTCCAAGGCCGAGGCGGTCACCGCCCGGGACCAGGGCGTCGCGTCCGTCGCCGAGGCGCTGATCAGCGTCCTCGACGACATCGAGCTGGCTCGCCAGCACGGCGACCTGGTCGGCCCGTTCGCGTCGATCGCGGAGAAGCTCGAGGGCACCCTGGGGCGGTTCGGCATCGAGCGCTACGGCGCGGCCGGCGAGCCGTTCGACCCGACGGTGCACGAGGCGCTCATGCACGGGCACTCGGCCGACGTCACGGAGCCGACGGTGCAGCAGGTGCTGCAGCCCGGCTACCGCATGGGCGAGCGCGTGATCCGCGCCGCCCGGGTGGCGGTCGTCGACCCGGAGGCGTGACGGGCATCATCAGGACCCACCGGCGGGGGCCGCGTCGTCACGGCGCGGCCCCGGCCGTCGGGTCCACCCCGGTCCGGGGTCGGACGCAGGCCCCGGGGGACCGGACGAGAGAGCGGAAGGAGGCGTCGTGAGCGGTCAGGACTGGCTGGAGAAGGACTTCTACGCCGTGCTCGGCGTCGCCAAGGACGCGGACGCGGCCACGATCAAGAAGGCGTACCGCAAGCTCGCCCGCACGATGCACCCCGACCACAACCCGGGGGACGCGGCGGCGGAGGCGAAGTTCAAGGAGGTCGGCGAGGCCTACGCGGTGCTCTCCGACCCCGAGCAGCGGCAGCAGTACGACCAGCTCCGGGCGATGGCCGGCGGCGCGCGGTTCCGCGCGGGCGCCGGCGGGCCCGGCGGCGCGGGTGGCGCGAACGGCGGCTTCGAGGACCTGTTCGGCGGGGTGTTCGGCGGCGGCGCCGGCGGCACCCGCGTGCGGTTCCCGCAGGGCGCGGGCGGCGGCGCCGCGGGCGGCAACGGCGGGTTCGAGGACCTGCTCGGCGGCCTGTTCGGCGGGGGCGGCGGCTTCGGCCAGGGCCGCACCGCGCGACGCGGCGCCGACCTGGCGGCCGTGACCACGCTGCCGTTCCGGCAGGCGGTCGAGGGCTCGACCGTGGCGCTCGGCGTCGAGGGGCGGACCGTCAAGGCCCGCATCCCCGCCGGCGTGCGGGACGGCCAGAAGATCCGGCTGCGCGGCAAGGGCCGCCCCGGGGAGAACGGCGCGCCCGCGGGCGACCTCGAGGTCACCGTGCGCGTGACGCCGCACCCGGTGTTCGCGCTGGACGGCAACAACCTCCGGGTGACCCTGCCGGTCGCCTTCGACGAGGCCGCGCTGGGCGCCGAGGTGCCCGTGCCGACCCTCGACGGCGGGCAGGTGCGCCTGAAGATCCCGGCGGGCACCCCGTCGGGCCGGACGCTGCGGGTCAAGGGCCGCGGCGTCACCACGACGAGCGGCACCGGGGACCTGCTGGTCACCGTGCAGGTCGTCGTCCCGCAGCGGCTCAGCGCCGCGGCGAAGGAGGCCGTGCAGGCGTTCGGGATCGCGACGTCCGGCGAGGACCCGCGGGCCGACCTGCTGGCGCGCGCCAAGGACTGACGGACGGCGCCGGCGCGCGGGGCTGCGGCCCGGGCGCGCCGGCCCGCCGACGGACGACCGGAGGAGGTGGCGGGGATGGTCTCGGAGGACGCGCAGGTCTACGTGATCTCGGTCGCCGCCGAGCTCGCGGGCATGCACCCGCAGACCCTGCGGCAGTACGACCGGCTCGGGCTCGTGCAGCCCGGGCGCACCCGCGGCCGCGGCCGGCGGTACTCGCTGCGCGACATCGCCACGCTGCGCGAGGTGCAGCGGCTCTCCCAGGAGGAGGGCGTCAACCTCGCCGGCATCAAGCGGATCCTCGAGCTCGAGTCCGAGGTCGAGCGGCTGAGCCGGCAGGTCGAGTACCTGCGGGCGTTCGCCGAGCCCGGGCGGCGCGTGTTCACCGCGCACCCGTCCGGGGACGTCGTGGCCATGGGCCGCGGCCAGCGCCGGCGGGGCACCGCGGACGGCGCCGCGCCCGCGGAGGACCCGCGCGCCGTGGGGGCGCGCGGGGCGATCGTGCTGTGGCGGCCGGGTGCGCGCTGAGCGCCGCGCGGCCGCCCTGGTCGCGCTGGCGCTGACGGCCGTGCTCGGTGCCTGCGCGCCCGGGACGCCCGGCGGGCCCGACCCGCGGGCGACCGAGGTGCCCGCGCCGGCGCCCACCGCGGGCACCGCCTCGCCCGCGCCCGCCGCCCCCGCCGACCTCACCGCCGCCGTGGCGGCCGAGCTCGCGGCGCTGGAGCGGTCGACCGGCCGCCGCGTCGGCGTCTACGCCCGCGACACCGCGACCGGCGACACCGTGGCGTACCGCGCGGACGAGCGGTTCGGCTACGCGTCGACGCTCAAGGCGCTCGCGGCCGGCGAGGTGCTGGCGGGGCGGCCGGCGTCGGTGCTCGACCAGCCGCTGACCGTGACCGCCGAGGACGTCGCGGACGTCGGCCACGCCCCGGTCACCGCCGGCACGGCCGGCACGGACCTGACGATCGGCGAGCTCGGCGCGGCCGCGGTCACCGACAGCGACAATGGCGCGCTCAACGTGCTGCTCCGGCACCTGGGCGGCCCGGACGCGCTGCAGGCGGCGCTCGCGGCCCGCGGCGACACCACGACGCGGGTCGACGCCGCCGAGCCCGAGCTCAACCGGTTCACGCCGGGCGACCCGGCGCGCACGTCGAGCCCGCGTGCCCTCGGCGAGGGGCTGGCGACCTACGCCCTCGGCGACGCCCTGGACCCGGCGGTCCGCGAGGCCTACGTCGGCTGGCTGACCGCGAGCACGACGGGCCTGGACGCGATCCGCGCGGGGACGCCGGAGGGCTGGGTGGTCGGCGACAAGACGGGGACCGCCGGACGGTACGGCTCGCGGAACGACCTCGCGGTCGTCTGGCCCCCGGGGCGCGAGCCGATCGTGCTCGCCGTGCTGACGGACCACCCGGACGAGGCCGCGGAGCCGGACGACGCGGTCCTCGCCGCGGCGGCCCGCGCGGTGCTCGCGGCGTACGGGGCCGACGAGGCCGCGAGGTAGGACCCGTTCGCCGAGACAGGGCCGCGGCGCGTCCTGTCTCGGCGCGCGGGTCCTCTCTCGGCGAGGTGGCCGAGGGCCGATCCGCGGGTCACGCGGCCGGGGCCGCGACCTCCTCGTGCACCAGGGCCGAGATGCGGCGCTTCAGGGCGTTGAACTCCGCGGACGTGACGTCCCGCTCGCCGGCGAGGTCGATGCGGACGACCTCCTTCACGTGCCCGGGGACCCCGTGCGCCGCGCCGCCCGCCATCACCACGACCCGGTCGGCGAGGAACACGGCCTCCTCGATCGAGTGCGTCACGAACAGCACGGTCGTGCCGGTCTCCCGGTGGATCCGGGACAGCTCGCCCTGCAGCGAGGACCGGGTCAGGGCGTCGAGCGCGCCGAACGGCTCGTCCATCAGCAGCAGCGACGGGTCGTTGGCGAGCACGCGCGCGATGGCGACGCGCTGCTGCATGCCGCCGGACAGCTCGCTCGGGTACTTGTCCGCGAACCGGGTCAGGCCGACGGCGGCGAGGAACCGGTCGGTCCGCTCGGCGACGACCGAGCGCTGCAGCCGCGCCTGCCGCGGCCCGTACGCGATGTTCTCCCGCACGGACAGCCACGGGAACAGGCCGTAGTCCTGGAACACGACGCCGCGCTCGGGGTCGGGGCCGGTGACCGGTGCGCCGGCGACCGCGACGGTGCCGGACGTGGCGTCCTCGAATCCGGCGAGGATCCGCAGCAGCGTGCTCTTGCCGCAGCCGGACGCGCCGACGACGCACACGAACTCGCCGGCGGGGACGTCGAGGTCGACGTCGGCCATCGCGGCGACGGTCCCGCCGGACCGGGTCGGGTACTGCTTGCCGAGGCCGGCGACGTGCACGTCGGCGGGCTGGCGGGGGCGGACGGTGCCGATGCGGGGCATGGTCGTCTCCTGTCGGGTCGGGCGGGGCGCGTCAGGTCAGGGTGGGTCGGCCGCGGGTGGCGAGCGCGAGGAGGCCGGTGAGCAGGCGGTCGGCGACGAAGCCGCACAGGCCGATGACGACCATCCCGGCGACGATCAGGTCGGTCTTCGACTGGTCGCGGGCCTGCGTGATCATGGCGCCGAGGCCGGTGTTGATCCCGACGGTCTCGCCGACGACGAGGATCACCCAGGCCAGGCCGAGCGCGACCCGCAGGCCGCTGGCGATCGACCGCATCGAGGCGGGCAGCACCACCTTGTAGAGCACCTGGGCCTTCTTGGTGCCGAGCATCGCGGCGGCCTCCAGCAGCCGCACCGGGACCTGCCGCACGCCGGCGATCGTGTTGAGCAGCACCGGGAAGAACGCGGCGAGGAACACCAGGAAGATCGCGGAGCCGTCGCCGTAGCCGATGATGAGCAGGGTCAGCGGCGCCCAGGCGGTGACCGGGATCGGCCGGGCCAGGTTCACCGTCGGCTCGAGCATCCGGAACGCGAGCGAGAACCGGCCCATGACGACGCCGAGCGGCACGGCGAGCGCGACCGCCAGGGCGAACCCGGCGAGCACGCGCTGGGTCGACGCCCACAGGTGGGCGAGCAGGGTGCCGCTGAACGCGTCGTCGACGATCCCGCCCACGGCCAGGTCGACCAGGCGGCGGCCGACCTCCAGCGGGGTGGGCAGGAAGCCCATCTTGATGCCGAACGGCAGCTCCCACGCCTGCTGCACGCCGACGGTCCACAGGACCAGGACGAGCGCGGGGACGGGGAGCGCGAGCAGGAGCGGGCCGACGCGGGGGCCGCGTCGGGCGGGGCGCCCGGGACGCCCGGTGCGCGGCGCGGCCGCGGCGGTGGGCGCGTCGTCGGGCGCGGCCGCCTGCGCGGCACGGGCGGGCACGGCGGCGGTCGCCGGGGCGGCCGGGGTGGCCTCGGTGCTGGTCATGGGGGTCTCCCTCGCGGGCGGGGTGCGCCGGCCCGGGCGGGCCGGGCCGGCGCACCGGGTGGTCAGGAGTCGCCGCCGGCCTCGGTGGCCTCGACGAACGTGGTGTCGAGCAGCGTGGCCACGTCCACGTCGCCGTCGATCTGCTTCAGCAGGGCCATCTGCTCCACGAGCGCGCCGACCTGGGCCGCGTACTCGTCGTCGATCTCCCAGCGCGGCCAGATGTTCTGCACCGCGGTGTCGACGACGGCCTGGTCGATGCCGAACTCGGCGACCACGCCGTCGGCCCACGCCTGCGGGTCCGCGGCCATCTGCTCGGTGGCCCGCACGTGGGTGTCGACGACCTGCTGCACCAGCTCGGGGTCGCTCTCGATGAGCTCGCCGGTCGTGTAGAGGCCGATGTTCACGCGGCCGACCGGGGTGTCGTACGGCGAGGCGACCTCCACGGCGCCGGCCTGCAGCGCCGTGGACGGGCCGAGCTCGGCGGAGGCGAACGCGTCGATCCGGCCGGCCGCCAGCGCGCCCGCCATGTCGGAGAACGGCAGGTTGACCAGCTCGAGGTCGGAGTCGGCGTCCATCCCGGCGGCCTCGAGGGTCAGGCGGAGCAGGATCTCCTGCGACGAGCCCTGCGGGTACCCGACGGTCAGGCCGGCCAGCGACTCGACGCCGTCCAGGCCCTCGCGGCCGATGATGCCGGAGCCGCCGTCGGCCGCCGCGGCGACCACGACGACGTCCTGCCCGGCGGCCGCGCCGGACACGGCGGACGGGACGCCGGCGACGCCGAAGTCGATGTTGCCGCTGACCACGGCGTTCTTGATGTCGGGCGAGGTGTCGAACTGCACGACCTCGAACTCGACGCCCTCGGGGGCCAGGTCCTCGTAGAGGAACGGGGCGTACAGGTGGGGCTGGCCCTTGAGGGTGCCGACGGTGACCACGGTGGGGCCGTCGCCGTCGCCACCGGCGGGCGCGGCGCCCGCGGAGTCGGGGGAGCAGGCGGCGAGGCCGGCGACGAGCAGGACGGCGGAGCCGGTCACGAGGGGGCTGCGGAGGCGCACGGGGGTCTCTTCTCTCTCGGCGTGCGGGGGATCGGGGAGGGTCTCGGGTAGGTCAGGCGGAGGGGGCGGCGGTCCTCGCGGCGAGGGCCGCGCGCCACCCGCCGAGGTGGGTCACGTCGGCGGCGTCCGGGGCGGCGCCGGGCTGGCCGACGAAGCCGACGAGCTCGCGACCGTCGTCGGTGCGGACGCGGCCCAGGCCGAGCGGCGCGGGCACGGACAGCAGCAGCCGCCCGAGGGCGTCGGGCGTGAGGAGGTACTCCTCGCCCTCCAGCACCCCGCCGGTCCCGGGCGCGACGGCGTGCACCAGCGGCTTGGCCGGGGTCGTCGCCAGCGCGAGCATCCGGTAGTCGGGCGCCGTGCGGGCCGGGCCCACCCAGCGGGCGCCGAGCGCCAGCAGCTCGGGGTGCAGCGGCTGCCCGCGCAGGTGGGCGCCGAACACGAGGACGGGGACGCCGGCCGCCGGGAGCGGCGCGGGCGCCGGGGCGTCGGCGGCGGGCAGGTCGCGCCACGAGGCGTCGTCGGCCCGGCCGTCCAGCTCCAGCAGCGCGGCCAGGTCCAGCGCGACCTGGTCGTCGAACGCCCGGGTGAGGACGGTGACGCCCGCCTCGCCCGCGCCGGTCGGTCCGAGCGGCATCGCGACGCCGGCCAGGTCGAACAGGTTGACGAAGTTGGTGAACACCCCGAGCCGGGCGTTGGTGGTGAGCGGCGCGGCGGCCACCTCGGCGAGCGTCGGGTGCTCGGGCGCGGTCGGGACGAGCAGCGCGTCGCAGCCGTCGAGCGCGGCCAGCGCGGTCGTCCGCAGCGCGGCCACCTCGTCCCGCGCGGCCTGGTACTCGGCCGCGGTGACCCGGCCGGCCTCGGCGGCGATCCGCGCGACCGTCGGGTCGGCGCCCTCCGGGTGCTCGGCGAGGTAGGCGCCGAACGCCGCGTACCGCTCGGCCACCAGGCCGCCGCCGTACAGCAGCCGGGCGGCGGCGAGGAACGGCGTCAGGTCGACGACCCGGGTGGTCGCGCCCGCCGCGACGAGCCGGGCGACCGCGGCGTCGAACCGCGCCCGCACGCCCGGGGCGACCTCGGCCAGGTCGGCGTCCCGCGGCACGGCGACGACGGGCGCGGCGGGGGCGGCGAGCCGCACGTCCGCCGGCCAGGTGCGCGACGACGGGTCGAGCGCGCTCGGCGCCGCCATCACGGCCATCGCCCGCCGGGCCAGGTCGAGTTCCCGGGCCAGCACGGTGACGCAGTCGTACGAGGCGCAGGCCGGCACGACGCCGTCCTTCGGCACCAGCCCCAGCGTCGGCTTGATCCCGACGACCCGGTTGAACGCGGCGGGGACGCGGCCGGAGCCGGCGGTGTCGGTGCCGAGGGCCAGGTCGGCGATCCCCAGCGCCACCGCGACCGCCGAGCCGGACGACGAGCCGCCCGACACCCGGTCGGGGGCGACCGCGCTCGCCACCCCGCCGTACGGGCTGCGGCTGCCGGTCAGCCCGGTCGCGAACTGGTCGAGGTTGGTCTTGCCCAGCACGACCGCCCCGGCGGCGCGCAGCAGGTCGACGACGGTGGCGGAGCGGCCCGCGACGACCTGGTGCGCGGGGTGCGCGGCGGTCGTCGGCAGGCCGGCGACGTCGATGTTGTCCTTCACCGCGAGCACGAGCCCGGCGAGCGGGAGCGCCTCGCCGGCGGCGACCCGGGCGTCGACCGCGCGGGCCTCGGCCTCGACGTCGGCGCGGTCCCGGACGAGCGTCCAGACGTCGGGTCGGCCGGCGGCGGCGAGGTCGGCGAAGGCGCGGCCGACGCGGGCCAGAGCGGTCGTCGGGGTGGTGGTCGTGGCGGTCATCGCTGCTCCTCGCGGGCCATCAGGCGGGTCATCTCCAGCGCGGCGGCGGCGCGCTCCATCACGACCTCCCGGGAGGCGCCGACGTGGGCGCGCAGCGCCTCCAGCGCCTGCGGCAGCCGGTCGCGCACCACGAGCTCGGCGATGCCGATGTGCTCGCCGATGGTCGCCGCCATCCGGTCCTCGGTCAGGTAGTCGTACATCCGCACCGACCGGATCCGGCGGTTCGTCTGCGCCAGCGCCTGGGTCAGCGCGGGGTTGCCGGAGGAGTCGAGCAGCGTGAAGTGGAACCGCTCGTCCTCGCTGACGAACCCGGCGTCCGGGGCCGGGCGGTCGTCGCGGAACCCGTACCAGTGGGCCAGCTCGCCCTCGAGCCGGGCGCGGTCGTGGTGCACCGTCGGGTCCTCGAGCGCCCGGGTCAGGCCGCGCAGCTCCAGGGTGATCCGCAGCTCGTACAGGTCGGTCAGCTCGCGGAAGCTCGGCACGTACAGGTGCAGGCCGCTCTCGCGCTTCACGACGATCCCGTCGGCCAGCAGCCGGGCCAGGGCCTCGCGGACCGGGGTCCGGGAGACGCCGTGCCGCTCGGCCAGGCGCTCCTCGGTCAGCCGCTCGTACGGGGAGACCCGCCCGCTCATCAGCTCGTCGCGGATGGTCAGGTAGACGCGCTCGCGGCGGGAGGTGGCGGACCCCTCGGGGCCGGCCGGGGCCGCGGGGCCCGCCCCGGCGTGCGGCTGCCCCGAGCCGGGGGCGACGTCTGTACTCATGTCTGTATACAGAACCGGGTACATGTTTCCGCACGTGGCGGCGCATGTTGCGGGCGCGTGACGATTCGCGGGGGCGCCGACAGCTGCTCACCGCGCCCGCGCGCGCGAGGGCACGCACCCTTCCCGCGACCGTCGCGTGCCGCAGCAGTGAGCACAATTCGGCTCACGTGAACAGTATTCGACTCAGACGCGATACCGTGGACCCGGAGGTGGTGCGCGTGGACCTGGAGTACCCGATGGGAGCCGTGCTGCCGTCGGCGCAGGGGCCGGTCCTGGCCGTCCTGGCCCGCTCGGGTCGACCTCTGACCGGGCGCCAGATCGCCCAGCTCACGCGACCCCGGGTGTCCCAGAGCCGCACCGCCGCCGTCCTCCGCGACCTCGCCGCCGCCGGCGTCGTCAGCGCCACCCCGGCAGGGAGCGCCGTGCTCTACGAGATGAACACCGAGCACCTGCTCTACGCCCCGATCGCCGCGCTCGTCACCGCCCGGGAACGACTGTGGGAGCGGATCGTCGCGCAGGTCGCGACGTTCGAGCACGAGCCGGTCGCGGTCGCCGTGTTCGGGTCGGCCGCCCGGGGGGACGGGCACGTCGGCAGCGATATCGACGTGCTCGTGGTGCGTCCCGATGACGTCGACGACGACAACCTTCTCTGGCGGCACGACGTGGACGAGCTGGACGGAGCGATCCAGCGGTGGACCGGGAACGCCGTCGACCTGCTGAGCTGGTCGCCGCGAGAGCTCGCGGAGATGGCGGACGCCGGCGAGCGCCTCCTGGACGAGGTCCGCGCGGACGGGCGCTTCCTCGTCGGGTCGCGGTCCAGCGTCCCGACCGCGAGGCGCCCGGCATGACGGCGCTGACCGACGCCCAAGCCCACCTGGCGAAGGCGCGGGAGTTCCTCGAGGCGGCCGAGGTCGAGCTCGCCGGAGGGCTGTGCACCGCCTCGACGTCGAGCTCGGTGCTCGCGGGCATCAACGCCAAGGACGTCATCTGCCTGAGCTCGACCGGGCGCACCGGGAAGAGCGACGACCACAAGAGCGCCGCGGTCGAGCTGGCGGCCTCCGGGCCGGCGGGTCGGGCCCTCGAGACGACCTTCCGCCGGTTGATCGCCCTGAAGACCAGGTCGCAGTACACGGCCGGACCGATGAGCGCCACGGACGCGCAGAAGGCCTTCGCGTGGGCGACCCGCATGGTGCAGGCCGCGGCGGACGCGCTGGCGTCCTGAGGAGGGGCGCGGCGCGGCGGGCCGGGTCGCCGTGCGCGGCGGGCCGGGTCGCGGCAGGCTGCGCCCATGACGGGTCCGAGCCGGGACGAGCGCCGCGCCGCCGCCGCGACCGTGGGCTGGCTGCCGGTGCGCGCGGGCGACCTCGCGGGCGTGGCCTGGACGCTCGCCGCCGACGGCGTGCCCCCGGGCGCGCGCGGTGCCGTCCGTACCGCGCGGACCGCCTGGTGCTGGCCCGCCCGGGTGCTGACCGTCGGCCGGGACCGGTACCACCGCGACGACCGCCGGACGACGGTGTCGCTGAGCCGGACGATCTCCCCGGGCGTGGCGATCGCGATCGGCGCCGCGGTGTGGCTGCTGTTCCGCCCGCTGGTCCGAGGGATGCCCCCGGTCCCGGTGTTCGTCGCCATGGGCGCGCTGTACGGCTACCTGCTGACGCTGGCCGTCCTGCAGTGGCTCCGGAACCGGGCCGAGCGCACGCCGGAGGAGCGGCGGGGGCTGTTCCGGATCGCGCCGCAGGTCCGGACGACGTGGTGGCTCGGGCGGGTCGCGCTCCGGGACCCCGGCGCGGACCGGGCGGCCGCGCTCGCGGGCGCCGCGGCGCTCTGCCGGGCCGTCGCGGGGCCGGGCGAGACGGTCGGGGCGGTGGCGGCGTCCGACCGGCAGCAGGCGGAGCTCGAGGCCGAGGGCTTCCGCGAGCCCCGCGGCAGCAAGGGCATGGTGATCCTCACCGGGTCCGCCTGAGCGACCCGGCGGTCGTCAGCGGTGGTGCGGCGGCGTCGCGTAGAGGACGTGCTCGGAGTGGTGCAGCACGTTGGTCACCAGCGCCGCGACGTGCTCGTCCGGCTGGCCGTAGTACATCGTCGTGCCGTCGCGGCGGGAGGTCACCAGCCGGCCGGCGCGGAGCTTCGCGAGGTGCTGGGACACCGCCGGCCCCGGACGTCCGAGCTCCGCGGCGATCGCGGACACCGACATCTCCGTGCCGTCGAGCATCGCGAGGATCGCCAGCCGGGTCCGGTCGGCGAGCAGCCGCAGCACCTCGACGGCGTGGTCGAGGTCGGCGTCCGGGGGCGCGCTGCGCTGCTGCTGCGGGGTGGCCACGGTCGTCATGATCGCACCGACTCCTCCGCCGCGGCCGCGGCCGGCGCGGTGACGTGGGTGGTGGCGCGGGGCCACAGCGCGGCCGCCGCGACCCCCGCGCCGGCCGCCACGGCCGCCAGCAGCACCGCGGTCCCGCCCGGGCCGAGCGCGCCGGCGCCGCCGAGCCAGCCGGCCAGCGGGTAGGTGACCAGCCAGCAGGCGTGCGACAGCGAGAACTGCGCCGCGAACGCCGCCGGCAGGTCGCGCGCGGGCACGCTCCGCCGCACGATCCGGCCGACCGGGGTCTCCACGGCCGACCAGCCGATCCCGACGACCAGCCACAGCGCGCCGAGCGCCGCGAGCCCGGCGGCGGACGGGGCGCCGAGCGCGAGCGGGACCAGCGCCGTCGCGCCGGCGAGCAGCGCCGCCCCGCCGAGCATGACCCGCCGCTCGGGCGTCCGGCGCAGCACCCGGGGGAGCAGCACGGCCGCGGCCATCGACCCCGCCCCGTTCACCGCGAGCAGCACCGCGACCGCGCCCTCGCCCGCCCCGAAGGTCGACCGGGCGACCACCACCGTCTGCACGAGCACGAACGCGCCCGCCGCCGCGACGGCCAGGTTGAGCGCGAGCACCGGGCGCAGCGCGGGCGTCCGCACCAGCAGCTGCGTCCCCCGCCGCGCGCGCCGCCCGAACGGCGCCTCGGGGCCGTCGTCGCCGTCGTCGTCGACCGACCGGCCGCGCGCCGGGACCGCGGTCGCGAGCACCAGGGCGGCCGACCCGGCGAACCCGGCGGCGGTGCCGAGGAACAGGGCCGACGACGGCACGACAAGCAGCAGCGCCGCGGCGAGCACCGGCGACAGCACAGCCTCGAGGTCGTAGGCCAGCCGGGACAGCGACAGCGCGGCGGTGTAGTCGTCCTCGTCCGGGAGCACGTCCAGCACCACGGACTGGAAGGTGGGCGTGAACGTCGCCGACGACGCCTGGAGCACGAACACCAGCACGTACACCTGCCAGGCCTGGTCGACGAACGGCAGGCCCAGCGCGACGACGAGCCGCAGGGCGTCCGCGCCGACCAGGACGTGCCGGCGGGGGAGCCGGGCGACGGCCGCGGCGGCCAGCGGGGCGACCACGACGTAGGCGACCATCTTGACCGCCAGCGCGGTGCCGAGGACGGCGCCGGCGTCGGCACCCGCCAGGTCGTAGGCGAGCAGCCCGAGCGCGACGGTCGCGAGGCCGGTGCCGGCCAGGGCGACGACCTGGGCGAGGAACAGCCGGCGGTACACGGGGTGGGCGAGGGCGCGGAGCACGGGGTCAGTGTGTGCATATCTGCGCGTACACGCAACCATGCGGCGGATCGCGATCCGCCGCGACACGCCGGTGCCCGCGCGACACGCCGTGCCGGGACGACGGTCCCACCCGCCCGCGCGGGCGACGTGCGTCACCCGGCCGGGCGGGTGAAGTCCGTCCGTCCACATGTGCGCCGCCCTGTGCGTGACCTGGGGATACCTGTGGACGACGACGCCTTCCAGCAGGCCCCGCCACGCCTGCGCGTGTCAGTGGTCGCCCGTAGCCTGTGGATGAAGTCGGACACCGGGACGGCGGTGCACAGCCTGTGGAAACGACATGTGTGTAACACCAGCCCTAGTGGTCCCTTGCCGGACTCACCACTAGGTGTAGTGTCGTGACTCGCCGCTGGACGAGGGCACGGGGACGTCGGAGAGACGCCCGACCGGCCCGGCCGCAGCGGCCCGAGAGCGGCACCACAGCACCACCAGCAGCATGCGGGGCGGGCGCGGGGGCGCACGTACCAGCCAGGCCTTTCACACCGGGGAGACAGCGATGACCATCACCGTCTACAGCAAGCCGTCCTGCGTCCAGTGCAACGCGACCTACCGCGCCATGGACAAGGCCGGCCTGCAGTACGAGGTCGTGGACATCACGGAGGACGCCGACGCGCGTGACTACGTCATGTCCCTCGGCCACCTGCAGGCCCCGGTCGTCGTGGCCGACGGCGACCACTGGTCGGGCTACCGCCCGGACCAGATCAAGGCGCTCGCCGACCGCGCCGCGGTCTCCGTCGCCTGACGCGGCCGTGCGCCGCCCGGTGACCCGGGCGGCACGGTCGCACGGGTCCACGATCCACCCGGGGCGAGGAGGGGTGGGGCGATGAGCTCCCTGGTCTACTTCTCCTCCGTCTCGGAGAACACCCGCCGGTTCGTCGACAAGCTGGACATCGACGCCACGCGGATCCCGCTCCGCCCGTCGGAGCCGTTCCTGCACGTGCGGGACCCCTATGTCCTGGTGGTCCCCACGTACGGCGGCGGCAACGAGGGCGGCGCGGTCCCGCGGCAGGTCGTCAAGTTCCTCAACGACGCGACCAACCGCTCCCTGATCCGCGGCGTCATCGCGGCGGGGAACACCAACTTCGGCGCGCACTACTGCATGGCCGGAGACATCATCGCGGCGAAGTGCCAGGTCCCGTACCTGTACGCCTTCGAGCTCATGGGAACGACCGAGGACGTGCGACGCGTCCGAGAGGGATGGGGACGATTTTGGCAGCGACACTCACCGACGCCGGCATGACCGACGCGACCGAGGTCATCACCATCACGCCCGAGATGGACTACCACTCGCTCAACGCGATGCTGAACCTCTACGGCGCGAACGGCGAGATCCAGTTCGACAAGGACCGGGAGGCGGCGCGGCAGTACTTCCTGCAGCACGTCAACCAGAACACGGTCTTCTTCCACGACCTGGAGGAGAAGCTCGAGTACCTGGTCGAGAACAAGTACTACGAGGCCGACGTCCTCGCCCAGTACAGCCAGGAGTTCGTCAAGGCGCTGTTCAAGCACGCCTACTCGAAGAAGTTCCGCTTCCAGACCTTCCTGGGCGCCTTCAAGTACTACACCTCGTACACGCTGAAGACGTTCGACGGCAAGCGGTACCTGGAGCGCTTCGAGGACCGCGTCGCGATGGTGTCGCTCGCGCTGGCCGAGGGTGACGAGACCTTCGCGCTGCAGCTCGTCGACGAGATCGTGTCCGGCCGGTTCCAGCCGGCGACCCCGACGTTCCTCAACCTCGGCAAGGCGCAGCGCGGCGAGCCCGTGTCCTGCTTCCTGCTGCGCATCGAGGACAACATGGAGTCGATCGCGCGCGGCATCAACTCCGCCCTGCAGCTGTCCAAGCGCGGCGGCGGCGTGGCGCTGCTGCTCTCGAACATCCGCGAGCACGGCGCGCCGATCAAGCACATCGAGAACCAGTCGTCCGGCGTCATCCCCGTGATGAAGCTGCTCGAGGACTCGTTCTCCTACGCGAACCAGCTGGGCGCCCGCCAGGGCGCGGGTGCGGTCTACCTGCACGCGCACCACCCGGACATCATGCGGTTCCTCGACACCAAGCGGGAGAACGCGGACGAGAAGATCCGCATCAAGACCCTGTCGCTGGGCGTCGTCATCCCGGACATCACGTTCGAGCTGGCCAAGAACAACGAGGACATGTACCTGTTCTCGCCGTACGACGTCGAGCGCGTCTACGGCAAGCCGTTCGCCGACGTGAACGTCTCCGAGAACTACCGCGCGATGGTCGACAACGGCCAGATCCGCAAGCAGAAGATCAAGGCCCGCGACTTCTTCCAGACGCTGGCCGAGCTGCAGTTCGAGTCGGGCTACCCGTACATCCTGTTCGAGGACACGGCCAACAAGGCCAACCCGATCAAGGGCAAGATCACGCACTCGAACCTGTGCTCGGAGATCCTCCAGGTCTCGACGCCCTCGACCTTCAACGAGGACCTGTCGTACGACCACGTCGGCCGCGACATCTCCTGCAACCTCGGCTCGATGAACATCGCGCTCGCGATGGACTCGCCGGACTTCGGCCGCTCGGTCGAGACCGCGATCCGGGCCCTCACCGCCGTGTCCGACCAGACCGACATCGAGTCGGTCCCGTCGGTGAAGCGGGCGAACCGCGGCGGCCACGCCATCGGCCTCGGGCAGATGAACCTGCACGGGTACCTGGCGCGCGAGCGGATCTTCTACGGGTCCGAGGAGGGCCTGGACTTCACGAACATCTACTTCTACACGGTGGCCTTCCACGCCATCCGTGCCTCGAACCTGCTCGCCAAGGAGCGGGGCCAGGCGTTCGCCGGCTTCGAGGACTCGAAGTACGCCACCGGCGAGTACTTCCAGAAGTACATCGAGGGCACCTGGGTCCCGAGGACCGCCCGCGTCGCCGAGCTGTTCGCCACGTCCGGCGTGCACATCCCGACGCAGGACGACTGGCGGGAGCTGGCGGAGTCGGTGCGCGAGCACGGCATCTACAACCAGAACCTCCAGGCGGTCCCGCCGACGGGCTCGATCTCGTACATCAACAACTCGACGTCGTCGATCCACCCGATCGCGTCGAAGATCGAGATCCGCAAGGAGGGCAAGCTCGGCCGCGTGTACTACCCGGCGCCGTTCATGACGAACGACAACCTGGAGTACTACGACGACGCGTACGAGATCGGCTACGAGAAGATCATCGACACGTACGCCGAGGCCACGCAGCACGTGGACCAGGGCCTGTCGCTGACGCTGTTCTTCAAGGACACCGCCACCACGCGCGACATCAACAAGGCGCAGATCTACGCCTGGCGCAAGGGGATCAAGACGATCTACTACATCCGCCTGCGGCAGATGGCGCTCGAGGGCACCGAGGTCGAGGGCTGCGTCTCCTGCATGCTCTGACCTGACAGCGCCGGCCGGGTCCCAGGGCCCGGCCGGCGCCGTCGCGCGAGGGTGCACCATAGGGGTCAGACCCCGCCGGGCCGCCGCCCGAACCCGCCGCGAGACCGCGGCACCGGACACGACATGGAGCAGTGATGGCCGAGAAGCTGAAGTTGGTCGACCGGGTCCAGGCGATCAACTGGAACCGCGTCGAGGACGAGAAGGACGTCGAGGTCTGGGACCGGCTCGTCGGCAACTTCTGGCTCCCCGAGAAGGTGCCGGTGTCGAACGACATCCAGTCCTGGGCGACCCTGTCGGACGTCGAGAAGCAGATGACGACCCGCGTGTTCACGGGCCTGACCCTGCTCGACACCATCCAGGGCACCGTCGGCGCCGTGTCGCTCATCCCCGACGCGCTGACCCCGCACGAGGAGGCGGTGTACACCAACATCGCGTTCATGGAGTCGGTGCACGCCAAGTCCTACTCGTCGATCTTCTCGACGCTGATCTCCACCCCCGAGATCGACGAGGCCTTCCGCTGGTCGGAGGAGAACCCGAACCTGCAGCGCAAGGCCGAGATCGTCCTCGACTACTACCGGGGCGACGAGCCGCTCAAGCGCAAGGTCGCCTCGACCATGCTCGAGTCGTTCCTGTTCTACTCCGGCTTCTACGCGCCGATGTACTGGTCCTCGCGGGCCAAGCTCACCAACACGGCCGACCTGATCCGCCTCATCATCCGCGACGAGGCCGTGCACGGGTACTACATCGGCTACAAGTTCCAGAAGGGCCTGGAGAAGCTCACCGAGCCCGAGCGCCAGGAGCTGAAGGACTACACGTTCGAGCTGCTCTTCGAGCTGTACGACAACGAGGTGGAGTACACCCAGGACCTGTACGACCCCCTGGGCCTCACCGAGGACGTCAAGGCGTTCCTCCGGTACAACGCGAACAAGGCCCTCATGAATCTGGGCTACGAGGCGCTGTTCCCGAAGGACGAGACGAACGTCAACCCGGCGATCCTCTCCGCCCTGTCCCCGAACGCCGACGAGAACCACGACTTCTTCTCGGGCTCGGGCTCCTCGTACGTCATCGGCAAGGCCGTGAACACCGAGGACGAGGACTGGGACTTCTGATCCCGGCCTGGCCCCCGCAGCACCGACCGCCCCGCCGAGCCCCGCGCTCGGCGGGGCGTCGTCGTGCGGTGGGTCGACCGGCGGGCGGCTCGGGGTCGGGCGTCAGGCGAGCGCGCCGGTCAGGCCCGCGACCAGCACCGCCGCGCCCGCGACGACCAGGAACGCCCCGCCCGCGGCCATCAGGCCCGGCGACTGGGTGCGCGGGCCGACGTGCCCGCCGCGCCGCGCCCGCACCTCGCGGGCCGCACGCGAGATGCGCTCGCGCTGCAGGACGAAGACGACGCCGAACACGACGGCGACCGCACCCCACACGACCGCCACGACCTGACCTGTCGTCATGCCGGACAGCATGGCTGACCTGCGGGAGCGGCGCGCGCCGGACGCCGGTCAGCGCGCCGACGCGTCGACCGGCTCCGCCTCGCCGGCCGCGGGCCGCCCGGCCCGGCGGCGCGTCCGCAGCCACTGCACCAGGCTCGTGAGCACGGTGAGCCCGACCGCCACGACGACCAGCCCGGTCACGTACCGCTCGAGCCCGGGCACGCGGGTGCCGAGCGCCCAGCCGGCTAGCGGGATCGCGCACGCCCACACGGCGCCGCCGACCACCTGCCACACCGTGAAGGTGCGCAGCGGGACCCGCGTGACGCCGGCCAGCGGGTTGATGACCGTCCGGACGACCGGGATGAACCGGGCCAGCACGATCGTGCGCGCCGTCCCGTACCGCTCGACCATCGCGCCCGCGCGGTCGAGGGCCGCGTGCAGCCGCCCCTCGGGGGAGGACCGCGTGACCCACCGGCCGCCCGCGCGGCCGAGCAGGTAGCCGCCGTGCGCGCCGAGCAGGGCGCCGGCGGTCGCCGCCAGCAGCACGCCGACCAGCGGGAGGCGGGCGCCGGGGCCGGCGCTCAGCACGCCCGCGGCCAGCAGCAGCGTGTCGCCCGGCAGCACGAAGCCGATGAGCAGCCCGGTCTCGAGGAGCAGGATGACGAAGATCCCGCCGACCCCGAACGCCGTGAGGAGGCTGCCGGGGTCGAGGAGGTTCACCCGCCCAGTATCCGCCCGCCCGCGGAGTCATGGGACGACACGGGCGGGTGATCGGGGGTGACGCGCGCCTCCCCGGTCGCGGTCAGCCGCCCGAGACCGCCCCGGCGACGCCGACCACGACGGAACCGACCGCGGTCCACGCCAGCACCGTCCACGGCAGCAGCATCGCCGCGCGGCGCGGCGCCGGCTCCTGACCCGGGCCCACGACGGGGTCGGCCGTCCGGCCGCGCCGGGCGAGGAGCACGTCGGCGGCGATCCCGGCGCCGAGCAGCAGCAGGCCGGCGGCGAGGGCGCCCGGCGCGGGCACGACCGCGACGGGCGCGTCGAGCTGGAGCAGCAGCACCGAGGGCACGAGCACCGCGGTGGCGCCCGCGCCGACGGCGGCCGCGGCGACGAGCGGCCGCCGGACCACCAGCTCCAGGACGCGGCCGGCGAGGAGCGCGACCAGCCCGCAGCCGGCGACCAGCACCGCGAGCATGGCGAGCAGGCCCCAGGTCACGGTCACCTCGCGGCCGCGGGCGAGCTCGCCCACCGCCGTGATCACCACGACCATGCCCGCGATCTCGACGACCAGCGGTGCGAGGTGCGGCAGCCACGCGGGGCGGGGGGCGGGGTAGGTCTCGGCGACGGCGCGGGCGTACGCGGCGGGGTCGCCGAACGCCTCCCCGGCGGGTTCGCCGCTGTCCCGGCAGTGGGCGCCGACCTCGGCGAGCGCGTCGCCGATGCGCTCGCCCGGGACGTCGCGCAGCCGCGCCTCCAGGACGAACGCGTCCACCCAGCGCGGGTCGACGTCGGGGGCGATCCGCTGGGCGTCGGTGGGGCGGTGGGTGTCAGGCACGGGGTTCCTCTCCTGCGGGGGACGGCGCGGCCAGGTGGGCCTCGACGACGGCGGCGAACTGCCGCCAGCGCCCCACCAGGTCGTGCAGGTGGCGGCGCCCCTCCGGGGTGATCTCGTAGTACTTGCGGCCGGGGCCGCCCTCGCCGGCGCGCCACTCGACGGTCAGGTGGCCCGCGGCCTCCAGGCGTCCCAGCAGCGGGTAGAGCGTGCCGCCCTTGATCTCGCCGATCCCGGCCTCCGCCAGCCGCGCCGCGATGGCGTAGCCGTAGGTGGGCCCGTCGTCGAGCACGCGCAGCACCGCCTGGGGGAGCACGCCGCGGAGCCACTCGCCCGGCCAGTCCCGGTCCTCGGTCATGACTAGATCGTACGCCTGACTAGGTAGGGAGGCAATCTACCCACGTCGTCCGCACCGCGTACCGTCGCGACCGTGCCCTCCCTGCTGCTGCTCTCGCTCGGCCACGGCGCCGTGCCCGCCTTCCTCGCCGACCACGCCCGCCCCGACCGCGCCCCGGCCGACCGCCCGCTGACCATCGGCTACGTCCCCGACGCCGCCCGCGCCGACGCGGCCGCCCCCTGGGCCGTCGCGGAGCGGGACCGGGTCGCCGCCCTCGGGCACGCGGTCGTCGACGTCCGCCTCACCGGCGCGACCGCGCCGGACGTCGCGAGCGCCCTCGACGGCGTCGACGCGCTCTACGTCGCGGGCGGGAACACCTTCGCCCTGCTCGACGCGCTGCGGTCCTCCGGGGCGGACGCGGTCGTCACCGAGCGGGTCCGCGCCGGGCTGCCGTACGTCGGCTCCAGCGCCGGGTCGATCGTCGCGGGCCCCAGCGCCGAGCCGGCGACGCTCATGGACGACCCCGCGGAGGCGCCGGGGCTCACCGACCGGCGCGGGCTGGGGCTCACCGACGCGGTCGTCGTCCCGCACGCCGACGGCAAGCTGCCGCCGTACCCGCTGGAGCTCATCGGCCGCACGCTCGACCGGTACGGGTCGGACCACGAGCTGGTGCCGCTGTGCGACGACGAGGCGCTGCTGATCACGGGCCCGGGCTGGAAGGTCGTCGCCTCGGCGTGACCGGGCCGGCGCCCCCGGCCCCGGAGCGGGGGGAGCGCCGAGAGGGGTACTGACAGGGCCCGGCTGAGGGCCCGCCCGGCGGCGATTCCGCGGCGCGGAGGGGGCATGGTGGAGGGGCACCCGACACCCCTCCCCGAGGAGATCCCCACCCGATGCGTGCCACCTTCCTGTACGGCGCCGGCGACGTCCGCGTCGAGCAGACCGCCGAGCCCGTCGTCCAGCAGCCCACCGACGCGATCGTCCGCACGGTCCGCGCGTGCGTCTGCGGCTCGGACCTGCACCCGTACCACTCGATGCCCGCCTCGGAGCGGGGCCAGTCGATGGGCCACGAGCTGATCGGCGTCGTCGAGGAGACCGGCTCGGCCGTCACCTCGGTCACGAAGGGCGACTTCGTCATCGCCCCGTTCGCGTTCAGCGACAACACCTGCGCGATCTGCCGCGACGGCTTCCAGACCGCGTGCCCGCACGGCGGGTTCTACGCCACCCCGCAGACCAACGGCCTGCAGGCCGAGCTGTCCCGCATCCCGCTGGCCGACGGCAGCCTCGTCGTCGTCCCGGACGTCAACCCGGCGACCGCGGACGAGTCGCTGCTGGCGTCGCTGCTGACCCTGTCCGACGTGTACCTGACCGGCTACCACGCCGCGTTCATGGGCCGGGTCGAGCCCGGGAAGTCCGTCACCGTCATCGGCGACGGGGCGGTCGGCCTCTCCGCCGTGCTCGCCGCGAAGCAGCGGGGCGCCGAGCGGATCGTGCTCATGGGCCGGCACGCCGCCCGCACCGACCTGGGCCGCGAGTTCGGCGCGACCGACGTGGTCGCCGAGCGCGGCGAGGAGGGCGTCGCGCGCGTCCTCGACCTGACCGGCGGCGCGGGCACGCACGTCGTGCTGGAGGCCGTCGGCCACATGCCCGCCTACGAGCAGGCCTACGGCGTCGTCCGGTCCGGCGGCGTCATCTCCCGCGTCGGCGTCCCGCAGTACGAGGACGCCCCGGTCGGGTTCGGCTCGCTGTTCGGCCGGAACATCACGCTCAACGGCGGTCCCGCGCCCGTCCGCGCGTACCTCGAGGACGCGATCCGGCAGGTGCTCGACGGCACCATCGACCCGGGCCGGGTGTTCGACCGGACCGTCTCGCTCGACGACGCCGCCGAGGGCTACCGGGCCATGGACGCCCGCGAGGCGCTCAAAGTCATGCTCCGCCCCTGACCGCACCCGTCGGCCCCGGCGCCCGCCGCCGGGGCCGACCGACCACCGACCCGGAGGACCGCCCGTGGACCTGACCGCCTTCCTCGCCCACGTCGACGCCGGCCGCACGATCGTCGGCGGCTCGGCGGAGCACGCGTTCATGCACGACGCCGCCCAGGACGCGCTCCGGGTGGTCGCCGAGCTCACCGGCGGCTACCACGCCCCGGAGGAGGTGCGCGCCCTGCTGTCCCGGCTCACCGGCCGGCCCGTCGAGCACTCGGTCGCGCTGTTCCCGCCGTTCTCCACCGAGTTCGGCAAGAACCTGGTCCTCGGCCCCGGGGTGTTCATCAACCAGGGCTGCCGGTTCCAGGACACCGGCGGCATCCGGATCGGCGAGGGCACGCTGATCGGCCACGGCACGACGCTGACCACGCTGAACCACGCGCTCGACCCGGCCCGCCGCGCCGACATGACGCCCGCCCCGGTCGTCATCGGCCGCCGGGTGTGGGTCGGCGCCGCGGTGACGGTCGTCCCCGGCGTGACGATCGGCGACGGGGCGGTGGTCGGCGCCGGCGCCGTCGTCACGAAGGACGTCGCCCCCGACACGGTCGTGGCCGGGGTGCCGGCGCGGCTGGTCCGCCCGACCGGCTTCGACTCGTCCGCGCTCTGACGCGGTCCCGCCCACCCCCGAAGGAGAACCTGATGACCGACTCCCCGATGCAGCGCATGGTGGGCGACATCGCCCCGGCGTTCGTGCACCTGACCGACGACGTGCTCTTCGGCGAGGTCTGGGCGCGCCCGGAGCTCTCGCCGCGCGACCGCTCGCTCGTCACCATCACCAGCCTGGTCACCGCCGGGAACACCGAGCAGCTGCGGGCGCACATCCCGATGGGCCTGGACAACGGCCTGACCCGGGAGGAGATCGTCGAGGCGATCACGCACGTGGCGTTCTACGCCGGGTGGCCCCGCGCCGTCTCCGCCCTCACGCTCGCGAAGGAGCTGTTCGCCCGGTGACCGCCACCATCGCCGTCGTGGGCGCGGGGCCGGGCCTCGGCGCCGCCGTCGCCCGCCGGTTCGCCGCCGAGGGCCTGTCGGTCGCGCTCGTGTCCCGCACCCAGGAGCACGTCGACGACCTGGCCGACGCGCTGGCCGCCGAGGGCGCGACCGCCCGGGGGTACGCCGCCGACGTCCGCGACCCCGACGCGCTGGGCGCCGCGCTCGACGCCGCGGCCGCCGACCTCGGGCCGGTCGCGGTGCTGCAGTACAGCCCGCTCCCCGCCCGGGAGTACCTGAAGCCGGTGCTCGACACCACGGCCGAGGACCTCGACGCCGCGCTGGCGTTCTCGCTGCACGGGCTGCGGACCGCCGTCGCCCGGGTGCTCCCGGGGATGCGGGAGCAGGGCGGCGGGTCGGTGCTGCTCGCGAACGGCGGCAGCGCGGTGCGGCCCAACCCGCGGGTCGCCGGGACCTCCGTCGCGTTCGCCGCGGAGGCGGCGTACGCCCAGATGCTGCACGCGGAGCTGGCGCCCGAGGGCGTGCACGTCGGGCAGCTGATCATCCCCGGCGGCATCGAGCCCGGGCACCCCACCCACGAACCCGCCGTGCTGGCCGGCCGGCTGTGGGCCATGCATGTCGAGCGGGGCGAGTTCCGGGTGTACGCGGACCGGATGCCGGCCTGAGCCCGCGCGTCGGGCGGCCGGCTCAGGCGGGTCGCGCGGCGCCGCGGTCGTCCCCGAGCGCCCAGCCCACCAGGGCCTCGGGGTCGACCGCGGCCATCCCGCCCGCGACCACCACGTCCGCCGCCGCGAACCGCGGGTCGAGCGGGTCGACGACCGACGGGATCGCCACGCACCGCATCCCGGCCGCCGCGGCGGCGAGCACCCCGGGCACCGCGTCCTCGACCACGACGCAGCCGGCCGGCGCGACCCCCAGCCGGCGGGCGGCCTCGAGGAACGCGTCGGGTGCCGGCTTGCCCGCGGCGACCTCGTCGGCGGACACGACGGTCGTGAGGACGTCGGCGAGCCCGACCAGGTGCAGCGCCGCGCGGATCGCCTCCGCCGGCGAGCCCGACGCCACCGCCTGCGGGACGCCCGCCGCGTCCAGCTGCCGCACCATCGCCCGGGTCTGCGGGAACCCCTGGAGGAACGGCAGCCGCCGGGCGTAGCCGTCGAGCTTGCGCCGGGCCAGGTCGTCGAGGTCGGCGTCGACCCCGAGCGCCTCGGCCATGGCGGCCAGCACCCGGGTGCCGCCCCGCCCGACGAACGACCGCTTGAACTCCGTCGTGACCTCGGCGCCGTAGGCGGCGAACGCGTCGCGCTCGGCCTCGAGCAGCAGGGCCTCGGTGTCGGCGAGGACACCGTCGAGGTCCCAGAGGACCGCGTGCGCCCGCTGGGGTGCGGGGGGCGTCGTTCCCGGCATGGTGCGGCTCCGATCCGTGCGCGTCGTCGCGTGCGCCGGGGCGGGCCGCCTCGGCGCGGGTCTGGCTGAAAACCTACCGCGTGTGCGGGATTGACAGAAGGGGTCGCCCCGTAGGGTCGCTGCATGCCGACCCTCCCGCCCGCGCCGGTCGCCCGGGCCTGAGCCGCCGCCGTGCTCCTCGTCCTCGTGCTCGCCGGCCTCGCCGTCGCCGTGCTGTCGCGCCGGTCCGGGTGGGTCCGCGACCGGCTGCCCGTCCCGGCGACGACGATCCTCGCCTGGTCGGTCGCGGGCGTCGTGGGCCTCGCCCTGGCGGACGTGGGCGGGGGAGCGGGGCGCACGCTGCTCGCCGGGTCGGTCGCGGTCGCCTCCGGCGCCGCGGCGATCGCCGCCGCGGGGTGGCTCGTGGGGGCCGTCCGGCCGCGGCTGGCGCGCCGGCGGGCCCGGCGTGCGGGCGCGCGGACCGTGGGGGAGCGGGCCGTGGCGCTCGCCGACCGGCACCCGCTGACGGTGCGCGGCTGGGGCGTCGCGTCGCTCGCGGTGCGCTCCGTGGTGCGGTCGGGCGAGGTGCGGATCACCGGCCTGGCGGCCGAGATGACGTACTACGCGCTGATCTCGCTGGTGCCCATCGCCACCGCGCTCGGCGCCAGCCTCGGCTACCTGCGGCCGCTGCTCGGCGACGAGCAGGTGGACGAGATCCGGACCACCGTCGTCGAGGGCCTGGCGACGGTGTTCGCGCAGCAGGTGGCGAGCGACGTGCTGGCGCCCCTGGTCGACGGCCTGCTGGACGAGCAGCGCGGCGGGTTCGCGCTGGGCGCGCTGCTCGTCACGCTGTACCTGGCCAGCCGGGTGTTCCGCGCCGCCGTGCGGGCGCTGGACGACGCCTACCGCGTGGAGTCCCGGCAGAACGTCGTGGTGCAGTACCTGCTCGGGTTCGCGTTCACGATCGGCGCGCTCGTCACGATGGTCGCGGTGCTGCTGCTGGTCGTCGTGGGGCCGCTGCTGGGCGGGGGCGACGCGCTCGCGGCGCGGCTCGGGCTCGGCGACGCGTTCCGCGCGGCGTGGTCGGTGCTGCGCTGGCCCGCGGTGCTCGCGCTGGGCGGCGCGTTCCTCACCCTGCTCTACCGGTACGCGCCGAACGTCGTCAGCACCTGGCGGCGCTGCCTGCCGGGCGCGGTGGCGGGGACGGTCGGGGTGCTGCTGGTGTCGACCGGGTTCGTCGCGTACGTCGCCCTCGCCGTGCCGGAGACGCCCGGCGCCGACGCCGGGAGCGCGGCCGTGGTGCAGGCGGCCGCGCAGATGCTCGGCCTCGTCCTGGCCGGGGCGCTGTGGATCTGGCTGTCCAGCATCGCCGTGCTGCTCGGCGGTGTGCTGAACGCCGAGGTGGACGCCGCGCGGCCGCGGGCGCGCCGCGCGGAGCCGTCCGTGCCGGCGGCCGCGTGAGTGCGGGTGCCGGGCCGGGCGGGGGCCCGGATACCGTCGGGGGCATGGTGCACCGGGAGGCCGAGGTCGTCGGCGGGCTGACGGCCGAGGAGGTCCGCGCGCGGGTCGACCGCGGCGACGTGAACCGCGTCGACACCGGCACCAGCCGCAGCCTCGCGGAGATCGTGCGCAGCAACACGCTGACCCGGGTGAACGCGATCTACCTCGTGCTGTTCCTCGTCGTGCTGAGCACCGGGCACCTGCTCGACGGCCTGTTCGGGCTGCTGATCGTGGTGAACAGCGCGGCCGGGATGATCCAGGAGGTGCGCGCCAAGCGGACGCTGGACCGGCTGGCGCTGCTGAACCGGTCGCCGGTGACGGTGCAGCGCGCCGCCGGGGTCGTCGAGCTCGACCCCGCGGAGCTCGTCGTCGACGACCTGGTGCGGCTCGCCGCGGGGGACCAGGTGCCGGTCGACGGCGACCTGGTCGGCACGTCGGGCCTGGAGGTCGACGAGTCGCTGCTGACCGGGGAGTCCGAGCCGGTGCTGCCCGGGCCCGGGGATCGGCTGCTGTCGGGCAGCGTGGTCGTGGCCGGCGCGGGGGTGCTGCGCGCGGGCCGGGTCGGGGAGGACGCGTACGCCGCGCGGCTGTCCCGGGAGGCGTCCGCGTTCAAGAAGCCGTCGTCGGACCTGCGCGCGGGCATCGACCGCATCCTCCGGTACATCACCTGGGCCCTGGTGCCCGTCGCGGCGCTGACCGTGGTGAACCAGCTCTCGATCAACAGCCAGCCCCCGAGCGACGCCCTGCGCGGGATGGTCGCCGCCGTCGTCCCGATGGTGCCCGAGGGCCTGGTGCTGATGACGAGCGTCGCGATGGCCGTCGGGGTGGTCCGGCTCGGTCGCCGGCAGTGCCTGGTGCAGGACCTGCCCGCGATGGAGTCGCTCGCCCGGGTCGACGTCGTGTGCTTCGACAAGACCGGCACGCTGACCGAGGACGGGATGCGCGTCCGGTCGGTCGACCTGCTGGACCCCGCGCTCTCCGCGGAGCAGGTGACGACGGTGCTCGCCACGCTCGGCGCCGCCGAGGAGCGGCCCAACGCCAGCCTGCGCGCGGTGCTGGAGCACGTCGGCGACCGGCCCGGGGCGGTGACGACGGGCGTCGTGCCGTTCTCCTCCGCGCGCCGTTGGGCCGGCGTGCGGACCGCCGACGGCCCGGCCTGGGCGCTCGGCGCGCCGGACGTGCTCCTGCCCCCCGGGCACCCGGCGCTGGACCGGGTCGCCGAGGAGTCCCGGCAGGGGCGCCGGGTCCTGGCGCTCGCCGCGCTGGACGGCGCGCTCGACGCGACGGCGCTGCCGGAGGGCCGGCGCGCCGCCGCGCTCGTGGTGCTCGACCAGCGCATCCGCCCCGAGGCCGCGGGCACGCTCGAGTACTTCGCGCGGCAGCGGGTCGCGGTCAAGGTCGTCTCCGGCGACGCGCCGAACGCCGTCGCCGCGGTGGCGGGCCAGGTGGGGCTGCCCGCCGGCGCCGTGCTGGACGCCCGGGAGCTGCCCGAGGACCCGGAGGCGCTCGCGGACGCCGCGGAGTCGGCGGTCGTGCTGGGCCGGGTGGCGCCGGAGCAGAAGCGCGGGCTGGTGCGGGCGCTCACCGCCCGCGGGCACACCGTCGCGATGACCGGCGACGGCGTGAACGACGTGCTCGCGCTCAAGGACGCGGACGTGGGCGTGGCGATGGGCAACGGCAGCCCGGCCGCGCGGGCGGTGGCGCGGATCGTGCTGCTCGACAGCGACTTCGCCACGCTGCCGCACGTCGTCGCCGAGGGTCGGCGGGTCATCGCGAACATCGAACGGGTCGCGACGCTGTTCCTGTCCAAGACGGTGTACTCGATCCTGCTCGCGCTGGTCGTCGCGGTCAGCGCCGTCCCGTTCCCGCTGCTGCCCCGGCACATCACGCTCATCGCCTGGTTCACGATCGGCATCCCCGCGACGGTCCTGGGCCTGGCGCCGAACCAGGAGGCCGCCCGGCCGGGGTTCGTGCGGCGGGTGCTGACCGCCGCGGTCCCGGGCGGCGTGGCGGTGGCGGCGGCGGCCTACGGCGGGTACGTCGTGGCGCGCGCGGTGATCGGCGACGGCCAGGCCGAGCACGTGCTGACCGCCACGGCCGCGTTCCTCGCGCTGGTGCTCACCGCGTTCGACGTGCTGGTCGAGGTGGCCCGGCCGCTGCGGCCGTGGAAGGTGGGCCTGGTCGCCGCGATGGTGCTGGGCATGGCGCTCGCGGTCGGCACGCCGCTCGGCCAGCGGCTGTTCGTCCTGGACCCCACCGACGGGCGGGTCTGGGCCGTGGCGGTGCCGGCCGCGGTGGTGGGCGTGCTGCTGCGCCGGGCGACGGCGGCGCTGCTCCGGCGGGTCGGTCCGCGGCTGCTCGACCGGAAATAGGTGACGCCGGTGTTGGGAAATGCCAGCACGGCGGCAGCGCGGGACTTTCTTTGGTGAATGTCAGCGCGGTGACCTGCGGATACGTGGGTTAGCCAGGCCTTCCTCGCTAGACGCGCGGAAATCGTCGGCCTACCATCGACCGGGTCAGGACAGGTACGCCCCCATCGACCCGGAGGTCCCGCCATGAGCACCCTCATGGACCAGCCGCCCGTCTCCGAGTGCTCCGTCGACGGGTGCTCGTACAACCACGAGCACGCGTGCAGCGCCGCCGCCATCACGATCGCCGGCTCGGCCGGGGACGCGAAGTGCGCGACGTTCATCCCGCTGAACGTCAAGGGCGGGCTCGACCGTGTCGTCTCGCACGTCGGCGCCTGCCAGCGCGCGGACTGCACCCACAACGCGCACCTCACCTGCGCGGCGGACGCCGTGCGCGTGGGCGCCGGCCACGACCTGGCCGACTGCCTCACCTACGCGCCGGCCTGATCGCGCCGGTCGGCGCCCGCGGCGAGCCCCCCAGCCCGGCCGCGCGCCGACCGCGCCCAGGACGGTCGACGGCCCCGTCCCCCTCGCCGGGGGCGGGGCCGCGCTCCTGCCCCGGGGGTGGCCGGGCTGCGCCAGCAGCCCAGCGGAACGGTCGCCGCTGCGGCGACAGTGGAACGTCGTGACCGACACGCCGACGGCGTGTTCGTCACAAGCGTCCACTGTCAGGTCTCGTGGGGGCGCGGCGCGCCCGGGCCCCACCCCCCCCCGGGGGGTCAGTCCTCGCGCTCGGTGGCCGCGGCGATCGCCGCCGCGAGCGGGGTCGCGCCCTCGGACAGCTCCAGCACCAGGCCGGCCGTGCGGGGCTCGTCCAGCAGCCCGACGAGCACGGCGGCCACGTCGTCGCGCGGCACCTGCCCGCGCGGGACCTCGACGCCCAGGCGCACGTGCCCGGTGCCGGCGTCGTCGGTCAGGCCGCCCGGGCGGAGGATCGTCCAGTCGAGGTCGCGGCCGCGCAGGTCCTCCTCGGCGGCGGTCTTGGCGCGCAGGTAGGCGGCGAACACCTCGTCGGTGCCGGCCGGCGGCTCGGCGCCCGCGCCGACGGAGGAGACGAGCAGGTAGCGCCGGACGCCGGCCTGCTGGGCGGCGTCCGCGAGCAGCGCGGCGGCACCCCGGTCGACGGTGTCCTTGCGGTCGGTGCCGCTGCCCGGGCCGGCGCCGGCGGCGAACACGACCGCGTCGGCGTCGGCGAGCTGCGCCGCGAGGGCGTCCGCGTCGGCCGACTCCAGGTCGAGCAGCACCGCGGTCGCGCCGTCCGCCTCGACGTCGGCGACGTGGTCGGGGTTCCGCACGATCGCGAGCGGCGTGTCACCCCGCTCCGCGAGCAGCCTGCTCAGTCGGCGGGCGATCTGACCGTGGCCTCCGGCGATGGCGATGCGCATGCCCCCACGGTAGGAGCGCGGCCCGGGCGCCGCACCCGCTGCCCGGGCCGCGCGTGCGACGCCGGTGGCGTCGCACGTCAGGTGGCCGGTCCCCGGCCCGTGGCAGGGGGCCTTGTCGTGCTCGGACCGGGGACCGGCCAGGCCGCCCGGCGCCAGGGGGGCGAACGCCGGGACGGCGGCGAGACCTCGCGGGGGCCGGACCCGAGAGGCCGGGCCGCGGTGGTCGTCGCACAGATCACGCTAGGCCCGATCGCCGGCCGGCTGTAGACCGATGAGTAGCATCCGCCCCCATGTTGGGTGGCGTTCGGCCCGGAGTGAGGGGCGGGACCCGGGGCCGGGTGGGCACCCAGGTGCCGCCCGGGTCCCCCGCGGCGCGGTCCGCTGGGTGCTCCGCCCGCGCCGCCGGGCCCCTGGGCGACGGGCGGCCCGACGCGCCTCAGGCCGTCTCGGCCGCGTCCCCGAGCGGGCGCAGCCCGGCGAGCCGGCGCCGGATGCTCTGCACGTCGTCCTCCCGCCCGGCGGGCACCAGGGACAGCGCCGTGAACGTCTCGGCGGTCGGCAGCAGGTCGCGGGCCAGGTCGCGCAGCGCCTCGGCCACCTCGGCGAGGTCGGCCGCGTGCCCGGCGTCGAGCCCCGGCGCGTCGCCCTGCAGGCCGACGTACAGCACGAAGCCGGCCCGGCCGGCGGTGCCGTCGGCGCGGGTCGGTGCCGGGACCGGCGCGGGCGGCGCCGGGGGTGCGGGGGTGCGGGGTCGTGCCACGGTGTGCTCCGGGGGTGCGCGGGGGCCGCCGCGCGGGCGGGCGGCCGGGGTGGTGGTCGGGGGACGGCGGGGCGTCAGGACCAACAGCGCGTGCGATGCGCTCCCGGGCGTACGCCGACGGACGCCCGGGAGGCGTCGGTCTGGCGTCGGCGGAGGATCACGCCCCCGATGGTGGCAGCAGCCGCGGACGGGGCCAAGGGCTTTCCGCCCGCGGTCTCAGCGGCCGAGACCCGATGACGGCGGGCGTCGGCGGGCAGGGCGGGGCCGGCGGGCCCCGCGGCGGGCGTCAGACGACGCCGTACAGCCGGTCGCCGGCGTCGCCGAGGCCCGGGATGATGTACGCGTTCTCGTCCAGGCGCTCGTCCACGGCCGCGACCACCACGGTCACGTCGCCGCGGTCGCCGACGGCGTCCTCGACGACCTTGAGGCCCTCGGGCGCCGCGAGCAGGCAGACCGCCGTGACGTCGCGGGCGCCGCGGTCGAACAGGTACTCGATCGCCGCGACCAGCGTGCCGCCGGTGGCGAGCATCGGGTCGACCAGGAAGCACTGCCGGCCGGTGAGGTCGTCCGGCAGCCGGTTGGCGTAGGTGATGGCCTCGAGCGTGGTCTCGTCGCGCTGCATGCCGAGGAATCCGACCTCGGCGGTCGGCATCAGGCGGGTCATGCCGTCGAGCATGCCGAGGCCGGCGCGCAGGATCGGCACGACGAGCGGCAGCGGCTCGGCGATCTTGACGCCGGTGGTGGTGGCCACGGGGGTCACGACTTCGACGGGCTCCGTGCGGACCTCGCGGGTCGCCTCGTACGCCAGCAGGGTCACCAGCTCGTCGACGAGCTTCCGGAACGTCGGGGACGACGTCTCCTTGTTCCGGAGCACCGACAGCTTGTGGGCGACGAGCGGGTGGTCGGCGACGTGCAGGCGCATGGGCTCAACCTACCGTGCGCGCCCCGGGACCGACGTCCCGGTCGGCCCGGGGTGACGGGGACCACCATGGCGGGAGCGCGCGGCGACGGCGCAGCCCCCTGCCTGCGTCGTCGCCGCTGCGCACCCCAGGCGCCGGGCGCCGGGTCCGACGAGGGTCCCGATCGGGGCCCGGCGGCCGCATGCCCGAGAGGCGAGAAGCGCCTCTGACCTGCGCATTCATCCGGCCGAACCCCTCAGGACGCGCGTCCGGCGGCCGAACCTTCCTGCTGTACCCCCTCAGGAGGAAGGCCCCGACATGGACCGTCACGCCACCCCGCTCCGCCGCTCGCTCGCGACCAAGATGGTCGGGGCGGTGGCCGTCGCCGTCGTCGCGGGAGGTGCGGCCGGCGTCGTCGGCCTGCAGGCCCTCGCGGAGCAGCGCGGCGCGCTCGCCGACCTGCGCGACACGCAGGTGGAGCTGGTGCAGGCCGCGGGCCGGCTGCAGTCGGGCATCAAGGGCGCCGTCGCCTACAACACCGCCCTCACGCTGGCGCCGGAGGTCAACCCGACCGCCGAGCAGGACCGGGACGCCGAGGTCGCCGAGGCGGACGACGCGCTCGCGACGCTGCGGGGCCTGGCGATCCCGGCCGACCAGCAGCCCGCGCTCGACGAGGTCGGCGCGCAGTGGGGCGTGGTGCGGGACATCGTGCTGGACGACCTGTCGGCGCTGCCGCCGGCCGAGATCGCCCCGGTGACGGAGCGGTACCAGGCGGCCAACGCCGACCTGACGGACGCGCTCGGCGTGCTGCTGGACGACGCGTACGGCGCCATCGACGCCTCCATCGCCGCGGCGTCCTCGACCAGCACCCGCACCACGGTCGAGGTCGGCGCGCTGATCGGCGTCGGCGCCGTCCTCTCGCTCGGCCTCGGGCTCGGCCTCGGCCGCCGCGTCCGGCAGCGGCTCGCCGCCGTGGGGGAGGTCGTCGACGGGATCGCGGCGCGCGACCTGACGCGGTCCTGCGACCTGCGCGGGTCGGACGAGCTCGCCCGGCTCGGGGAGTCGCTCGACGTGGCGCAGGCCGCCGTGCGGGACACCCTCGCCGGCGTCGTCCGGACCACCGACCGGGTGGGGAGCGCGGTCGACGCGCTGTCGTCGGCCTCGACCCGGGTCGGCGCGGGCTCGGACGCCACCAGCGCGCAGGTCGGCGTCACGGCCGCCGCGGCGGAGCAGGTGTCCCGCAACGTGCAGGCGGTCGCCGCCGGCGCCGAGCAGATGGGCGCCAGCATCCGGGAGATCGCCCAGAACGCGAACCAGGCGGCCCGGGTCGCGGCGCACGCCACGGAGGTCGCCGAGACGGCCAACGGCACGGTCGCGCAGCTCGGCACCAGCTCGACCGAGATCGGCAACGTGGTCAAGGTGATCACCACGATCGCGGAGCAGACCAACCTGCTCGCCCTCAACGCCACCATCGAGGCGGCCCGGGCGGGCGACGCGGGCAAGGGCTTCGCGGTCGTCGCGGGCGAGGTGAAGGAGCTCGCCCAGGAGACGGCGAAGGCGACCGAGGACATCGCGCGCCGGGTCGAGGCGATCCAGGCCGACTCCGAGCAGGCGGTGACGGCGATCGGCGAGATCGCCCGGATCATCGGCGACATCAACGACTTCCAGGTCGCCATCGCGTCGGCGGTCGAGGAGCAGACCGCCACGACGGCCGAGATGAGCCGCGGCGTCGCGGAGGCCGCGGCGGGGTCCGGGGAGATCGCCGCGAACCTCACGGGGCTGACGGACGCCACGGCCGACGTGGCGTCGGTGGTGGGGCAGGTCGACACCCAGGTGCGGGGCCTGGCCGGCACCTCCGAGGACCTGCGCACCCGGGTGGCCGCCTTCACCTTCTGAGGGGGCCGCGCGACCTAGACTGCCGCGGTGCCTGGTCCCGCGCCCGAGCCCGCGCCCGAGCCCGCGGCGGAGGCCGCGCCCGCGGCCGGCCCGCTGCGGCTGACCGTCCTGGGCCAGGTCCGCGCGGCCGGCCCCGGCGGCGCGCTGCTGCCCGTCACCGGGCTGGGCGCGAACCTGCTGCTCGCGCTCGCGCTCGAGCCCCGCGGGCTGTCGACCGCCCGGGCGGTGGACGAGACCTGGCCGGACGGCGCGCCGGCGTCGGGCCGGGCGGCGCTGCAGACCCTCGTGTCCCGGGTCCGCGGCGCCCACCCGGGGCTGCTCGCGTCCACCGCCGCGGGCTACGCGCTCGGCGTGGCCCGCGGGGCTGTGGACCTGCTGCGGGCCGCCGACGCGCTCGCGGCGGCCCGGGCCGCGCTGGCGGCGGGCGACGCCGCGGGGGCGTCCGCCGGGACGGGCGCGGCCCTCGCCCTGTGGGACGGCGAGCCCGGCACCGGCGCCACGGCGCCCGACCTCGTGGCCGCGCTCGCCGCGCGCGCGGACGGGCTGCGCCGGGACCTGCTGCGGGTGCGGGCCGCGGCGCTGCTCGACCTCGGCGACGCGGGGGCGCTCGCGGCGGCGCAGGACCTGCTCGCGCTCGCCCCGCTCGACGACGGGGCGCACCTGCTCCGGATGCGGGCGCTGCACGCGGCGGGCCGGAGCACGGAGGCGGTCGCGGCCTTCGGGGCGTACCGGCAGCGGCTCCGCGACGCGCTCGGCACGGACCCGGCGCCGGAGGTGGCCGCGTTCCACCTGGAGCTGCTGGCCGGGTCGGCGCCGCCCCGGCCGGCGGCTCGCCCGGCGCCCGCCCCCGCACCCGCCGCCGCCCCCGCGGGCCACGGCCTCCGCGTCGCGCCCAACGCCCTCATCGGCCGGGACGCCGACGTCGCCGCGGTCGAGGCGCTGCTCGGCGCGGCCCCGGTCGTCACCGTGCTCGGCACCGGCGGGCTGGGCAAGACCCGGCTCGTGCAGGAGGTCGCCCGCCGCGCCGCCGGCCGGTCCCGCGCCGTGTACGTCGCCGAGCTGGCCGCCGTGCGCGACGACCCGGACGTGCTGCCGGCGCTCGCGGGCGCGCTCCAGGTGCCCGAGGCCGCGGCGCGGCGCGCTGGCGTGGCCGACCAGCGGCTGCGCCCCCTCGCCGAGCGGGTGCTGGACCGGCTCGGCGAGCAGCCGACCCTCCTGGTGCTGGACAACTGCGAGCAGGTGCTCGCGGGCGTCGCGACCTGGGTGGCGGACGTGGTCGGCACGCTGCCCGGCGTCCAGGTGCTGACGACCAGCCGCGCGCCGCTCGGCGTGCCCGGGGAGCGGGTGCACCCGCTGGACCCGCTGCCGACCCGCGACGCCGACGGCGGGCCCGGCGCGGCGGTCCGGCTGTTCACCGAGCGGGCGACCGCCGTGCGGCCCGGCGTGACGCTGCCCGCGGACGTCGTCGAGCGGCTGTGCGCCCGCCTGGACGGGCTGCCGCTGGCGATCGAGCTCGCCGCCGCGCGGACCCGCTCGCTCACCGTGGTGGAGGTCGAGCGCCGGCTGTCCGACCGGTTCGCGCTGCTCGTGTCCGGCGGGGCGGGGACGCCGGAGCGGCACCGCACGCTGCGGGCGGTCATCGCCTGGTCCTGGGACCTGCTGACCGAGCGGCAGCGGGCGCTGTGCCGCCGGGCCGCGGTGCTGCCGGACGGGTTCGGCCTGCCGGCGGCGCTCGCGGTGGCGGCGGAGGAGCACGGGGAGGCCGACGAGACGGCGGTGCTGGACGACCTCGACGCGCTCGTGGCGCAGTCGCTGCTCCGGGTCGAGGAGGAGCCGCGGACCGGCGAGGTCCGGTACCGGATGCTCGAGACGGTCCGGGAGTTCGGCCAGCGCGAGGTGCGGGCCCTCGGCGAGGAGGACCGGCTGCGGGACGCCGTGCTCCGCTGGGCGGGGGACGTCGCGTCGGGGATCGTCCGGCGCGCGGGCAGCCCCGAGCGGGTGCTGCTGGACCCCGTCGGCGACGTGGAGCACGACAACCTGGTGGCGCTGCTGCGCCGCGAGCTCGCGGAGGGCACCCGCCGGCCGGACGCGGTGCTGGCGCTGTTCGCGGTCGTCGGGCTGCGCTGGATGCTGCAGGGCGCGCACGAGGAGCTGCGGGACGTGCAGCGCGGCGTGCTCGCGGTGACCGACGGCTGGGTGCCGGACGGCGACCCGGAGCCCGCGGTGGTCGCGCTGGCGATGCTGGCGGGCACCGAGCTGATGTTCGGCGACCTCCGGGCCAGCGCCCGCGCCCGGCTGGCGGTGCGCCGGGCGGCGGCGGGCGACCTGCGCCCGGTGGCGCGGCTGCTGGCCGACGCCGTCGACCGGTTCGCCGACCCCGCCGCGCTGGTGCGGCTGGTCGCGGACGCGCGGGAGTCGACCGACCTGCCGAGCCGGCGGCTGGCGCTGCTGGCCTCCTGGTCGCTCGCGGAGAACGACTCCGACGTCGAGGCGTCGATCGGGTACGCGGGCGAGGCGTACCACCTGGCGGTCGACACCGACGACCCGTGGACCGCCGTGATGGCCGCGGTGTCGCTCGCCGGCGCGTACAGCCAGAGCCTGCGGCCGCGCGAGGCGATGGACTGGCTGACCGCCGCGCGCACGGCGCTGGCCGCGCCGCAGATCACGCACCGCGACCTGATGGTCCAGGCGTTCGAGGACAGCCTGGAGCAGGTGTACGGGGTCACGCTGCTCAGCCTCGGCGAGTGGGACGAGGCGGAGCGGGTGTTCGAGGACGTCGCCCGGGCGACCACGGACGTGCGGGACGCCGAGGTCATGTCCGGCCTCGGGCTCGCGGAGGCCGAGCGCGGCCGCGGCGAGGTGGACCGCGGGCTGGCCCGGTACCGGGCGCTGCTCGCGCGCGCGGCGGGCCGGGACGACTCGGGTCCCTGGCTGCTGGTCGCGGCGGGGGCGTGCCTCGCGGCGCACGTGCTGGAGGGTCGCGCGGACGAGCCGGCGCTCGCCGCGGCCGTGCGGGCGATCCGCGAGGACGACCTCACCGGCCGCGCCGGGTTCACCGACCGGCCCGTGCTCGGCACGCTGCTGACCGGGGTGGGTACCTGGCGGGTCGCCGTGGCCCCCGAGGACCCGGGCGGGCTGGAGCTGCTGGCGCTCGCGGAGCGGATCGGCGCCCGGCAGGACTTCCCGTGCGGCGTGCTGGCGCCCCACCTGGCGCTCGCGGCGGCGCGGTACGGCGCGGACGCCGTCGAGCGCGCGCGGGCGTCGGCGGCGGCGCTCGGGCACGGGGACGACGTGCTGCGGGCGATCGCGCTGCTGCGCGCGGCGGGGGTGGGGACGGCCTGATCGGGCTCCGTCCCCACCCCCGCCGCGCGGCCGCGGTCGTCGGGGCCGGCGGTCGGGCCCGGCGGTCAGGCCCGGCGCATGTAGGCCCGCACGGTGAGCGGGGCGAACACGGCCACCACCACCGCGGCCCCGAGCAGGGCCCAGCCCGCGTCCGCGGTGATCCCGTTGCCGACCGTCAGGTCCCGCGCCGCGGTCACCAGGTGCGACACCGGGTTCACGTCGACGAACGACTTCAGCCAGCCGGGCAGCGTGTCCGCCGGGACGAACGCGTTGGACGCGAAGGTCAGCGGGAACAGCACGATCATCGAGATGCCCTGCACGGACGACGCGGAGCGGGCGATCACGCCGAAGAACGCGAAGATCCAGGACAGCGCCCACGCGCTGACGATCACCAGCAGCCCCGCGGTCACCACCCCGACGGCGCCGCCGTCCGGCCGCCAGCCCATGATCAGGCCCATGACCATCGTCAGCGTCGTGGCGATGAGGTACCGGATGGTGTCGGCGAGCAGCGCGCCGGCGAGCGGGGCGATCCGGGCGATGGGCAGCGACCGGAACCGGTCGAACACGCCCTTGTCCATGTCCTCGCGGAGCTGGACGCCGGTGACGACGGACGTCGTGATGACCGTCTGCACGAGGATGCCGGGGATGAAGAACGGCAGGTAGGACTGCACGTCGCCGGCGATCGCGCCGCCGAAGATGTACGTGAACATCAGCGTGAACAGGATCGGCTGCAGGGTCACGTCGAACAGCTGCTCGGGCGTGCGGCGGACCTTGAGCAGGCCGCGCCAGCCCATCGAGAACGACTGCCGGACGGTGGCGCCGAGCGTCACGCGGTTGCTCGCGGCGGCGGCCAGCTGCTGCGGGTCGACGGCGGGGCGCGCCGGCCGGGCGGGGGTGAGCGTGGTGGTCATGCGCGGGCCTCCTCGAGGTCGCGGTCCTGGGCGTCCTCGGCCGGCGCGGGCGCCGCGGAGGCGTGCCCGGTCAGCGTCAGGAACACCTCGTCGAGCGTGGGCTCCTGCACGGCGATGTCGTGCAGCGGGATGCCGGCGGACCGCAGGGCGACCAGCAGGTCGCCCGCGGAGTCGGCGGTGGGGACGGGCGCGGACAGCCGGCCGTCGGGGGCACGGGTCGGCTCGACCCCGAGCACCGAGCGCGCGATCCGCAGCGCCTCGGGCTCGTCGGCGGCCTCGGCCAGGCCGATCTGCAGCCGCGAGGTGCCGACGGAGGCCTTGAGCTCCGCGCCGGTGCCCTCGGCCGCGAGCTGCCCGCGGTCGATCACGGCGATCCGGTCGGCCAGCTGGTCGGCCTCGTCGAGGTACTGGGTGGTCAGCAGGACGGTGGACCCGCCGGCGACCAGGCGGCGCACGGTGTCCCACATCTGCAGGCGGGTGCGCGGGTCGAGGCCGGTGGTCGGCTCGTCCAGGAAGATCAGCGGCGGCTGCGCGATGAGCGAGGCGGCCAGGTCGAGGCGCCGGCGCATGCCGCCGGAGAAGTTCTTCAGCGGCCGGGCGGCGGCCTCGGCCAGCCCGAACTCGTCGAGCAGGGCCGCGGACGTGCGGCGGGCGTCGGCGCGGGACAGGCCGAGCAGCCGCGCGAACAGCACGAGGTTCTCGGTCGCGGACAGGCTCTCGTCGACCGAGGCGTACTGGCCGGTGACGCCGATCAGCGACCGCACCGCCTGCGCCTCGCGGGCCACGTCCCGGCCGAACACGGTGGCCGTGCCGGCGTCGGGCCGCAGCAGCGTCGCGAGCATGCGGATGGTGGTGGTCTTGCCGGCGCCGTTCGGGCCGAGGAAGCCGTAGACGGCCCCGGTCCGGATCTGCAGGTCGATGCCGTCGACCGCGCGGTTGTCGCCGAAGGTCTTGACGAGCCCGCGGGCCTCGACGGCCCACGCGCTGCCGCCGGTGGATGTGGTCATGGTGGTGGTCCTCCCTGGTTGACGTCGACCACCCTGCGACCCGCCGCTCACACGGCGCTCACGTCGCGCTGACACCGGCTCGCGGCGCCGCCGCCCGCGACCCGGGCGGGTGAGGTCCGCCGGCGCGCCCGCGCGGCGCCGTGACGCGCCGGGGGCGCGTGCGCCAGACTCCCGGGCAGGTCAAGGGGGGTGGCTGGGTATGCCGCGGATGGCGGTGGCGGAACGACGGCGCGAGCTGGTGGACGCGGCGGTGCGGGTGATCGCGCGGGACGGCGTCGCGGCGGCGACGACGCGCGCCGTCGTCGCCGAGGCCGGGATGTCGCTGGCGAGCCTGCACTACGCCTTCCCGTCGCGGGAGCACCTGATCGAGGCGGTGATCGCCGAGGTGACCGCCCAGGAGCGCCGCGCGGCGGAGTACGGGCTGCTGCCGATGGCGACGGTCGACGGGACCGGCGCCGGGCCGGCGGACCCGCCCGCGCTCGAGGACGTGATCGCGAGCGGCCTGGAGCGCTACGTCGAGCTGCTCGCTGAGCGGCCCGAGCGGGAGCAGGCGCTGCTGGAGCTCGCGCTGTACGCGATGCGGACGCCGGGCCAGCGCGGGGCGGTGGTCGCGCAGTACGCGGTCTACCGGGACTCCGCGCGGGCGACCCTGGCGACGGCGGCGCTCGCGGCCCGCAGCCGGTGGACGGTGCCGCTCGACGAGGTGGCCCGCGGGCTGGTGATGACCACCGAGGGGCTGACCACGGTCTGGCTGGCGGACCGGGACACCGAGGCGGCCCGGCGCACGGCGCGGTTCGCCGCGCGGGCGATCGCGGCGCTCGCCGAGCCCGCGTAGCCCGCCCGGGCGGGTGGCGCCCGGCGCGCGACGAGCACCGGGGGCACACTGGGCGCCGTACCCGAGTCGAGGAGGCCTCCCGTGCTGACCAGCGTGCACCCGTTCCTGTGGTTCGACACCCAGGCCGAGCAGGCCGCCGCGCTCTACACGTCGCTGATCCCGAACTCGGGCGTGACGTCGACCCGCCGCTACCCGGACGGCGCGCCCGGCGGGCTGGCCGGCCAGGTGATGTCGGTGTCCTTCGAGCTGGACGGCCTGCCGGTCGAGGCGCTGAACGCCGGACCGCAGTTCCGGTTCACCGAGGCGTTCTCCTTCTTCGTCTCGGTCGACACCCAGGACGAGGTCGACCGGCTGTGGGACGGCCTGATCGCCGGCGGCGGAGAGCCGTCGCAGTGCGGCTGGCTCAAGGACCCGTACGGCCTGTCCTGGCAGATCGTGCCGCGCGTCCTCGACGAGCTCCTGGGCGACCCCGACCCGGGGCGCGCGCAGCGGGCCATGCAGGCGATGCTCGCGATGCAGAAGCTCGACGTGGCGGCGCTCCGGGCCGCGGCGGACGGCTGACCGCCGCGCGGCGACCTACCCTGGGGCGGTGACCGAGACCGCCCCCACCCCCGGCCGGCGCGGACGCGTGACGATGCAGGTGCGGTGGTCGGACGTCGACCTGTTCGCGCACGTCAACAACGCGGCCTACCTCCGGTTCCTCGACGACGCCCGGTTCGCGCTGTTCCCGTCGATGGGCGTCGACCCCGCGGGCCGGCCCACCGACTCGCTGCTGGTCGTCGTCAAGCACGAGATCGAGTACCTGGCGCCGCTGCCGTTCCGGCCCGAGCCCATCGCCGTCGAGGTGTGGGTGCCGCGCACCGGCCGGTCGTCGGTCGACTTCGGCTACGAGGTGCTGGACGTCGCGGGGCCGGGCGGGGCCGAGCCGGTGGTCTACCTGCGCGCGCGGTCACGGATGGTGCAGCTCGACCGCGGGTCGCACCAGCCGCGGCCGTTCACGCCGGACGAGCGCGCGGTGTTCGAGACCTACCCGGGCGAGGCGCCGGTCCTGCACGGCTGGTGACGGCTGGTGGCGCGGGGGCTCCGGGCCGCCGCGGCGGGGCCGGTCAGCCGGCGAGCGGCATCCCCAGCGCCGCGGCGAGCGTCCGGGTCACGCCGTTGCGGGTGTTCGCCGGCACCACGTACCGGGCTCGCGCCCGCACCTCCGGGTGCGCGTTGTCCATGGCGCACGACCAGCGGGCGGCGTCGAGCAGCCCGGCGTCGTTGAGGTAGTCGCCGAACGCCATCGTCTGCCCCGGCGTGACGCCGAGCCGCTCCTGCACCCGGCGCAGCGCGTGGCCCTTGTCGGCCGCGGGGCTCATCACGTCGATCCAGTGCTGCCCGGACACCACGACGCGCAGCCGGCCGGCCAGGTCGTCGAACGCCGGCGCGGTGACCTCCTCGACCGACCCGAAGTCGAAGACGGCGATCTTCAGCACCACGTCGTCGACGGCCGTCACGTCGGCGACCTCCTCCAGCCGGGCGTAGTGCCGGCCCGCGTGCTCGGCGAACGCGTCGCCGACCCGCTCGACGTAGCCGGCCCGCTGCCCGCAGAGCACCAGGCCGACGTCGACGCCCCGCTCGGCCAGCGCGCGCACGCGGCCGACCACCTCCGGCACGGCCTCGGCGGGCAGCGGGTCGGTCGACAGCGCCTGCTCGTGCTGCACCACGAACGAGCCGTTCTCCGCGATGAACACGAGGTCGTCGCCGCGCGGGCCGAACAGCTCGCGCAGGTTGGCGTACTGCCGCCCGCTGGCCGGGGAGAACGCGATCCCGCGGCGCTCCAGCTCGTCCAGCACCGGCCAGAACGAGTCCGGCACCCGGCCGTCGCCGTCCAGCAGCGAGCCGTCCATGTCGGAGACGACGAGCCGCACCTGGTCGACGTCCGGCAGGGCGGGCGGGTCGAGGACGGGCTCGGTCGCGGTCGTGGTGGGCATGCGCCCAGTCTCGCAGCCGGCCCGCCGTGGTCCGTCCGGGTGACGTCGCGCTCAGGGACCGCACAGCGCGCGCACGGTCGTCGCCCGGGCGGATACGGTCGTCGGGCACCGAGCCGCGCCGCGGCCGGCGCGCAGGGGGCGGCGGCGACGCCACGCCCCCGTGCCGCGCCACCGGCGGGCGGCTCCCCACGACCGAGGAGTCCTCCATGCGCGTCTCGCGCGGCATCGCCGCCCTGTCCCTGACGGCCGTCGCCGTCCTGGGCCTGTCCGCCTGCACCTCCGACTCCGGCGAGAAGGCGGACAAGCCCGCGGCCGGTGCCGAGGCGTCCGCCCCGGCCGAGGAGGTCGCCGAGGTCGAGTCCGACTTCGACCTGACCCAGGACGACTTCATCGAGCGCGTGACCGCCGCGGCCCAGTCCGCCGGCACCGTCACGATGGACATGACGACCGCGGCCGCGGGCGTCACGCAGACGGCCTCCGGCCAGATCCGGTACGGCGAGGGCGCGCAGGACATCGCCATGACCATGGAGGTCCCGGGCAGCGGCACCATCGACTTCCTCATGGTCGGCGGCGTGGTCTACATGCAGATGCCGGAGCTCACCGGCGACCAGTACCTGCAGATCGACCCGGCCGACACCAGCAACCCGCTGTCGCAGGCGTTCGGCGGCATGGAGGACCAGTTCGACCCGACCGGCACGCTCGCCGGGCTGGGCGACGCGGTGAGGTCGTTCGAGAAGGTCGGCGAGCCGCAGGAGGTGGGCGGCGCCCTCGCGCAGGAGTACGCCGTCGTCGTCGACACCTCGGTGCTGAACGACGCGTCCGTCGCCGAGGACCTGGCCGCCGCGGGCGCGACGCTGCCGCCGGAGCTGACCTACAGCTACTGGATCGACGCGGACGACCTGATGCGCCGGGTGACCACCGAGGTCGCGGGGGCCACCACGGAGGTCACGTTCTCGGGCTGGGGCGAGCCGGTGGAGATCACCGCGCCGACGCCGGACCAGATCGCGGACATGAGCGCCCTCGGGTTCTGACCACCCCGCTCCGGCGACGGGCCGGGCACGCCACCGCGGCGTGCCCGGCCCGTCGTCGTCTGTGAGCCACGCCTCGCGCCTTCGCCCGGTCGATCCGCTCAGGCCGCCCGCCGCCGCGCCGATCCGGACGGCGGCAGGGGCCGGGCAGGAAGAGGTCGGCGACATGGGTGTGGTGACGAACGGGCGGGGCCGGTTCAGCGGGCTCCGGGCGAAGGTCCTGGGGGTCGCGGCGGTCGGCGTGGCGACGGCCGTGGTGGCCGGCGTCGGGTCGCAGGTGTTCCTGGGCCGGGTGTCGGCGGCGAACGACCGGCTGGCGGAGCTGCAGGAGGTGTCGACCGAGGTCGGCGAGGTCCGCACGATGAACTCCGACGTGTCGGGCTGGCAGGTCGCGTACGCGTGGGACACCCGCCGGATCGGCGGCCCCGAGGCCGTCGCGCCCGCCAGCCCCAACCGCGCGGGCTACCTCGACTCCGTCGAGACGCTCCGGGCGGCGCTCGACGCGGTCGACACCGACGGCCTGACCGCTGACGAGGCGGCGACGTTCGAGCAGGTCGCCGCGCTGTGGGAGGACTTCTTCGCGGTGGACGACCGGGTGGTGGCCGCCTACCAGGAGGGCACGCCCGAGGCGCTGGACGCGGGGGACGCGCTCGTGACCGGCGACGGCTACGACGTCTACTACGCGATCGGCGACGCGACCACGGCGCTGCTCGGCTCGCTCGGCGAGCGCACCGTGCAGGCGACCGAGGACGCGGCGTCCGCCGCCGCGACCGGCCGCGTGGTGACTGCGGTGCTCCTGGTCGCCGGCGTGCTGGCGGCCCTGTTCGCGGGCCTGCGGGTCTCCGGGGGCATGGCCCGCGCGGCGTCCCGGGTCCGGGCGTCCGTGGAGGCGATGGCGACGGGCGACCTGACGCGGGAGCCCGGCGTCCGGTCCCGCGACGAGCTGGGCGAGATGGCGACGGCGCTGTCCTCGGCGCAGGCCAGCCTGCGCGCCACGATGGCCGGGGTCGTGGAGACCTCGCAGGCGGTGGCGGCCGCGGCGGAGGAGCTGTCGGCCGCGTCCTCGCAGGTCGCAGCGGGGTCCGACGAGACCTCGGCGCAGGCGGGCGTGGTCGCGGCCGCCGCGGAGCAGGTGTCCCGGAACGTGCAGACCGTCGCGGCGGGCGCCGAGGAGATGGGCGCGTCGATCCGCGAGATCGCGCAGAACGCCTCGCACGCGGCGAAGGTCGCGGGCCAGGCCACCGACGCGGCGACCGTCACGAACGAGCAGGTCGCCCGGCTCGGGGCGTCGTCCCAGGAGATCGGGAACGTCGTCAAGGTCATCACCTCGATCGCGGAGCAGACCAACCTGCTCGCGCTGAACGCCACGATCGAGGCCGCGCGCGCCGGGGAGGCCGGCAAGGGCTTCGCGGTCGTCGCGGGGGAGGTCAAGGAGCTCGCGCAGGAGACGGCGAAGGCGACCGAGGACATCGCGCGGCGCGTGGAGGCCATCCAGGGCGACACCGCCGGGGCCGTCGCCGCCATCGGGGAGATCGCCGAGATCGTCGCGAGCATCAACGACTACCAGCTCACGATCGCGAGCGCGGTGGAGGAGCAGACCGCGACCACGACGGAGATGTCCCGGTCGGTCGCCGAGGCGGCGACGGGGTCGGGCGAGATCGCGGTGAACATCACCGGGGTGGCGTCGGCGACGGCGACGTCCTCGCAGACGCTCGGGCAGATGGGCGACGCGATCCACGAGCTCGCGCGGATGTCCGAGGACCTTCGTGGCCGGGTGGCGCGGTTCACCTACTGACGCCGGCCGGCGGGGGCCGCCGGAGGGGCCCCGTCACGCCAGGGGCGAACACGGGACGCCCGACGCACCCCCCGCCGTTAGCATCGAACAACGCCGCCTCGCCGTGCGTGGGAGACCGGGCCGCAGAGCCCGACCGCGCCGGCGAGCACGCCGCTCGTGAGGAGTGCACATGTTCGAGAGATTCACGGACCGAGCCCGTCGCGTGGTCGTCCTCGCCCAGGAAGAGGCGCGGATGCTCAACCACAACTACATCGGTACCGAGCACATCCTCCTGGGTCTCATCCACGAGGGGGAGGGTGTCGCGGCCAAGGCGCTCGAGTCGCTGAACATCTCGCTCGACGCGGTGCGCGCCCAGGTCCAGGAGATCATCGGCGAGGGCCAGCAGGCCCCGAGCGGGCACATCCCGTTCACGCCGCGCGCCAAGAAGGTGCTGGAGCTGTCGCTGCGCGAGGCGCTGCAGCTCGGCCACAACTACATCGGGACCGAGCACATCCTGCTCGGCCTCATCCGCGAGGGCGAGGGCGTCGCGGCCCAGGTGCTCGGCAAGCTCGGCGCCGACCTGAACCGCGTCCGCCAGCAGGTCATCCAGCTGCTGTCCGGCTACCAGGGCAAGGAGCCCGTGGCCGCCGGCGGCCCGCAGGAGGGCCAGCCCTCGGGCTCCGCCGTCCTCGACCAGTTCGGCCGCAACCTGACGCAGGCCGCGCGCGAGGGCAAGCTCGACCCGGTCATCGGGCGCGAGAAGGAGATCGAGCGGGTCATGCAGGTGCTGTCCCGCCGCACCAAGAACAACCCGGTGCTGATCGGCGAGCCCGGCGTCGGCAAGACGGCCGTCGTCGAGGGCCTGGCCCAGGACATCGTCCGGGGCGACGTGCCGGAGACGCTGAAGGACAAGCAGCTCTACACGCTGGACCTCGGCGCCCTGGTGGCCGGCTCCCGGTACCGCGGCGACTTCGAGGAGCGCCTGAAGAAGGTGCTCAAGGAGATCCGCACCCGCGGCGACATCATCCTGTTCATCGACGAGATCCACACCCTCGTGGGTGCGGGTGCCGCCGAGGGCGCGATCGACGCCGCGAGCATCCTCAAGCCGATGCTGGCCCGCGGCGAG
>NZ_DASQCJ010000042.1:0-23587 GCF_035634735.1 Cellulomonas sp.
CGGTTCCCGGAGTCCGCGCGCCGCCTGGTCGACGCCGGGGCGGAGGTGCTGGTCGTGCCCGCGGCGTGGGCGGCCGGCCCGCTCAAGGCGGAGCACTGGCGGACGCTGGCGACGGCCCGGGCGATCGAGAACACGGCTGTCGTGGTGGCGGTGGGCCAGGCGGGCCGGGGCGTCACCGGCCGGTCGCTGGTCGTCGGCCCGGACGGGGTCGTCGGCCTCGAGCTCGGCGAGGAGCCCGAGCTGCGGACGGTCGACCTGGACCCCGAGGCGCTGCGCGGCGTGCGGGAGTCGAACCCGTCGCTGGCGAACCGCCGCTACCGCGTGGTCCCGGCGGTCTGACCCGCCGCGGGTCGGCGGGCGCGGTCAGCCGCGCGGGCGCCCCTCCGCGTCGAGGTCCGTGTCCGGCGACGGCCAGAACGTCCGCAGCAGCTCCTCCGGCGTGAGCACCGCCTCGGCCTGCTCGACCGGCTCGTCGGCGCCGGCCAGCGCGCGCACCTCGTCGTGGATGCGCTCCATCGAGGCGTCCAGCTGCGCCGCGACGTCGGCGGCGAGCTTGAGGGAGTCGGTCAGGTGCCGGGGGACCTGCCGGTCGTACTTGTAGTAGATCTTGTGCTCGAGGCTCGCCCAGAAGTCCATCGCGATGGTCCGGAGCTGGATCTCGACGACCACCTGCTCCACGCGGTCGGAGAGGTAGACCGGCACCTGCACGATGAGGTGCAGCGACTGGTACCCGTTGCCCTTGGGGTGGGCGATGTAGTCGCGCTCCTCGAGCAGCGTGAGGTCGGCCTGCCCGACGAGCATGTCCCGCACCCGGTAGATGTCCGAGACGAACGAGCAGGTCACCCGCACGCCGGCGATGTCGAACATCTGCGCGCGCACGGCGTCGGGCGTCAGCGGGATGCCCTTGCGCCGGCACTTCGTGACGATCGACTCGAACGACTTGAGCCGGCTGCCGACGTGCTCGACCGGGTTGTAGTTGGCCATGTGCCGGAACTCGTCGCGCAGGATCGCGATCTTGGTCATGACCTCGTCGATGCCGAACTTGTACGTCAGCGCGAGGCGGCGCATGTCGCGCATGAGCGCGCGGAGCTCGGCCGGGTCGGGCATCGCCACCGGGGCGGTCGGCGACCCGTCGCCCGGGGCCGACGGGTCGGGGACGCGCTGCACGGTGCCGGTCATGCCTCCACCGTAGTTGCCCCAAGCGCGGGTCAGCGCAGGACCGCCAGGGCGGCCGCGACGTAGTGGCAGGTGAAGCCGACGACGGTCAGCGCGTGGAAGATCTCGTGGAACCCGAACCACCGCGGGCTCGGGTTGGGCCGCTTGAGGCCGTAGACGACGGCGCCCAGCGTGTACGCGAGCCCGCCGCCGGCGACGAGCCACACGACCTCGGGGCCGCCGGTGGGCGCGCGCCAGAACGCGGGCAGGAACCACACGGCGACCCAGCCGAGCGCGATGTACACAGGGACGTAGACCCAGCGCGGCGCGCCGAGCCAGAACACCCGCGCGAGCAGCCCGACCAGCGCCCCGGACCACACGATGATCAGCAGGGTGCGGGCGGTCGAGGCGGGCAGCAGGGCCACGGCCAGCGGCGTGTAGGTGCCGGCGATGACCAGGAAGATGTTGGTGTGGTCCATCCGGCGCAGGATCCCGGCGACCCGGGGCGACCACGTGCCGCGGTGGTAGACGGCGCTGGTGCCGAACAGCAGCATCGCGGCGATCCCGAACACGGCGCAGGCGAGGGTCAGCGGCGGGGTGGGCGCGAGCATGACGAGCACGATCGAGGCCACGGTGGCGAGCGGGAACATCCCGGCGTGGATCCAGCCGCGCAGCCGGGGCTTGACGGCGTCGGCGATCTGCTCGGCGGTCTCGGCGACCTTCACGGCGGGTTCCTCCCTCTCGGGCTCGGGCGGCGACGCGCACGAGCCTAACCTACGAATGCGTAGGTTACGGGTGCGTAGGTTGCGCGCGGCGCGCCGGGCGGGCCTGCACGAATCCTCCCCCTCGGACCTCGCGCGACCGACGGTGCCGGGCGCCCGGCGAGCGGTAGCGTGAGCACGCCCAGCCGCCCAGACGAGGAGATCCGCGCGTGCGCCTGCCCCACCCGCTCTACGGGCTGTACGAGCGCCGCCTCGCCGCCTCGCTGCCCCGCGACCGGGTCCCGCGGCACGTCGGCGTGATCCTCGACGGCAACCGGCGGTGGGCGCGGCAGCTCGGCGAGTCGACCGCGACCGGCCACCGGCGCGGCGCGGACCGGATCGCGGACCTGCTGGCCTGGGGCGAGGAGGTCGGCGTCGAGGTCGTCACGCTGTGGATGCTGTCGACGGACAACCTCGGCCGGGACGCCGAGGAGCTGGACGCGCTGCTCGGCATCATCGAGGACGCGGTGCGTGAGCTCGCGGCCACCCGGCGCTGGCGGCTGCAGGCGGTCGGCTCGCTGGACCTGCTCCCGGAGCACACCCGCGCGACGCTGCGGGACGCGGAGTCCGCGACCGCCGACGTGCGCGGGATGCACGTCAACGTGGCGATCGGCTACGGCGGCCGCAAGGAGATCGCCGACGCCGTGCGGTCCTACCTGAGCCAGCGCGCCGCCGAGGGCGCGACGCTGGACGAGATCGCGGCGACGTTCGACGTCGAGCACATCGCCGACCACCTCTACACCAAGGGCCAGCCCGACCCGGACCTGGTGATCCGCACGTCGGGGGAGCAGCGGCTCGGCGGCTTCATGCTCTGGCAGTCGGTGCACTCGGAGTACTACTTCTGCGAGGTGTACTGGCCGGACTTCCGGCGCGTCGACTTCCTGCGCGCGGTGCGCGACTACGCGGCCCGGGAGCGCCGGCACGGCCAGTGACCGCGGGCGCCGGCGACCGGCCGGCGTCGCCCGGGTGAACATCGTGTTGCGGATCACACCCGCGGCGTGTCGCGCGCGCCGCCGTGTCGGAGGCGCGGCGTAGCGTCCGGAGCAACGGGCGGCACCCGCCGCCCCCGGGAGGCCAGCCCATGGAGCATCCGCTCCGGGGGGAGGGCCGGTCCTGGCCCTCCGCGGCCGGCCGCCCTCGTCCCGTCACCGAGCGCCGCAGGACCCGCGGGTCCGGCGCGAGGGGTCCGACTCGGCGCTGAGCAGCGCCGGAGGGAGCCTGCCGTGGTCAGCAAGCTGGGAACCGCCACCGCCTCGACCGACCAGCCGGAGGGGCGCCGGACGCACGTCCTCGACACCTCCGTCCTCCTGTCGGACCCGCGCGCGATCACGCGGTTCGCCGAGCACGACGTGGTGCTCCCCGTCGTCGTGATCACCGAGCTCGAGGCCAAGCGGCACCACGCCGAGCTCGGCTACTTCGCCCGCGCCGCCCTGCGGCTGCTCGACGACCTGCGGGTCGCGCACGGCGGGCTGGACGCGCCGATCCCGCTCGGCGAGCAGGGCGGCACGCTGCGGGTCGAGCTGAACCACACGAACCCCGAGGTGCTGCCGGCGGGCTTCCGGCTGGGCGACAACGACACCCGGATCCTCGCGTGCGCGGCCAACCTCGCCGCGGAGGGCCAGGACGTCACGGTCGTGTCCAAGGACCTGCCGATGCGCATCAAGGCGTCCGCGATCGGCCTGCGCGCGGAGGAGTACCGGCACGAGCTCGCGGTCGACTCCGGCTGGACCGGCATGGACGCGCTCGACCTCACCGAGCAGCAGATGGCCGACCTCTGGGAGCACGAGTCGCTGCCGCTCGCCGACCTGCCCGACGCGCCGACGCTGCTCACCCACACCGGGCTGGTGATGCACAGCCCGCGGGGCTCGGCCCTGGGCCGGGTGACCGCCGACAAGCACGTGCAGGTGGTGCGCGGCGACCAGGACGTGTTCGGCCTGCACGGCCGCAGCGCGGAGCAGCGCATCGCGATCGACCTGCTGCTCGACGAGCAGGTCGGCATCGTGTCGCTGGGCGGCCGGGCCGGCACCGGCAAGTCCGCGCTGGCGCTGTGCGCGGGGCTGGAGGCGGTGCTCGAGCGCCGGCAGCACCGCAAGGTCATGGTGTTCCGCCCGCTGTACGCGGTCGGCGGCCAGGAGCTCGGCTACCTGCCGGGCAGCGAGGCCGAGAAGATGAACCCCTGGGCGCAGGCGGTGTTCGACACCCTCGGCGCCGTGGTCAGCCGCGAGGTGGTCGAGGAGATCATGGACCGCGAGCTGCTGGAGGTGCTGCCGCTCACGCACATCCGCGGTCGCTCGCTGCACGACGCGTTCGTGATCGTCGACGAGGCGCAGTCCCTCGAGCGGAACGTGCTGCTGACCGTGCTGTCCCGGATCGGGCAGAGCTCGCGGGTGGTGCTGACGCACGACGTGGCGCAGCGGGACAACCTGCGGGTCGGCCGGCACGACGGCGTCGCGGCGGTGATCGAGGCGCTCAAGGGGCACCCGCTGTTCGCGCACGTGACGCTGACCCGGTCCGAGCGGTCGCCCGTGGCGGCGCTGGTCACGGAGCTGCTGGAGGGCATCGAGCTCTGACCCGTCCGGCCCCCGCCGCCGAGCGGGCAGCAGATGTCCCTATCCCGGCAGGGGAGGGGACGTCTACTGCCCGCTCGGCGCGGCCGCGGCGGGAGCGGGAGCGGGAGCGGGAGCCGGGGGCAGCGCGGCGTGCTCCGGGCGGGCCGCCAGGACCGCCACCAGCAGGCCCACCGTCGCGCCGGCCGCGGTGTCCAGGGCGCGGTCGAGGGCCAGCCGGGCCGGGTCCAGCGGCGCCCCGAGGGACGTCATGAGCAGCGCCATCGGTGTGATGGTGAGCATCGCGACCCCGTAGTGCCGGGCGACGACCAGCTCCGTGGCCGTCTGCAGCAGCACGACCAGCGCCGCGACGGCCCAGAACGGCAGGTGCGCCCCGAGCAGCGGCAGCGCGATCGCGACCCCCGCGGCGGTGCCCGCGGCGCGCTGGAGCGCCCGGACGCCCATGTGCCGGACGTGCGCCCCCTGCAGGACGGCGGCGGCGCCCATGACGGCCCAGGCGGGGTGGCCCCAGCCCGCGCCGGCGGCGACGGACCCCGCGAGCGCGGCCGCCACCGCGACGGAGGCCGTGGGGGTGAGCGCCGCGCCGCCCGCGGTGCCGGCGCGCACGACGTCGCGCACCCGGGGCGCCGGATCGGCCGGGCGCCCGCGGCGGCGGTCCAGCACCCAGCCGGCGTTGCACACCACGCAGGCCAGGAGCGCGCCGCCCGCGACGGCGACGGCCCGCGCCGCCACGTCGCCCGCGCCGGCGGCCGCCGCGGCCCCCGCCCCGGCCGCGAAGACGAGGATGGTGGCCCCCGGCGGGCCCGTCCGGAGCGCCACGGCCCCGGCCGTGGCGCCGGCGGCGAGCAGGGTGAGCACGGCCAGCTCCGCCACCACGGGGGCGCCCGCCGCGGCGAGCGCGGACATCGCCGCCACGGCCGCGGTGAGCGCGCCGCCGACGACCGCCATCAGCCGCAGCCGCCAGGCGTAGCCGCTGGACCGCCCGTACAGCGACGCCAGGGCCCCGAGCGAGGCGTAGCCGGCCAGGTCCGGCCGGCCGAGCACGGCGACCACGAGGAACGCCAGCGCGACGCTCGTCCCGCACCGCAGCGCCCCGCCGAGGGAGTCCCGGGTGCTCGGCCCGCCGCGGTGCGGCCGCAGGGCGGCGCGGAGCTGGGACGGGTGCAGGAGGGCGGCGGCGAGGGACAGGTGGTGCACCCGGCGATCCTTCCACCGCTTCGTTCACGGGTAAATGATTCGTGAAGCAACTCACGCTCGGTAGGGTGGCGGCCGTGGACAGCGTGGACCGCCTGCGCGCGGACTGGGAGCGCGAGGCGCCGGAGCTCGACGTCGCGCCGATCGCCGTGGCCGGCCGGATCACCCGGATCGCCGCGCTGCTCGACGCCCGGGCCGAGGCCGCGCTCGCGGGGGCGGACCTCACCCGGGGCGAGTTCGACGTGCTGTGCGCGCTGCGCCGGGCCGGCCGCGCGCTGCGGGCCGCCGAGGTGTCGACGATCACCGCCGCCTCGCCGGCCGCGATCACCAAGCGCGCGGACGCGCTGGTGCGGGCCGGGCTGGTGGCGCGGGCGATCCCGCACCGGGACCGGCGGGGCGTGCTGCTCGAGCTGACGCCGGACGGGCGCGCCGCGGTCGACCGGCTGATGCCCGAGCACCTGGCCCGGGAGGCCGACGCGCTCGGCGCGCTGGACGCCGGCGAGGCGGCGGCGCTCGCGGCGCTGCTGTCCCGGGTGCTCGTGCGGGTGGAGGGCGGCGCCTGACCGGGGCGCACCCTCGCCGGCGTCCGAGCAGGTCAGCGACCATCCCGCGCCCGATCGCCGGGTGAAGTCGGGCAAAACACCCCGTCTCCATCCCTGTGACCGCTCACAAGGGACCAAGGTCCCCCCGATGGGTCGGAGAACCCCGGCGGCCCACCCGGCCGGCCGGAGCCCCCGCCCCTCGGCCCAGGAGACCACCGTGCCCCTGCCCCGACTGCGCACCTCCCTGCGCGCTCAGCTCGTCGCGACCGGAGCCGGTGCCGTCGCCGTCACCGCCGCCCTGCTCACCGCCGTCGGCGGCTGGCAGGTGACCGGCCTGGCCTCCCAGGCCGGCGACGACGTCGACCGCCTGATGCGCGACTCGATGACCCAGACCACCCAGCAGGCGGTGACGCTGGTGCAGACCCAGGTCGCCACCGTCACGGACCGGATGGCCTCGAGCCTGCGCGTCGCCCAGGAGACGTTCGCGCAGGCGGGCGCGGTGACGTTCGACGGCTCCGAGCACTGGACCGTCACCGACCAGACGACCGGCGCCACCGAGGAGGTCGACCTGCCCCGGCTGCAGGTCGGCGGCACCTGGCTCGGCCGCACCACCGACCGGGCCACCCCGGTCCCGGTCGTCGACGACATCACCACGCTGCTCGACGCGCCGGTCACCGTGTTCCAGCGGGTGAACCCCGAGGGCGACATGCTCCGCGTCGCCACGAGCGTGACCAACGCCGACGGCGCGCGCGTCATCGGCACCGCGATCGGCGCGACGGGCGCCGACGGGAAGCCCAACGCCGTCGTCGCCGCGCTGCTCTCCGGGCAGCCCTACTACGGCACCGCGACCGTCGTCGGGCAGCCGTTCGTCACCGCGTACGCGCCGCTGACGGTCGGCGACGAGGTGGTCGGCGGCCTGTTCGTCGGGGTGCCGCAGACCGAGGTCGACGCCCCGCTGCGCGCCGCGCTGGCCGAGGTCGCGGTCGGCGAGGCGGGCTACCTGACCGTCGCGGACGCGAACGGGCAGTGGGTCGTGCCGCCGCCGGGCGCCCAGGCGGGCGACGCCGCGGGCTCGGTGGACGCCGAGGGCGAGGCGTACGCGCCGCGCCTGGTCGAGGCCGCCGCGGAGCTCGGCGAGGGGGAGACCGCCACCGAGCGCGTGGACCTCGGCGAGGCCGGCGCCGCCACCGTGCAGCTCGCGCGGTACGCGCCCTGGGGCTGGACCGTCGCCGCGTGGGGCTTCGACGCCGACCTGCGCGCCGTGTCCGCGGAGCTGGAGTCCGGCGCGAGCACGCTGATGGTCACGCTGCTGGTCGCCGGCCTCGTGGTCGCCGCGGTCGCGGTCGCGCTGGTCGTGTGGATCTCCGGCCGGATCGTCGCCCGGGTCGGTCGGCTGACCACCGCGCTGCGCCGGGTCGCCGACCGCGACCTGTCCGTGGCGGTGCGCGGCGAGGGCCGGGACGAGATCGGCGTCATGGGCGCCGCGCTCGGCGAGGCCATCGACGCGATGCGCGCGGCGCTCACCCGGATGCGCGAGGGCGCCGACGCGGTGCGCGGCACCGCGGGCCGGCTCGACGGCTCGTCGGGGACGCTGGAGGAGGCCGCGGGCCGGACCGTGTCCCGCGCCGAGGTCGCCGCCGGCTCCGCCTCCGTCGTCAGCACCGAGGTGCAGACCGTGACGGCGGCGATGACGGAGATGCGCGCGTCCATCGAGTCGGTGGCGCAGGACGTGAGCGCGGCCTCCGGCGAGGCCACGCAGGCCGTGGGCGTGACCGCCGAGGCCGCCGCGGCCGCCGACCGGCTCGCGGCGTCGACCGGCCAGATCGCGGCCGTGCTCGACACCGTCACGACGATCGCCGGCCAGACCCACCTGCTCGCGCTGAACGCCAGCATCGAGGCGGCCCGCGCGGGCAGCGCCGGGGCCGGCTTCGCCGTGGTCGCCGGGGAGGTCAAGGACCTGGCGCAGCAGACGTCGAGCGCCATCGGTACCATCGCGCCGGTGCTGGAGGCCGTCACCCGGGACGCCGCCGACGTGCAGGAGTCGGTCTCCCGGATCTCCCGGGCGGTCGCGACGGTCGACGGGCTGCAGGGCGCGGTGTCCGCCGTGGTCGAGGAGCAGACCGCCACGACGTCGGAGATCGAGCGCAACCTCGTGGTCGCCGCCGAGAGCACGACGGACATCGCCGGCAGCGCGGCGGACGTGGCGCAGGCGGCCGGTCAGGCGTTTGACGGGGCCGCCGAGGTGCGGCAGGCCGTCATCACCCTGGGTGACGTCGCGGCCGAGCTCGCGCGGGGCGCGGAGGAATTCACGCTGAACCGGCCCGGCGCGCAGTTCGACCTGGCACGCTAGGCGTGGCGCCGTCGGCCCGGGACCCCCTGCCCCGGACCGGCGGCGCCGTCGCGCGCGGGCTCAGGCCTTCGGGCGCGTCATGCTCAGCAGGTCGAGGGCCGCGTCCAGCTGCTCCTCGGTGACCTCGCCGCGCTCGACGTAGCCGAGGTCGACCACGGCCTCGCGCACCGTGATGCCCTTCGCGACCGCGTGCTTGGCGATCTTCGCGGCGGCCTCGTAGCCGATCACCCGGTTCAGCGGGGTGACGATCGACGGGGACGACCCGGCGTAGGCCGCGCCGCGCTCGGTGACCACCTCGATCCCGTCCACCGTGCGGTCGGCGAGCACCCGGCAGGCCGCCGCGAGCAGCCGCTCGGACTCCAGCACCGCCTGGCCCATGACCGGGATCTGCACGTTGAGCTCGAAGGAGCCGCTCGCGCCGGCCCACGCCACCGTGGCGTCGTTGCCGACCACCCGCGCCGCGACCATGAGCACCGCCTCCGGGATCACCGGGTTCACCTTGCCCGGCATGATCGACGAGCCCGGCTGCAGGTCGGGGATCCGGATCTCGCCCAGCCCGGTGTTCGGGCCGGAGCCCATCCAGCGCAGGTCGTTGCAGATCTTGGTGAGGCTGACCGCGATCGTCTTCAGCGCGCCGGACAGCTCGACCAGCCCGTCCCGGGCGCCCTGGGCCTCGAAGTGGTCGCGCGCCTCGGTCAGCGGCAGGCCGGTCTCCTCGGCGAGCAGCGCGATGACGCGCTGCGGGAAGCCCGCGGGGGTGTTGATGCCGGTGCCGACGGCGGTGCCGCCGAGCGGGACCTCCGCGACGCGGGGGAGCGCCGCCTGCACCCGCTCGACGCCGCGGCGCACGGCGGCCGCGTACCCGCCGAACTCCTGGCCGAAGGTCACGGGGGTCGCGTCCATCAGGTGCGTGCGGCCGGCCTTGACGTCGCCGGCGTGCTGCTCGGCCAGGCGCTCGAGCGACGCGGCGAGGTGCTCCAGCGCGGGGACCAGGTCGTTCACGGCGCCGTCGGTGGCGGCGACGTGCACCGAGGTCGGGAACACGTCGTTCGAGGACTGCGAGGCGTTGACGTGGTCGTTCGGGTGGACGTCGGCGCCGAGGGACCGGGACGCGAGCGTCGCCAGCACCTCGTTCATGTTCATGTTCGAGGAGGTGCCGGAGCCGGTCTGGTAGACGTCGACCGGGAAGTGCGCGTCGTGCCGGCCCTCGGCGACCTCGTCCGCCGCGGCGGCGATGGCGTCCGCCACGGGTCGCTCGAGGATGCCGAGCTCGGCGTTGGCCAGGGCGGCGGCCTTCTTGACCCGGGCCAGCGCGGCGACGTGCCCGCGCTCCAGGCCGGTCCCGCTGATCGGGAAGTTCTCCACCGCGCGCTGGGTCTGGGCGCGGTAGAGGGCGTCCGCGGGGACGCGCACCTCGCCCATCGTGTCGTGCTCGATGCGGTACTGGACGTCGTCGTCGGCGTGCAGGCTCATGCGGCCGATCCTGCCACCGCCAGGGACGGAGGTCCCGCCCGCGCCTCGCGCCGGGACCCGGGGGTGGCGCACGTCACACCCACCCGCGCGCCGAGACGGCAACTCTCGGCTGTGCGCGGGCCTCGCCGCGCAGCCGAGAGTCGCCATCTCGGCGAGGGTGCGGACCCGGGGTCAGGCCGGGACGGGGACGTCGCCGATGTCGCCGATCGCCGACGTGAGGCGCGCCTGGCCGTCGGCAAGCGTGTACTCGACGCCCACGACCGCCACGCGCCCGGCGTCGATGCCCTCGGCCAGCGTCACGGAGTACGAGCGGAGCATGTCCACGGTGTGCCGGACGTGCTCGTGCCCGAGCTCGGCCGGGTCGACGGACGACAGGTCGCGCGGCCGGCCCTCGGCGTCGGCGCCGTGCGCCAGCGACACGATGGACGGGATCACCCGGTCGACGACCGCGCGCACGAACCCGCGCTGCAGCTCGCCGGTGGTGAGCGCCGCGGTCGCCGCGGCCACCGCGCCGCAGGAGTCGTGGCCCAGCACGACGACCAGCGAGGCGCCGAGCACCTCGACGCCGTACTCGATGGACCCGATGACGGTGGTGTCGAGGACGTGGCCGGCGGTGCGGACGACGAACACGTCGCCGAGGCCCTGGTCGAAGATGATCTCCGCCGCGACGCGGCTGTCCGAGCAGCCGAACACGACGGCGAACGGGGCCTGGCCGGTGCTGACCTCGGCGCGGCGGTCGATGCCCTGGGACGGGTGCTCCATGGCGCCGCGGACGAACCGGTCGTTGCCGTCGCGCAGCGCGGCCCAGGCCTCGGCGGGGGTGGTGGGGTGTGCCATGCGGACATGTTCGCACCACGCGGCGCGGGGCGGGTCGTCCCGTCCGCGCCTCGCCCGCACCGGGTGGGCCGGCGGTCCGTAGGTGCTGCTCCGGTGGCAGGCCGCGACCCGCCGGTGTAGCCATGGGGAGGGAAGCGTGGAGACGTCGCGGAGCCCCAGGTGGGAGGCCGCGACGCCGGAGTGAGGGAGAGCGGTGCGCGTGCGAAGACGGTCGAGGGCGATCGCCGGGGTGTCGGTGCTCGCGCTGGGGGCGGGGCTGGCGGCGTGCGCGCCGGCGGACTCCACCCCGGTGCTCACCTGGTACACGAACCCGGACGCGGGGGGCCAGGCGACGCTGGCCCGGCAGTGCACGGAGGAGGCCGGCGGGGCCTACCGCATCGAGGTGTCGGTGCTGCCCCGCGACGCCAGCTCCCAGCGCGAGCAGCTGGCGCGGCGGCTCGCGGCGTCCGACTCGTCGATCGACCTGATGAGCCTGGACCCGCCGTTCATCCCGGAGCTGGCGAACGCCGGGTTCCTGGCGCCGGTGCCGGAGGACGTCGCGACGCAGGTCAGCCAGGACGTCGCGGAGGGCGCGCTCCAGGGGGCCTCGTGGGGCGACGAGCTCGTGACGGTCCCGTTCTGGGCCAACACGCAGCTGCTCTGGTACAAGAAGTCGGTCGCCGAGGCCGCGGGGCTCGACCCCGCGACCACGCCGGTGACCTGGGACCAGGTCATGGACGCCGCGCGCGACCAGGACAAGACGCTCGGCGTGCAGGGCATCAAGGCCGAGGCCTACACGGTGTGGATCAACGCCCTGGTCGAGTCGGCCGGCGGCCAGATCGTCGAGAACCCCGAGGCGCCCGCCGAGGACGTGGAGCTGGGCCTCGAGTCCGACGCGGGTCGCGAGGCGGCGCGGATCATCGGCGAGATCGGCCAGGACCGCCTCGGCGGCCCCGGCCTGCCGACCCAGGACGAGAACGCCTCGCTCACCCAGTTCCAGGGGGACAGCGGGTCGTTCATGGTCAACTGGCCGTTCGTCTGGCCGGCCATGCAGGCCTCGGTCGAGGACGGCGCGCTGGACCAGTCGTTCCTCGACGACGTCGGCTGGGCGATCTACCCGCAGGTCACCGAGGGCACCGACGCGGCGCCGCCGTACGGCGGGATCAACCTCGGCGTCGGCGCGTTCAGCGAGCACGTGGACGAGGCGTACCAGGCCGCCGCGTGCATCGTGCAGCCCGAGAACCAGGCGGCCTACTTCGTCACGGACGGCAACCCGCCCGCGTCGACCGTCGCCTACGACGACCCGACGGTGCAGGAGACGTTCCCGATGGCGGACGTCATCCGCCAGTCGCTGGAGCAGGCGGCCCCGCGCCCGCAGACCCCGTACTACAACGAGGTCTCCCAGGGTCTGCAGGAGACCTGGCACCCGCCGGCCTCGGTCGACCCCGACCGGACGCCGCAGGAGTCCACGGACTTCATCACCGCCGTGCTGCGAGGGGAGCGACTCCTGTGAGTACCGAGATCACGGGCGCCACGGCGGGGGTGACGGCGCAGGCCACCCGCGGCGCCGGCCCCGGCCGGGCGTCGAAGCCCCGCAAGAGCGACCGCGCGCGGGCCGAGGCCCGGCTGGGCTGGTGGCTGGCCGGCCCGGCGTTCGTGGTGATGCTGGCCGTCACCGCCTACCCGATCCTGCAGGCCGTCTACGACTCGCTGTTCCGGTACCGGCTCACCGCGCCGGACGACCGCGGGTTCGTCGGGCTCGCGAACTACGGCGTCGTGCTCGGCGACCCGGTGTTCTGGCAGTCGCTCGGCGTCACGACGCTGATCATGGTCATCACGGTCGCGATCGAGCTGGTGCTCGGCTTCGCGCTCGCGCTGGTCATGCACCGGGCCGTCCTGCGGCTCCGCGGCCTGCTGCGCACCGCGATCCTCGTGCCGTACGGGATCATCACGGTCGTCTCCGCGTTCGCGTGGTTCTACGCGTTCGACATCAACTCCGGGTACGTGAACAGCTGGTTCAGCTGGGTGCCCGGGATCAGCGAGGACCTCAACTGGTTCGCCGGCACCGGCACCAGCCTGTTCGTCATCATCGCGTCCGAGGTCTGGAAGACCACGCCGTTCATCTCGCTGCTGCTGCTCGCCGGCCTGGCGCAGGTGCCGGGCGACCTGGAGGAGGCGGCGCAGGTCGACGGCGCCACCTGGTGGCAGCGGATGAAGCGCGTGGTCCTGCCGAACATGAAGGCCGCGATCATGGTCGCCGTCCTGTTCCGGGCGCTCGACGCGTTCCGCATCTTCGACAACGTGTTCATCATGACGAACGGCGCGAACGGCACCACGGTGCTGTCGCTGCTGGCCTACCGGACGTCCATCGGGCGGCTGGAGATCGGCCTCGGCTCCGCCATCTCGGTGCTGCTGTTCTTCTGCGTGATCATCATCTGCTTCATCGCGATCAAGATCTTCAAGGTCGACCTCGCCGGTGCACGAGGGGAGAAGTGATGGGCGCGACGAAGGCCCTGACGGGCAGGCAGAAGATCGCGTGGGCGGCCATCACGCTCGTCGTGCTCGTGTGGGCGCTGTTCCCGGTGCTCTCCATCCTGGCGACGTCGTTCAAGCTGCCCAGCGACCTCAACACCGGCAACTTCCTGCCGACCTCGTGGAGCTGGACCAACTACGAGCAGATCCTCGGGCCGGACGGCTCGGCGCAGGAGCTGTTCCTGTCGTCGCTGCGGAACTCGATCGGCATCTCGCTGATCGCCACGGCGATCTCGTCGGTGCTGGCCACGCTCGCGGCGTACGCGATCGCCCGGCTCGACTTCCCGGGCCGCAAGCTGATCCTCACCACCGCGCTCGGGGTGTCGATCTTCCCGGTCATCTCGATCGTCACGCCGCTGTTCAACCTGTGGCGGTCGATCGGCCTGTACGACACCTGGCCCGGCCTGATCATCCCGTACCTCTCGCTGACCCTGCCGATCTCCATCTGGACGCTGACCGCGTTCTTCCGGCAGATCCCGTGGGAGCTGGAGCAGGCCGCGCAGGTGGACGGCGCCACCACGTGGCAGGCGTTCCGGAAGGCGATCGTGCCGCTCGCGGCGCCCGGCGTGTTCACCACCGCGCTGATCGCGTTCTTCATCGCGTGGAACGACTTCGTGTACGGCATCTCGCTGACCTCGACCGAGGCGGCCCGGCCGGTGCCCGCCGCGCTGGCGTTCTTCTCCGGGGCCTCGCAGTTCGAGGACCCCACCGGCGCGATCTCCGCCGCCGCCGTCGTCGTGACCATCCCCGTCGTCGTCCTGGTGCTGCTGTTCCAGCGCCAGATCGTGTCCGGGCTGACCCAGGGCGCGGTCAAGGGCTGACGCCCTCGCCGCCCGGACCCCAGGAGGAGCACATGGCATCCATCACCCTCACCGACATCGTCAAGAAGTACGGCGACGGCTACCCGGCCGTGAACGGCGTGAGCCTCGACATCAAGGACGGCGAGTTCGTCATCCTGGTCGGGCCGTCCGGCTGCGGGAAGTCGACCCTGCTGCGCATGATCGTCGGCCTCGAGGACATCACGTCCGGCGAGCTGAAGATCGGCGACGAGGTGGTCAACGAGAAGGCCCCGCGCGACCGGCACCTCGCGATGGTGTTCCAGAACTACGCGCTGTACCCCCACCTGACCGTGTACGAGAACATCGCGTTCCCGCTGCGGCTCCAGAAGGGCAAGTACACCGAGGAGCAGATCAAGGACAACGTCGAGTACGCGGCGGACACCCTGGAGCTGCGCGAGCACCTCGACCGCAAGCCGGCCAACCTGTCCGGCGGCCAGCGGCAGCGCGTCGCGATGGGCCGGGCGATCGTCCGCGACGCCCGCGCGTTCCTGTTCGACGAGCCGCTGTCCAACCTGGACGCCAAGCTGCGCGGCCAGATGCGCACCGAGATCGCCCGCATGCAGCGGCGGCTCGGCACCACCACCGTCTACGTCACGCACGACCAGACCGAGGCCATGACCCTCGGCGACCGGGTCGCGGTGCTGCGCAAGGGCGAGCTGCAGCAGGTCGCCAGCCCGCGCGCGCTGTACGAGCAGCCGGTCAACCTGTTCGTGGCCGGGTTCATCGGCTCCCCGCCGATGAACTTCCTGCCCGGCGAGGTGCACGGCGACTCCCTCCGGCTGCCGTTCGGCGACGTGCCGATCCCGGAGACGGCCCGCGGCAAGCTGGCCGGCCGCGACCTGGTCATCGTCGGGCTGCGGCCGGAGCACGTCGAGGACGCGCGCGTCCTGGACGAGGACAAGCGCGCCAAGGGCGCGACCTTCTCGGCCGAGGTGGACGTCGTCGAGTGGCTCGGCGCGGAGCTGTACGCCTACATCCCGTTCGAGACGCACGCCGACGTCGCGCAGAAGCTCGAGGAGCTCGACCGCGACCTCGACGGCGAGGGGATGCGCACGCAGATGATCGTCTCGCTCGGCTCCGAGAGCCGGGTGCGGGACGGCAGCAGCGCCGAGCTGTGGTTCGACCCGAGGCGGCTGCTCATCTTCGACCCGGAGTCGGGGGAGAACCTCACGTACGACGACGAGGCGGCCCGCCGCATCGACGCCGAGACCGAGGAGGACCGCCGCGCGGCCCTGGAGCGCGCCCACCGCGACGCGGAGAAGCAGGCGAACGGCGAGCCCGCCGCGCGCCACCGCCAGGCGAGCTGACGCGGCCGCCGGGCCGCACGCGCGCGCGACCGCGAGGTCGGCACAACGGCACGAGGTCGTCACTCACGAGTGACGACCTCGTCCGTGTGTGACGACCTCGCCGCCGTCCCGGCGCCCGCGCCGTCCGAGGTCGCCGGTTCCGCCCGAGGTCGTACCGTGCGCCACCCCTGGTGGGGCCGGAACCGACGACCTCGGCGCGCGACGCCCGGCGGCCTACGCCTCGCCGAGCTCCGCCGACGTCGGGGGGTTGGCGCCGGCGCGGGAGACCGTGATCGCGGCGACCTGGGCGCAGCGGACGAGGACGCGCTCGACCGTCGGGCGGTCGATCGCGCGCAGCCGGTCGCGCGCGTCGGCGCCGAGCAGGTCCGCCGTCCACAGGCCGTCGATCAGGGCACCCATGAACGAGTCGCCGGCGCCGACGGTGTCGGCCACCTCGACCCGCGGGGCCTCGACCAGCACCTCGTCGCCGCCCGCGGTGATGGCGAGCGCGCCCTCGCCGCCCAGCGTCACGACGACCAGGGCGGGCCCGCGGCCCAGCCAGTCCTGGGCGATCTCGACCGGCGCGACCCCGGGGTGCAGCCAGGCGAGGTCCTCGTCGGACACCTTGACGACGTCCGCCAGCGCGACCAGCCGCTCCACGACCGGCAGCGTCTCCTCGGGCGAGCCCATCAGCGCGGGGCGCAGGTTGGGGTCGTAGGTGATCGTCGAGGCGGCGCGGCGGTCGCCGAGCAGCCGGGCGACGGCCGCGCCGCCCGGCTCGATCACCGTGGCGATGGAGCCGGTGTGCACGACCGCGGGGGCGTCGTCGCCCTCGTCCCAGCGCGTCGGCAGGTCCCAGGTCAGGTCGAACTCGTACGTCGCGACGCCCGCCGCGTCGAGGTGCGCCCGCGCCACCGGGGTGCGCTCCGGGCCGCGGTCGCCCGCGAGGACGTGCACGTCGGAGCCGGCCAGGTGCCGGCGGACCAGGTCGCCGTGCGCGTCGTCGGCCAGCCAGGTCAGCAGGTCGACCCGGCGGCCCAGCCGGCCGAGCCCGATCGCGACGTTCGCGGGGCTGCCCCCGGGGTGCTCGGCGGGCTCGGCGCCCTGGCGGAGCACGACGTCGACGAGGGCCTCCCCGACGACGAGGGCGCGGGCGGCGGGCTGCTCGGTCATGGGGCTCCTTCGCGTCCGGCGGCGGTGCCGGGTCGGGGGTGGGGTCGTGCGGGGTGGAGCGGGCGCGGCGCCGGGCGTGGCGGGGGCCGCCGGACGGGGCGCGGTCGCGCCGGGCCGTCAGGAGCCGGCGTCGTCGCCGTCGGCCGCGCGGGCGGCGTCCAGCCGGGCGCGCGCGCCGTCGAGCCACTGCTGGCAGCGCGCGGCCAGGGCCTCGCCGCGCTCCCAGAGGGCGAGCGACTCCTCGAGCGTCGCGCCGCCGGCCTCGAGCCGGGAGACGACGGCGACGAGCTCGTCGCGCGCCTGCTCGTAGGACAGGTCGGCCACACCGGGGGTGCCGGGGGCCTCGGAGGCGGGGGTGGTGTCGCTCACGGGCACCATCTAACCAACGACCGCCGACCTCGCGCCGCTCAGCCCTCCCGCGCGGCGAACTCCTGCGTGCCCAGCACCCCGAGCAGCCGCAGCCGGCCCTCGGCCTCGCTGCGCGGCGCCGCGGTGAGCACCAGCAGGGTCTGGGACCCGTCCTCGGTGAACAGCGCCTGGCAGTCCACCTCGATCGGGCCGACCCGCGGGTGCACCAGCGTCTTGTGGTCCTCGAACCGGCGGGAGACCTCGTGCGCCTCCCAGATCGCCACGAACTCCGGGCTCCGGGCGGACAGCGCGCGGACCAGCTCGGCGGCCCGGGACCGCGGCCCCTCCGCCCCGAGGGTGGCGCGGAGCGAGGCCACCTGCGCCCGGCTCTGCCGGTCCCGGTCCTCCGCGGGGTACATCAGCCGCTCGGTGGCCGGGTGGGCGAACCAGCGGTAGATGGCGCTGCGCTCCCAGCCGGTCAGCTGCTCGACGGGGCCGAACAGCGCCCGGGCCAGGTCGTTCTGCACCAGCGTCCGGCCGAGCCCGTCGAGGATCAGCGCCGGGCTGTCGGTGATCCGGTCCAGCACCCGGAGCAGCCCCGGGGCGACGTAGTCCTCGCGCGCCGCGCGGTCCGGGGCGCTGTGCCCGGCGACCCGGTACAGGTAGTCGCGCTCGTCGGGCGTGAGCCGCAGGGCGCGGGCGAGCGAGCCGAGCATCTGAGTGCTCGGCTGCGGGCCGCGCCGCTGCTCCAGCCGGGTGTAGTAGTCGGTCGACATGACCGCGAGCTGCGCGACCTCCTCGCGGCGCAGGCCCGGGGCCCGGCGCCGCGCGCCCGGGGGCAGCCCGACGTCGTCCGGGCGCAGCGCCTCCCGGTGCCGGAGCAGGAAGTCGGCCAGCGCGTCGCGATCCACCCGAGCAGTATCGGCGGGCGGGCCCGCGCGCAACCAGGGATCGGCGGTCCCCCGACAACCGCTCTCTGGCGGGCGCGGGCGGGGCGCCGAAGACTCGGGGCATGCGAATCAACGGGAACACGATCTTCATCCCCGGCGCGACGAGCGGGATCGGCCTGGCCCTGGCCGTCGCCCTGCACGAGCGGGGCAACGAGGTGATCGTCGGCGGGCGGCGCACCGAGCTGCTGGACCGGATCGCCGCGGAGCACCCCGCCATCCACGCCTACCGGATCGACACCGCCGACGCGGAGGACGTCGCCGAGGTGGCGAAGCGCGTCATCGCCGAGCACCCCGAGGTGAACGTGCTGGTCCCGATGGCCGGCATCATGCGGGTCGAGGACTGGACCGACCCGGCCGGGTTCCTCGACACCGCCGAGCAGACCGTCACCACGAACGTGCTCGGTCCGATCCGGCTGATCGCCGCGTTCGTCGAGCACCTGCAGACCCGCCCGGACGCCACGATCCTCACGGTGTCCTCGGGGCTGGCGTTCGCCCCGCTGCAGGTCACGCCGACCTACAACGCGAGCAAGGCGTTCGTGCACATGCTCAGCGAGTCGATCCGGCTGCAGCTGGCCGGCACGAGCGTCCGCGTGGTCGAGCTGGAGCCGCCGTCGGTGCAGACGGACCTGATGCCGGGGCACCGGGAGAACGCGGACGCCATGCCGCTCGCCGACTTCGTCGCCGAGGTGCTGGCCCTGCTGGAGGCGCAGCCCGACGCGACCGAGATCCAGGTCGAGCGCGTGAAGTTCCTCCGGTACGGCGAGGCCCGCGGGGACTACCCGCGGGTGGTCGCGGCGCTCAACGCGCGGGACCCGCACGGGAAGTGACGCCGGGGCGCGGGCGGGGGCGCGGCCCGGCGTGCGCGGCGTCGACCGTCGTGCGCCCGCGCCGCGGCCGTCAGTCCGCCGCGTCGTCCCCGGCGACCGGGCGCTTCCGGGCGGGCGCGACCGCGAGCACCGTCGCCATGAGCTCGCCGCGGGACACCCGGATCCGCAGCGAGTCCTTGGCCGCCACCTCGGTCGCCTCGCGCACCACGCGGCCGTCCGAGGTCTGCACCACGGCGTACCCGCGGTCGAGCGTCGCGGCGGGGGACAGCGCCCGGACCTGCGCGGCCAGCGCGCGGGTCGAGGTCACCGCGCCCGCCAGCGCGTGGTCGAGGCTGCGCCGGGCGTGGTCGCGGGCGCGCAGCACCTCGGCCTCCCGGGTGTCGACCATCGTGTGCGGGCGGGCGAGCACCGGGCGGCTGCGCACCTGCTCCAGCCCGGCGGCCTCGCGGGCGACCCGGTGCTCGACGGCCGACCGGATGCGGGCGCGGGCCTGGGTCACCCGCGCGCGCTCCTCGCCGACGTCCGGCACGATCCGCTTCGCGGCGTCGGTCGGGGTCGACGCGCGGTAGTCGGCGACCAGGTCGAGCAGCGGGGTGTCGGTCTCGTGGCCGATCGCGGACACCAGCGGCGTGCGGCAGGCCGCGGCGGCTCGCACCATCGCCTCGTTGCTGAACGGCAGCAGGTCCTCGACCGAGCCGCCGCCGCGCGCGACGACGATCACCTCGACCCGCGGGTCCGCGTCGAGCTCGGCGATCGCCCGGCTCACCTGCGGGACCGCGCCGACGCCCTGCACGGCGACCTCGCGGATGACGAACTCGACCTGGGGCCAGCGCGCTCGGGCGTTCACCACCACGTCGTGCTCCGCCTTCGACTCGCGCCCGCACACCAGGCCGACGACCCGGGGCAGGAACGGCAGCGGCACGCGGCGGTCCGCGTCGAACAGGCCCTCAGCGGCGAGCACCCGCTTGAGGTGCTCGATCCGGGCGAGCAGCTCGCCGACGCCGACCGCGCGCACCTCGTCGGCGTTGAGCTGCAGCGTGCCGCGCTTGGTCCAGAACGTCGGGCGCGCGTGCACCACGACGTGCGCGCCCTCGGCGAGCGGGGTCGCGGCGCCGGCCAGCACGCCCGCGGGCATCGACACGGGCAGCGACATGTCGGTGTCCGTGTCGCGCAGCGTGAGGAACGCGATGTTCGCGCCCGGGCGCCGGTTGAGCTGCACGACCTGGCCCTCGACCCACAGCGGCGACATCTTCGCGACGTAGTCGGCGATCTTCACCGAGAGCAGCCGGACCGGCCAGGGGCGCTCGGCGGTGGTCTCGTTCGCCCGCGCGGGCAGCTCGGCGGGCGCGCCGGGGGCCGGGGCGCCGGCGGCGTCCGCGCGGGGTGTCGTGGGGGAGGACTGCTGCTGCACGGGCCCACCCTGCCACGCGCGCCCGACACCGCGCGGCGGTCGCCCGCCTCGCCGACCTCGCCCACCTCGCCGAGATAGGACCGCCGCGCCGAGATAGGGCCATGGACGGTCCTATCTCGGCGCGCGGGCCCTATCTCGGCGGAGCGTCGGCGCAGCCTTCTGGCGCGCGGGAAGGCGGACCGGCCACCTGGCCCCGCGCCCCGGCGTGCGCGCGACCTACGATGGGTGCGTGACCCTCGGCACCGAGTCCGGCCCCGCGACCGCGGGCCGTCGCGTGCTCCTCGCCGCCCCGCGCGGGTACTGCGCCGGCGTCGACCGCGCGGTCGTCGCCGTCGAGCAGGCCCTCGAGCACTACGGCGCCCCGGTGTACGTCCGCAAGGAGATCGTGCACAACCGGCACGTCGTCGACACCCTCGCCGCCCGCGGCGCGGTGTTCGTCGACGAGACCGACGAGGTGCCCGAGGGCGCCCGCGTGGTGTTCTCCGCGCACGGGGTGTCGCCGGCGGTGCGGGCGGCGGCGCAGGCCCGGTCGCTGCGGACGATCGACGCGACCTGCCCCCTGGTCACCAAGGTGCACAAGGAGGCGGTGCGGTTCGCCGCGGCGGACCTCGACATCCTCCTGATCGGGCACACCGGGCACGAGGAGGTCGAGGGCACCCAGGGCGAGGCGCCCGCGCACGTGCAGGTGGTCGACTCCCCGGACGCCGTGGCCGACGTGGTGGTCCGCGACGAGAGCCGGGTGGTGTGGATCTCGCAGACCACGCTGTCGGTGGACGAGACGATGGAGACCGTCCGGCGGCTGCGCGAGCGGTTCCCGCTGCTGCAGGACCCGCCGAGCGACGACATCTGCTACGCCACCCAGAACCGGCAGGTGGCGGTCAAGAAGCTCGCGCCGGAGTGCGACGTGGTGATCACGGTCGGCTCGGCGAACTCGTCGAACTCGGTGCGGCTGGTCGAGGTCGCCCTGGAAGCCGGCGCCCGCGCGTCGTACCGGGTGGACACCGCCGCGCAGGTGGACCCGGCGTGGCTCGTCGGCGCGCGGACCGTCGGCGTGACCTCCGGGGCGTCGGTGCCGGAGATCCTGGTGCGGGACGTGCTGGACCTGCTCGCGGCGCACGGGTTCGGCGACGTCGAGGAGGTGCGGACCGCGACCGAGGACCTCATGTTCTCGCTGCCCCGGGAGCTCCGCGCCGATCTGCGCGCGGCCGGCGGGGACGACCCGCGCCCGCGCCGCGGGGACCGCCCGGACCTGGCCGTCCGGCCCGTCTGACCCCGCCCGCCGCGCCCGGCGCGCCCCGTCCCGCGTCAGGCCCCGCCCGGCCCCGCCTCCGGCGGCCGCACGTCCCCGAGCACCGCGTCGTCCAGCGCCCCGAGCGCGTCGGCCGCCCGCCGCCCCGTCCCCGGTGCCGCGGGCCCGTCGGCCCCCAGCCCCACCACCTGCTGCGTCTCCCAGGCCACGAGCTCCGGCGCGGTCACCACGGACAGCCGCCGCTCCACCGACGGCGGCGTGTCCAGGCCCGCGTCCACCACCCGCAGGTCGGCGAACTTCCGCGCGCTCACCAGCACCCGGGACTCCAGCGACGCGACCGACTGGTTGTACGCCGTCGCCGCCGAGTCGATCGCCCGGCCGACCTTGGACAGGTGGCCGCCGAGCGTCGCGATCCGGCCGTGCAGCTCCTTGCCCAGGTCCAGCACCGCCTGCGCGTTGCTCGCCAGCGCGTCCTGCCGCCAGGCGTAGGCCACCGTGCGCAGCAGCGCGAGCAGCGTCATCGGCGTCGCGATCACGACGTCCTTCTCGAACGCGCGCTCCACGATCGACGGGTCGACGTCGATCGCCGCGTGCAGGAACGCCTCCGCCGGCACGAACATCACCACGAACTCCGGCGCCGGGCTGAACTGGTCCCAGTACCGCTTGGCCGCGAGCTGGTCGACGTGCGCGCGCAGGTGGCGGGCGTGCGCGGCGAGCCGGCGCTCGCGCTCCGCCGGGTCGGTCGCCTCGACGGCCTCCAGGAAGCCGAGGAACGGCACCTTCGCGTCGACCACCACGCGCTTGCCGCCCGCGAGGTGCACGACCATGTCCGGCCGCAGCAGGCCGTCGTCGGTGCGGACCTGGTCCTGCTCGGCGAAGTCGACGTGCGGCAGCATCCCGGCGGCCTCGACCACCCGGCGCAGCTGCACCTCGCCCCACCGCCCGCGCACCTGGGACGCGCGCAGCGACGTGACGAGCTGGGCCGTCTGCTCCCGGAGCCGGCCCGCCTCCTCGCGCATCTGCCGCACCTGCTCGCCCAGCGCGGCGTCGTGCTGCGCGCGGGTCTGCTCGGCGGTGCGCAGCTCCGCCCGCACCGCGTCGAGCGTCCGCGCCAGCGGGTCGACCATCGAGCGCACGGCCTGCTCGCGCTGCGCCAGGTCGCCGGACTGCTCCTGGTGCCGCGCCGCGAGGCTCTGGTGCGCGAGCGCCAGGAACTGCTCGCTGCTCTGCGCGAGCGCGTCGGCGGCGAGCGCGCGGAACCGCTCGGCCTGCCGGTCGGCGTCGACGGTCCCGCCGCCGAGCTCGGCGGCCGTGCGCCAGCGCGCGGCCTCCACCTCGGCCCGGCGCAGCCGCGCGCCGGAGCGGCCGGCGGCCAGGAGCCAGCCGAGGGCGAGCCCCGCGAGGAGGGCCCCGGCGAGGGCGAGCACTGATCCGGTGTCCATGGCCTGCAGATTGCCAGGCGCCACCGACACGCCCGCCCCTATGCTGGGCCGATGGAGCCGATGTCCGCTTTGTCCATCCAAGGGCTGTGGAAGAGGTTCGGCACGAAGATCGCCGTGGCGGGCGTCGACCTCGAGGTCCCGGCCGGGTCCTTCTACGGCCTCGTGGGCCCGAACGGCGCCGGCAAGACGACCACGCTCTCCATGGCGACCGGGCTGCTGCGGCCGGACTTCGGCCGGGTGCTGGTGCGGGGGCGGGACCTGTGGGCGGATCCGCCGGCGGTCAAGGCCGGGCTCGGCGTGCTGCCCGACGGCGTGCGGCTGTTCGACCGGCTCACGGGCGCCCAGCTCGTCACCTACGCGGGTCTGCTGCGCGGGCTCGACCGCGACACCGTCCGGGACCGCACCGCGGACCTGCTGCGCACCTTCGACCTCACCGCCGACGCGGACACCCTGGTCGTCGACTACTCCGCGGGCATGACCAAGAAGATCGGCCTGGCGTGCGCCCTCGTGCACGCCCCGCGCGTCCTGGTCCTGGACGAGCCGTTCGAGGCCGTCGACCCGGTGTCCGCGGCGAACATCCGGGACATCCTGGCGGCGTACGCCGCGGGCGGCGGCACCGTCGTCGTGTCCTCGCACGTGATGGACCTGGTGCAGCGGATGTGCGACCACGTC
>NZ_DASQCJ010000043.1:0-23518 GCF_035634735.1 Cellulomonas sp.
GGCGAGCACCCGGACTGGGACGAGTACCGCGCCGCGATGCGGGTGCAGGGCAAGAGCCTGATCCGGGTCACGCCGACCCGCTGGGGCCCGGTCGCCACGGGCGGCTTCCCGGCGGACGTGGCCGCGCGCCTGGACGGCTGACCCGCCGCGCCGGGTGGGGCCAACCCGCTGCGCTCAGCCCCAGACCAGCGCCTGCGCCGGGTCCTCGAGCACCGCCGCCACGTCCGCCAGCACCATCGAGCCGAGCGCGCCGTCCACCAGGCGGTGGTCGACGCTCAGCGCGAGCTGCGTGACGTGCCGGACCTTGATCTTGCCCTTGTGCACCCAGGGCTGCTCCCGGATCGCGCCGAACGCGAGGATCGCCGCCTCCCCCGGGTTGAGGATCGGGGTCCCCGTGTCGATGCCGAACACGCCCACGTTCGTGATCGTGATCGTGCCGTCGGACATGTCGCGGGGCGTGACCTTGCCCGCGCGCGCCGTGGAGGTCAGCGCGGCCAGGCCCTCGGCGAGGTCGTGCAGGCCGAGCCGGTGCGCGTCCTTGATGTTCGGCACGACGAGCCCGCGCGGGGTCGCCGCGGCGATGCCCAGGTTCACGTAGTGCTTGTAGACGATCTCCTGCGCGGCCTCGTCCCAGGACGCGTTCACGTCGGGGTGCCGGCGCACGGCGAGCAGCAGCGCCTTCGCGGCGATGAGCAGCGGCGTGACGCGGACGTCCGCGAACTCCTTGTCCTGGCGCAGCCGCTGGACGAGCTTCATGGTGCGGGTGACGTCGACGGTCTGGAACACCGTGACGTGCGGCGCGGTGAACGCCGAGGTCACCATCGCCTCGGCGGTGCGCTTGCGGACCGACTTCACCGGCACGCGGGTCTGCCGGCCGTCGGGCGACACGGTGCCGGACGCGAGCCAGGGCTGGTCGTCGGCGGGGTAGGTGGCGAGCACGCGCGCCTCGGCGGCGGCCTGGTGCGCGAGCACGTCCTCGCGGGTGACGATCCCGCCCGGGCCGGTCGGCACGACGGAGTCGAGGTCCACGCCGAGGTCGCGGGCGAGCTTGCGCACCGGCGGCTTGGCCAGCGCGCGGCGGCCGGAGACGGCGGCGGGCTCCCCGGTCGGCACGGCGCCCGGGCGCACGGTGGGCATGGCGGCGGGCGCGGACGGCGCGGGCGCGGCGGCGCGCGAGGCGCCCGGCCCGGCCGTCGCGGGCCGCACCGCGGCGGCGCCCGCGTCGGTGGCGTCCGGCCCGGCCGCGCCGGCGTCGACGTCGCCCTCGGCGGAGGTGAACCGGGCCCGGCGCGCGGTCGGCGCGGCCGCCGTGCCGTAGCCGACCAGGACGGCCCCGCCGGGCTCCTCGGCCTCGGGCTCGGCACCCGGCTCCGCCGCGGCCGACGCGTGCCCCGCCACCGGGGCGCCCGCCTGCACCGGGTCGGCGTCCGAGGTCGGCCCGTGCACCGGCACCTCGGGCCCGGCGCCGGGCGCGAGGTCCGCGGGCGCGTCCCCGGTCGGGTCGGTGTCGATCTCGATGATCGGGGTGCCGACCTCGACGGTCGTGCCCTCCTCGACCAGCAGCCGCGACACCACGCCCGCGAACGGGCTCGGCAGGTCGACGAGCGACTTCGCCGTCTCGATCTCGACGATCGTCTGGTTGATCGCGACGGTGTCGCCGACGGCGACGTGCCAGGCGGCGATCTCGGCCTCGGTCAGGCCCTCGCCGGCGTCGGGGAGGCGGAACTGCTGGAAGGACGGCACGGGCGGTGCTCCTCGGGGTGGTGCGGGCGGCGGGGTCGGCGGGGGGCGCGGGCGCCCGCGGGGTCAGGAGGCGAGCACGCGGTCGACGGCGTCCAGGACGCGGTCGAGCCCGGGCAGGTACTCGTGCTCCAGCTTGGCCACGGGGTACGGCGTGTGGAACCCGCCGACCCGGAGCACGGGCGCCTCGAGGTGGTAGAAGCACTCCTCGGTGACCCGCGCGGCGACCTCGGCGCCGGTGCCGTACAGCACCGGGGCCTCGTGCACGACGACGCACCGGCCGGTGCGGCGCACGGACTCCGCGACGGTGGTGATGTCCAGCGGCGAGAGGGTGCGCAGGTCGACGACCTCCACGCTGCGCCCCTCGGCGGCCGCGGCGTCGGCGACCCGCAGGGCCGTGGCGACGGTCGGGCCGTGCGCGACGAGCGTGACGTCGGTGCCCGGGCGCAGCACGCGCGCGCCGTCCAGGACGGAGGGCGCGGCCAGGGCGTCGGCGTCGGTGTCGACGTCGCCCTTCTCCCAGTACCGGCCCTTGGGCTCGAAGAACATGACGGGGTCCGGCGAGGCGACCGCCTGCTGGATCATCGTGTACGCGTCCTGCGGGTCGGACGGGCTGACCACGCGCAGGCCGGCGGTGTGCGCGAACAGCACCTCGGGCGACTCGCTGTGGTGCTCGACCGCGCCGATCCCGCCGCCGAACGGCACCCGGATGACGACCGGGAGGTTCAGCCGGCCGCGCGACCGGTAGTGCATCTTCGACAGCTGGGTCGTGATCTGGTCGAACGCCGGGAAGATGAACCCGTCGAACTGGATCTCGCACACCGGGCGGTAGCCGCGCAGCGCGAGGCCGATCGCGGTGCCGACGATGCCGGACTCGGCGAGCGGGGTGTCGACGACCCGGTCGGTGCCGAAGTCCTTCGCCAGCCCGTCGGTCACCCGGAACACGCCGCCGAGCGCGCCGATGTCCTCGCCCATGAGCATGACCTTCTGGTCGCGCTCCAGCGCGGCCCGCAGGCCCGCGTTGATCGCCTTGGCGAACGTCATCCGCTGCGTGCTCACCGGTGCTCCCCTCCCGCGAACGAGGCCTCGTACCGCTCGAACCACGCGCGCTCCGCGTCCACCACGGAGTGGGGCGTCGCGTACACGTGGTCGAACATCGTGCTGGTGGCCGGGCGGCCCAGGGACCGGACGAAGGTCCGGACCCGCTCGCCGAGCGCGTCGGCCTCGGCGGCGAGGCCGGCCCGAAACTCCTCGGACAGCTCGCCGGTCGCGGCGAGGTGCTTCTCCAGCCGGTCGATCGGGTCGCGCTGCCGCCAGTAGTCCTCCTCCGCCGCCGACCGGTACCGGGACGGGTCGTCGGAGGTGGTGTGGGCGCCCATCCGGTAGGTGAACGCCTCGACCAGGGTGGGGCCGCCGCCGGACCGGGCGCGCTCCAGCGCCTCCGCGGTGACGGCGTAGGTGGCCAGCACGTCGTTGCCGTCGACCCGGACGCTCGGCACGCCGAAGCCGGGGCCGCGCGCGGCCAGCGGGACGCGGGCCTGGCGCGTCGTGGGCTCGGAGATCGCCCACTGGTTGTTCTGCAGGAACAGCACCACCGGCGCGTTGTTCACGGCCGCGAACACCAGCGCCTCGTTGACGTCGCCCTGGGCGGTCGCGCCGTCGCCGAAGTAGGTGACGACCGCGGTGTCCCGCTCGGGGTCGCCGGTGCCGACCGCTCCGTCGCGCTGCACGCCCATCGCGTAGCCGGTCGCGTGCAGGGTGTGCGACCCGATCACCAGCGTGTACAGGTGGAAGTTGAACTCGTCGGGGTCCCAGCCGCCGTGGTCGACGCCGCGGAACAGCTGGAGCAGCTGCGTGAGGTCCAGGCCGCGGGTGTGCGCGACGCCGTGCTCCCGGTACGAGGGGAAGACGTAGTCCTGCGGGGCCAGCGCGCGGCCGGAGCCGACCTGCGCGGCCTCCTGGCCGAGGCACTGGGCCCACAGGCCGAGCTCGCCCTGCCGCTGCAGCGCGGTCGCCTCGGTGTCGAAGCGCCGCACGAGCACCATGTCGCGGTACAGGCCGCGCAGGGCGTCCGCGTCGAGGTGGGCGACCCGGGCGCTGTAGTCGGGGTGGTCGACGCGCTCGCCCGCGGGCGTGAGCAGCTGGACCAGGCCGTCGTCGGTGAGCGGACCGCTGGTGCTCACGCGTTCTCCTTCGGCTGGGGGGAGGCCCCGGACTTCCTCGGGGCCCTGGCTAACCTACGCCAGCGTAGGCTACGCCACCGTAGGTCCAGGGCCCCGGGCGCCGTCAAGACGGGCCCTCCCCCGTTGTGGGGTCCCGACAACCCCACCGTGGACCCGTCGCCGCCGCCGCGCACGACGACGGCCCGCCACCCCGGGCGGGGGCGACGGGCCGGTGCGGCGTCGGGCGAGGTCAGCGCTGCGGCAGCCGCACGACCTCGACGAAGAACTCGTCGATCTGCCGGACGACCTCGATGAACCGCTCGAAGTCGACGGGCTTAGTCACGTACGCGTTGGCGTGCAGCGAGTACGACCGCACCACGTCCTCCTCGGCCTCCGAGGTGGTGAGCACGACGACCGGGATGCTGCGCAGCGCGTCGTCGCCCTTCATCGCCTCGAGCACCTCGCGCCCGTCCATGCGGGGCAGGTTGAGGTCGAGCAGCACGAGGTCCGGCGTCGGGGCGTCGGCGTGCTCGCCCTCCTTGCGCAGGAACGCCAGGGCGCTGACGCCGTCGGAGACGACCGCCAGCCGGTTGGCGACCTTGTTGTCCTCGAACGCCTCCCGCGTCATCAGGACGTCGCCCGGGTCGTCCTCGACGAGCAGGACGTCGATCACCTTGCCGTTGCGTGCCACGCTCACTCCGATCCCTCGGCCGTCCGGCCGTCCTGGTCCTGGCGGTCGTCCGCCGGCTCGTCGACGGCCGGGAGCGTCCAGCGCACGCTGGTGCCCGGGCCGTCCGGCTCGCCGAGCCAGATCCGTCCGCCGTGGTACTCCACGATCTTCTTGCACAGGGCGAGGCCGATGCCGGTGCCCTCGTACAGGTCCTTGGGGTGCAGCCGCTGGAAGATCACGAACACGCGCTCCGCGTACTGCGGGTCGATGCCGATCCCGTTGTCCCGGCACTCGAGCTCCCACGAGTCTCCCACCCGCCGGGCGCTGATCCGGACCACCGGCGGCCGCTCGGGGTCGCGGAACTTGATCGCGTTGCCGACGAGGTTCTGCAGCAGCTGGACCAGCAGGGGCCGCTCGCCGCGCACGACCGGCAGCTCGTCGGACGTGACGACGGCCCCCGTGTCCTCGACCAGGTTCTCCAGGTTGCCCACGGCGTCCGCGAGCGCCGCGTCGAGCGGCACGTCCGCCAGCTCGCCGCCCAGCCGGCCGACCCGGGAGAAGCCGAGCAGGTCCTGGATGAGCTGCTGCATCCGCTTCGCGCCGTCGACCGCGAACGCGATGTACTGGTCGGCGCGCTCGTCCATCTGCCCGCCGTACCGCTTCTGCAGCAGCTGCGTGAACGAGGCGACCTTGCGCAGCGGCTCCTGCAGGTCGTGCGAGGCGACGTAGGCGAACTGCTCCAGGTCGCGGTTCGACCGGCGCAGCTCCTCCGCCTGCTCCGCGAGCCGGTCGTGCGCCTCCGCGATCTCGGCGCGCTGGGCCTCGACGGCCTGCACCTGGGCGACCAGGCCGAGCCGCATCCGCTCGACCGTGTCGGCCAGGTCGGCGATCTCGCCCGGGCCCGTCGTCCGCACCGGGTGGTGCAGGTCGCCCTCGCTCACCGCCCGCGCGTCGGCGGCCAGGGCGCCGAGCGGCTCGGCGATCCAGGAGCGCAGCGTCCGCCACAGGACGGCGCCGGCCACCGCGCCGGCGACCACCAGCGCGACGAGCGAGCCGATGACGACCCGGGTCCACATGGCCAGCGACGACGCGGCCTCGTCGCGGCGCTCGCGCAGCACCTCCAGGTAGTCCTGGACGGCGGTGCGGGTCTCGTCGAACAGCGCGCGGCCGCCCTCGATCTCCTCGGCGGTGACCGCGGCGGGGCCGCCCTCGGCGACGGCGGCGATCGTCGGCTGCGCGAAGTCGGTGTCCCAGCGCTCGGCGGCCTCGACCGCCGCCGCGGCGGCCTCCCGGACCGGCTCCGCGGCGCCGCCCGCGGCGACCGCGGCGAACGCCTCGGTCGCGTCCTGGGCGTTCTCGTACGGCTCGAGCGTGACGTCGAAGCCGGTGAGCGCGTAGCCGCGGACCGCGGTCTCGCCGTCGACCAGCTGGGTGTACGCCGTCTCGGCGTTCGTGATGGCGGCGAAGTACCGCTCGGTCACCAGGTCCTGGGCGTCGAGCATCCGCCACAGCGCGATGCCCGAGCCGACGAAGACCAGCGCCAGGACGACCCCCGCCGCGACGAGGGCGGTGGCGAGGCGGCGGCGCAGCGTCGTGCGGGGCCGCGCGGCGGGGCCGGCGGCCGGTACGGGTGCCGTCACGCGGTCGCCCCGCCCCAGCCGACCACGACGACGGCCGTGTCGTCGACGAGCTCGCCGCCGTGCCGCCGCCGCACCTCGCGCAGCACCTCGTCCACCGGGTCGCCCGGCGCGTCGGCCAGCACCCCGTCCACCAGCTCCAGCAGGCCGGTCTTGCCGATCCGCTCGTGGGTCCCGCTGATCGTCGCCTCCAGCACGCCGTCCGTGTACATCATCAGCCGCCACCGGTCGCCCAGGTCCAGCCGCCGGGGCCGCCAGGCGCCGTCCACCGGGATGCCGAGCGCGCGGCCGCGCAGCTCGCGCGGCAGCAGCTCCGACGGACGGCCCGCGGCGGGGTCGCCGAGCAGGAAGGGCACCGGGTGGCCCGCCAGGTACAGGTCGACGGAGGCGCGGTCGGGCGCGATCTCGACCATCGACATCGTGGTGAAGACCTCCTCGCGGGCCCGCTCCGACTCCAGCACCCGCTCGAGCAGGGGCAGCAGGTCGGGGGTCGCGGTGCCGGCGAGCACGAGCGTGCGCCAGGCCGTGCGCAGCACCGCGCCGAGCGCCGCCTCGTCCGGGCCGTGCCCGCACACGTCGCCGACGATCGCCAGGACGGTGCCGTCCGGCCGCTCGAACACGTCGTAGAAGTCGCCGCCGAGCACCCCGTCGCGGCCGGCGCGGTAGCCGACCCGCACCTCCAGGCGGTCGTCCTGGACGGACGGCCGCGGCAGCAGGGCGCTCTCCAGCCGGACCGTCTCCTCCGCGCGCACCATGCTGCGGTAGAGCTCGCGGTCCACGGCCTGCAGCCGGCGGCGCTGCACGGCGTAGCGCACGGAGCGGCCGAGCAGCTCGCCGTCGACCTCGCCCTTGACCAGGTAGTCCTGCGCGCCGGCGGCGACCGCCTGCAGGCCGGTCTCGGTGTCGGTGCGGCCGGTCAGCACGACCACGGCCGGGGCGCCGGCCGACAGGAGGGTCTGCAGCGCGCCGAGGCCGACCGAGTCGGGCAGGCCCAGGTCGAGCAGGATGCAGTCGACGTCCAGGTGCGCGGTCGCCTCGTCCAGCGTCCGGGCGCGCACCAGGCGGACGTCCAGGCCCGCGTCGCTGAGGTGCTCCTCGACCAGCAGCGCGTCCCCGTCGTCGTCCTCGACCAGGAGCAGCGCGATGGGTCCGCCGTCCAGGGGGTCGGCGGGGCGACCGGCGCGGCCGGGCCACGCGGGCGGCATCACCACGCCCGACGTCGTGCTCTCGGTCACCCCTCCACCTCTCTGCGCTCGTCGCAGCATAGGCGAGGCCCCGCCCGCCGCACGGCGGTCCGGCCCGGCCGGGCCGTCGGGTGACCTGCGGGCACGCCCGCCCGGGGGCGGCGCGTCAGTGACGGAGGTCTCGCGCGACGCGCAGCACCACGTCGGTCGCCTCGGGCTCGCCGACGCTGATCCGGACGCCGTCGCCGGCGAACGGCCGCACCAGCACGCCGGCGGCCGTGGCGGCCTCCGCGAACCGCGCGGTGCCGTCGCCGAGCGCCAGCCACACGAAGTTGGCCTGGCTGTCCGGGACCTCCCAGCCGTGCTCCCGCAGGCCCGCGAGCAGCCGGGTGCGCTCGCGCACGATGCCGTCGACCCGCTCCAGCAGCTCGTCCCGCGCCCGCAGCGACGCGACGCCCGCGAGCTGGGCCAGGTGCGACACGCCGAACGGGGTCGAGGCCGCGCGGATGCCGGCCGCCAGCCGGGCGTCGGCGACCGCGTAGCCGACCCGCAGCCCGGCGAGGCCGTAGGCCTTCGAGAACGTGCGCAGCAGCACGACGTTCGGGTGCGCGGCCAGCACCGCGAGGCCGTCCGGCGCCTGCGGGTCCCGCACGAACTCGACGTACGCCTCGTCGAGCACCACCAGCACGTCGCGCGGCACCGCGGCCAGGAACGCGTCGAGCTCGTCGGCGTGCACGGCCGGCCCGGTCGGGTTGTTGGGCGTGCACACGAGGACCACCCGGGTGCGCTCGGTCACCGCGGCCGCGAGCGCCGGCAGGTCCAGCCGGCCGTCCGCGTCGACCGGCACCGGGACGCCGGTGGCGCCCGCGAGCGTCACGGCGATCGGGTACGCCTCGAACGACCGCCAGGGGTGGACCACCTCGTCGCCCGCGTCGCAGAACGCCGACAGGATGTGGCCGAGCACCGCGACGGAGCCGCAGCCCGCCACCACCTGGTCGGCCTGCACGCCCAGGTGCCCGGCGACCGCCTCGACCAGGTCGGTCGCGTACATGTCCGGGTACCGGTTCACGTCCACCGCGCCGTCCGCGATCGCCGCCACCACCGACGGCAGGGGCGGGTACGGGTTCTCGTTGGACGACAGCTTGAACGCGGCCGCGCCGACCGGGACCCGGGCGCCCGGGACGTACGGGGGAAGGCTCGCGAGGGCGGGGCGCAGGGGGACGTGCTTCACGCCGCCAGGATGCCACCGCGGGACGCCCGCCGGGCGCGGGGGTCACGGGCTGGGCGGCGGCGCGCGCGGCGAGCGGGCGGCGGGTGCGTGGGGGTGGGGCTGCCGCGGGGCGCGGCTCGATGGCAGGATCGGCGCATGAGCTTCGTGCTGCGGGTCCTGATCAGCGGCGTCGCCCTGTGGCTGGCCGAGGTGCTGCTGCCGGGCATCTCGATCGTCGGCGCCGACACGACGTGGGGGCGGGTCGGCGTGATCCTCGCGGTCGCGCTCGTGTTCGGCATCGTGAACGCGATCGTGAAGCCGATCGTCACCATCATCTCGATCCCGCTGTACATCCTCACGCTGGGGCTGTTCACGCTGGTGGTCAACGCGCTCATGCTCATGCTCACCGCGTGGATCACGGAGCAGACCGACTGGGGCCTGCGGATCGACGACTTCGGCGACGCGTTCATCGGCGCGCTGATCGTCTCGGTCGTGTCGTTCGCGCTGAGCGTCGCGATCCCGCGCAGCCGGGACTGACCCGACCGCCCCTCCGCGCCGGACGTCGCCGCAGGTCACGGCGGCACCGTCACCCGGACGGGCGATATCACCCGCTCCCATCTGTTGCCTGCCCCGCCGGGCCCTCCTACCGTCGACGGGGTCAGGAGCCGCCAGAGACGGTGGCACCGCCACGGAGACTCAGGGGGAGTCGCCATGACAACGCGACCGGGTGCCGCACAGCGTGCGCGCTCGCTCGCGTCGCGATGGGCCCGTCGCGGCCTGTACGCGGCGGGCGGGCTGACGCTCGCCGGTGCCGCCCTGGTCGCGGTCGCCCCCGCCGCCTCCGCCGACGAGGCCCCGCCGCCCTCCTCCGGACCCGTCTCCTCGCTGCTCGGCGGCGTCGGGGACCTGGTCGGGGCGGTCGTGCAGCCCGTGACGGAGCAGGTCGTGGCCCCCGTGGTGCAGGCCGTGCTGCCGCCGGCCGCGGCGACCCCGCCGCCCGCACAGCCCGCCGCGCCGGACACCGCGCCGGCGCCCGCCGCGGCGCTTCCGCACCCGGCCGCTCCGGCGCACCCGCACCCGGCCGCCCCGGAGCACGCCGCGGAGGTCGTCGCCTCGACGCCCGCCGCGACGACGCCCGCGGCCGAGGCCCCCGGCCTGCTCGGCGGCGTGACGTCCGCCCTCGGCGACGGCCTCGTCGCGCCGGTCGTCGACGCCGCGTCCCCGCTGGTCGACGGCCTGGCCGAGGGCGTGGTGGCCCCGGTGGCCCAGGCGACCGCGCCCCTGGGACCGGTCCTCGCGCCGGTGACGACGGTCGTCGTCGCCCCGGTCGCGGACGGCGTGCTGGCGCCGGTGCTGTCCCCCCTGGCCCCGGCGCTCGCCCCCGTGGCCCCGGTCCTGGCGCCCGTCGTCACCCCCCTCGTGACCGGGGTGCTCGACCCCGCGCTCGGCGGCCTGGGCGGGACCCCCCTCGGCGACGCCCTCGCGCCCGTGGTCGGGGTGCTCCGCCCGGTGACCACGACCCTCGTGCCGCCGACCGTGACCCCGCCGACCGGCCCCGCCGGGCCCGGCTCCGCCGCCGTCGACACGACGGCCGACCCGGCCGGGCTCGCCGCGCTGCTGCGCTGGTCCGGCGCCGGCCTCGGCGTGGACGCCCCGTCCGGCACCGGCGGCGCCCCGGTCGCCACCGCCGCACGCGCCGCGGACCCGGTGGTCGCGGCCGCGGCCGGCACCGACGACGCCGCCCGGTCGGCGTCCGCTCCCGTCGGCGGCGGCGACCAGCCGGTCCCGCCCGCCCCGAGCGCGCCGGCCCCGTCCGGCACCGGCGCCGCCGGCAGCCCGCTGCGTACTCCCGCCGGCCAGGACGTCCTGGCGGTCCTCACGACTCTCGCGCTGGTCCTGGGCGGGTCGCGGCTCCTCGCCGTCGCCCGTGACCGCGTCGAGCTCCCGCTCCGTCTCCGCGACGTCCCCGTCTTCCCCGCCTGAGTCGGGCCCCGGCGCCCGCGGCACCCGTGCCGCCGCGCCCCACGGGCCCTCGCGCCGCACGCCGGCGCACCGACTCAGTAGCAGGGGAAGACCATCATGCACAGGAACATGAGGCGAGCGGTCCACACCGCTCTGCTGACCGGCGGCCTCGTCGTCGCCGGGGCCGTGTCGGCCTACGCCACCGACGACGACGGCCTGCTGTCCGGCCTCGGGATCGAGGCGCCCGTCGACGTCTCCGTGGACGTGACCGGCCTCGCCGCCGGCGTCCTCGGCGACGCGTCGACGACCACCGCGCCCGCCGGGCCGGAGGCGACCGCGCCGACCGCCGCCGTCGGCGGGGGGAGCTCCGAGGGGGTGGCCTCCGGCACCGCCGTGGCCGCCCCGGTGAGCATCCCGGTCGACATCGACGGAGTCGCCCTCGGCGTCCTCGGCGACGCCACCACCACCGGCACCGGCACGACGCCGACGACCGGCACCACCGCCCCGACCGCCACGGTCGAGAGCGGCGACACCGACGGCATCGCCACCGGCACCGGCATCGCCGCCCCGGTGAGCATCCCGGTCGACATCGACGGGCTCGCCCTCGGCGTCCTCGGCGACGCCACCACTGGCACCGGCACCGGCACGACGCCGACGACCGGCGAGTCCGGAGCGCCCACCGCCACGGTGGGCGGAGGCGACTCCGACGGCCCGCTCGCGGGCACCGGCGTCGCAGCACCGATCAGCGTCCCGGTCACGATCGGCGACGTGGCGCTCGGCCTCCTGGGCGACGCGTCCACCACGTCGACCGGCACCCGCACCGCCGGCACCGCGACCGACGCCCCGACCGCCACGGCCGGCGGCGGCGACTCCGACGGCCCGCTCGCGGGCACCGGGGTCGCGGCACCGATCAGCATCCCGATCACGATCGGCGACCTCGCGCTCGGCCTGATCGGCGACGCCACCACCACGTCGACCGGCACCGGCACCACCGGCACCGACGCCCCCACCGCCACGATCGGCGGCGGCGACTCCGCGGGCCTGCTCTCCACCCTCGGCATCGCCCTGCCGGTCTCGGTGCCGATCACGATCGGCGACCTCGCGCTCGGCGTCGTGGGCGAGGCCGCGGTCGTCGACCCCGGCACCGGCACGGACGGGACCGGCACCGACCCCGGCACCACCGACCCCGGTACGACCGGCCCGGGCACCACGGACCCGGGCACGACCGGCCCGGGCAGCACGCCCGGCGCCGACGACGGCACCACCACCGTCGCCGACGTCACCTTCACCTCGGGCGTCCTCGCCGCGGCCGACCTGGCCGCCGCCCTGGACCGCTCGGCGCCGTCGGCGGTGACCCTCCCCGCGGCCCTGGCCCCGACGGGCGGTCCCGCCGCCCTGACCGTCCTCGCCGCGCTGGGCCTGGTGGGCCTCGGCCTGCTGCTCCGCCGCATCCCGCGGGTGGTGCTCACCTGACCGCCCGCCGCTGAACCCGTCGGCCGGCGGCGGATGCGGGTCCTCCGCCGGCCGACGGACCTCGTGGTCCGCAGACCCCGCAGCTCGGGGCGGCTCTCGCTGACGCCGACCCCGGAACCGAAGGAGAGGAGTGGAACCGGCCACCGCGGCCGGCGACGGGTGCGGGCCCGTCGCCGGCCCGCGGCACGCCCCGGGGGCGTCCGCGGACCGCGGCGTCAGGAGGCGCGGAAGGACCGCGCCATCTCGCGCTGCTCGTCGAGCACCTCGCCGATCCGGGCCTGGACCTCGTCCATGCGCCGGATCGTGGTGCTGACCGACTCGATGCCGCGGGACACGGCGGCGGTATTCGCCTGGATGTCCGCGACCTGCTGCTCCACCCGGGACGTCGCCGTGGAGGTGCCGCCCGCGAGGTCCTTGACCTCGGTGGCGACGACGGCGAACCCGCGGCCCGCCTGCCCGGCCCGGGCGGCCTCGATCGTGGCGTTGAGCGCGAGCAGGTTCGTCTGGTCGGCGATCGAGGAGATGACCCGGATGACGTCGCCCACGGCGGAGGACGACGCCTCGAGCGTGCGGACCTCCTCGGCCATGGCGGCGGTCTGCGCGACCGCCTCCTCCGCGACCCGCACGGCCTCGGACGCGCTCTCCGACAGCCGCGCGACGCTGCCGAGCAGCGCCTCGGACGCGCCACGGTCCCGCTGGGCCGCCCGGAGGATGTCGACCCGCTGGGACACGAGGCGCGCGACGTTGCGCAGCGAGCCCCGTCGGCTGTCGGTGAGCTCGATCGTCTCGGTGGTGAAGAAGTCCATGGTGCCCAGCACCTCGTCGCCCACGATGACGGGGATGCAGACGCCGGACCGGACGCCGGCGCGCTGCGCGGCGGGCGCACGCACGCAGTCGGTGAGCTCGCCGAGGTCGCGGACGAACACCAGGTCCCGCGCGCGCCAGGCGCGCCCGGCCAGCCCGACGCCCTCCGCGAAGCTCGCGGCGAGCGTGACCCGGCGGAACTCCTCCCCCGCCGTCCCGGACTCGACCTGGAACCGCAGCACCCGCGCGGCCGGGTCGACGGCCCAGTAGGAGCCGTAGTCCCAGCCGAACTCCTCCCGCACGGTGTCGAGCGCGACGCGCAGCGCCTGCTCCTCGTCGGTGCACGCGCCGACCTTCGCCACCGACGTGGTGACGGCCTGCTGGTCGCGTGCCACCTGGGCGATCGCGTCGGCGGCGCGCCGGGACTCGAGGGCCTGCGAGACCGTGCGGGCGAGAACGTCGAGCACCAGGACCTGCGCGGGACCCTCGGCGCGCCGGTCCGTGGACAGGAAGTCCAGCACGGCGACGACCTCGCCGTGGTGCCACAGCGGCATGGTCATCGCGCCGCGCGCCCCGGCCCGGAGGAACGCCTCGCCGCGGCTGCAGTTGGTCGCGTGCTCGTGCAGGTCGGCGACCGGCAGCACCCCGTCCCGCTGCCACGCGAGACCGCACAGCCCGACGCCCTTGGGCATGCGGTAGCCGGGGCTCATCTCGGTCAGCTCGCGCGACAGGTGCCCGGTCTGCGCGACGAACACCAGCGCGCCCTCGCCCGGGTCCACCCGCCAGGCCGACGCGTAGTCGAAGCCCAGCGCGCCCCGGATCGTCTCGACGATGTCCGCCAGCTCGCCCGACGCGCCGCGGCCGGTCTGCGCGCCGAGCGCTCGGACGACCTCGTCCAGCGCCCGGAGCTCCCGCTCGACCCCGGCGTCCTGCGCCGGCGCGCCGGCCCGGTCCCGCCGCCCCCTCAGACCCGCCATGTCCGTACCCCTCGCTGCTGTGCCCGCGCGCCCCTGCGTCTGCTCCGCACGGCTCCCCTGAGTGGCCTCCGCATCGGCAGGCGCGGCGCCCGCGTGAGGGTTCGGGCGAGCGCGGTCCGGCGCCCGGACGCCCGGCGTCACCCGCCCGCGCGCCCCGGTCGGGCCACCCGCGGCCGCCTGACCAGCCGCGACGGGCGACGACCGTCCGCCGCGCGCCCCCCGCGGATCACCCGGATGCGCGTCGTGGGAGGATGCGGCCCATGCCCGCGCACGAGAGCAGCCCGTCCGCCGCGCCCGCCGCCCGCACGTCGCTCGCCGACGTCGAGCCGCCGATCGCCCTCGGCCCGCTCGACGGCCGGTACCGCCGGACCGTCGCGCCGCTGGTCGACCACCTGTCCGAGGCCGCGCTGAACCGCGAGCGGGTGCACGTCGAGGTCGAGTGGCTGATCCACCTGACGACGCACGGGGTGGTCCCGGGCGCCCCGGTGCTGTCCGACGCCGAGCAGGCCTACCTGCGGGCCGTGGTGACGGACTTCGGCGCCGGCGACGTCGCGCGGCTGGCCGAGCTCGAGCGCACCACCGTGCACGACGTGAAGGCCGTCGAGTACTTCCTCAAGGAGAAGATCGCCGAGGCGCCGTCGGTGCTCGGCGATGGGACGGCGCTGCCGTCGGTGTCCGAGCTCGTGCACTTCTGCTGCACCAGCGAGGACATCAACAACCTGTCGTACTCGCTCATGGTCCGCGGGGCGGTGCGCGACGTGTGGCTGCCCGCGGCGGCCGGCCTGGTCGACGACCTCGCGGCGATGGCCCGGGACCTGGCCGACGTGCCGATGCTCGCGCTGACGCACGGCCAGCCCGCGACGCCGACGACGCTCGGCAAGGAGCTCGCGGTCCTCGCGCACCGGCTGCGCCGCCAGCTGCGCCGCGTCGAGGGCGCCGAGTACCTGGGCAAGCTCAACGGGGCCACCGGCACCTACGGCGCGCACGTCGTGGCCGTGCCGGGGGCCGACTGGCCGGAGGTCAGCCGGACGTTCGTCGAGCACCTCGGCCTGACCTGGAACCCGCTGACCACGCAGATCGAGTCGCACGACTGGCAGGCCGAGCTCTACGCCGACGTCGCGCGGTTCAACCGGGTGCTGCACAACCTGGCGACCGACGTGTGGACCTACATCTCGCGGGGCGTGTTCACCCAGATCCCGGTGGCGGGCGCGACCGGCTCGTCGACGATGCCGCACAAGGTCAACCCGATCCGGTTCGAGAACGCCGAGGCGAACCTCGAGCTGTCCTGCGCCCTGCTCGACACGCTCGGCGCCACGCTCGTCACCAGCCGCCTGCAGCGCGACCTCACCGACTCGACCACCCAGCGGAACATCGGCCCGGCGTTCGGGCACTCGCTGCTCGCGGTCGACAACGTGCGGCGCGGCCTCGCGGCGCTGTCGGTGGACCGGGACCTGCTGGCGCGCGAGCTCGACCAGAACTGGGAGGTCCTGGGCGAGCCGGTGCAGTCGGCGATGCGGGCCGCGGCCGTCGCGGGCGTCACCGGCATGGAGAACCCGTACGAGCGGCTCAAGGAGCTGACCCGCGGCCGCCGGCTCACGGCGGACGACATGCGCGGTTTCATCGCGGGCCTCGGCCTCCCGGCCGACGTCGCGACCCGCCTCCAGGAGCTGACGCCAGGCACGTACACGGGCGTGGCGTCCGACCTGCTCCGCTACCTCGAGGACTGACCCGGGCAGTCGACGCCGAGATAGGACCTCCGCGCCGAGATAGGACCCGACACGGACCTATCTCGGCGGAACGGCCCTATCTCGGCGTCGAGCCGGGCGTCCCGGGCCGGGGCGTCCCGGTCCGGCGCACGCGGCCGCTCAGCGCGGGGCGAGGGCCGGGCGGGGGACCTCGACCGCCGCGAGGTCCGCCAGGGCCGCGGCGTAGGCCGCGGCGTCGCCGGCGGCCGCCGCCTCGCGGGCCCGGACCGTCGGGGCGTGCAGCGCCGCGCGCACCCGGCGGCGCAGCGAGCGCGCCTCGCGCTCGTCGAGCCCCTCGACCGCCGCGGCCAGGTCCTCGTGCACGCGCCGGCGCTCGGCCAGGACCGGCGGGTTCCACTGCCGGGTGCGCAGGTCGCGCTCGAACGTCGCGGCCTGCTCCTCGACGAGCGCGCGCGCCTCGGCGACCGTCGCGGAGTGCCCGTCGGGCGCCTGCTCGGCGACCGTCGTGAGGCTGACCAGCCGGACGCCGGGCAGCTCGCCGACGGCGGGGTCCACGTCGTGCTGCAGGGCGAGGTCGAGCACGGCGAGCGGGCGGGCGCCGAGGGCGGCCTCGGCGGACCGCGCGCGGATCAGCGCGTCGACGTCGAGCACCGCGCCGGAGGCGCCGCTGCACGCCACCACCAGGTCGACCCCGGCGAGGCTGGCGGCGAGGTCGTCGGTCGCGGCGGTGACCCCGCGCTGCGCGGCGAACTGCCCGGCGCGGCCGCTGGCCGAGTACACGAGCACGTCCTGGCAGCCGCGGGCCTTGAGCGCGGCCAGGCTCGCGCCGGCGTAGGAGCCGGTGCCGATGAGCAGGCAGCGGACGTCGGACCAGTCCGGCAGGCCGTCCTCGACCAGGTCCAGCGCGACGCCCACGACGGAGCGGCCGGCGGCGCCCAGGCCGGTGCGGCCCTCGACGGCGCGCGACGCCCGGGACGCGGCCTGGAACAGGCCCTCGAGGTCGGAGGTCGTGGTGCCGTCACGGCGGGCGGCGGTCAGCGCGCGGCGCACCTGGCCCGCGATCTCGCGCTCGCCGACGACCATCGACTCCAGGCCGGAGGCGACGGCGAACAGGTGCTCGACCACGCGCGGGCCGGTGGCCGGGGCGAGGGCGTCCGCGACGCGCCGCGGGGTGTACCCCGAGCGGGCGGCCACGGTGCCGGCGACGGCGGTGCGGGCGGCGTCGGCGTCCGCGGCGTCGGCGACGTCGAGGTACAGCTCGAAGCGGTTGCAGGTCGCCAGGACGACCGCCCCCGCGATCGACTCCGAGGCCGTCACGATCTCCCGCCCGACGGCGTGGGTGTCGGCGGACAACCGCTCCAGCACGGACAGGTCGAGGTCGTGATGGCTGGCCACCAACGACAGCATCACCACGCCAAGAATTTAATCACTCCAGGGAAGACGGGGCACAATCGTCTCGATGTCGACTCCGTCACGCCCCGACGCGCCCGCGAGCGCCCCGGCGACCCCCGCCCCCGCCCTCCCGTCGCTCCCGGACGGCACCGGCCTGCCCGCCGACCACCCGCTGGTGGACGGCCGCACGGCGCACGCGCCGCTGGTGGACGCGTACCGCGGCCGCACGCCGGTCCGCCGCCCGGTGTGGTTCATGCGCCAGGCCGGCCGGTCGCTGCCGGAGTACCGGGAGGCCCGCAGGGGCACCGCGATGCTCGACGCCTGCCTGACCCCGGACCTCGCGTCCGAGATCACGCTGCAGCCGGTGCGCCGGCACGGCGTCGACGCGGCGATCTTCTTCTCGGACATCGTCATCCCGCTGCGGCTGGCGGGCGTGGACGTCGACATCCAGCCCGGCGTCGGCCCGGTCATGGGCGCGGCCGTGCGCACCGCGGACGACGTGGCCCGGCTGCGCGCCGAGCACCCCGCGGAGTCGCTGACCGCGGAGGTCCTCGCGCCGGTGGTCGAGGCGGTCCGCCTCACCACCGCCGCGCTCGGCTCGACCCCGCTGATCGGGTTCGCGGGCGCGCCGTTCACGCTCGCCGCCTACCTGGTCGAGGGCCGGCCGTCCCGCGACCACCTGGCCGCGCGGACGCTCATGCACGCGGACCCGGCGACCTGGGCGGCGCTGACGGAGTGGGCCGCCGACGTCACCGGCGCGTTCCTGCGGGCGCAGGTGCTGGCGGGGACCAGCGCGGCGCAGCTGTTCGACTCCTGGGCCGGCTCGCTGTCCCTCGCCGACTACACGGCGCGCGTCGCGCCCGCCTCGACCCGCGCCCTGGCCCACGTGGCCGACCTCGGGGTGCCCCGGGTGCACTTCGGCACGGGGACCGGCGAGCTGCTCGCCGCGATGCGCGACGTCGGGGCGGACGTGGTGGGCGTCGACCACCGGATCGGGCTGGACGAGGCGGTCCGCCGGCTCGACGGCCGGGTCCCGGTGCAGGGCAACGTCGACCCGGCGCTGCTCGCCGCGCCGTGGCCGGTGCTGGAGGCGCACGTGCGCGACGTGGTGGCGCGGGGCGCCTCCGCCCCGGGCCACGTGGTGAACCTCGGCCACGGCGTGCCGCCGGAGACCGACCCCGACGTGCTCACCCGCGTCGTGGCGCTGGTGCACGAGCTCTGAGGTAGGGGTCCGAGCCGGCCCCCCGGGACCCCCGGGCGCGGCAGGCTGGGCGGATGAGGAAGGACGCGATCACGGACGACCAGGACCGGGCAGCCGGCACGACGCGCGACCCCGAGGCCGCTCCCCCGGGCGGGGCGTGGGACGCCGTCGTCGTGGGCGGCGGCGTCGCGGGGCTCGTGGCCGCCCGCGAGCTGGCCCTGGCCGGGCTGCGCCCGCTGGTGCTGGAGGCCTGGCGGTCGCCCGGCGGCGTCGTCGGCCGGCACGAGGTCGACGGCCTGGCCCTCGACGCCGGCGCCGAGTCGTTCGCGACCCGCGGCGGCGTGGTCGCGGCGCTGGCCGAGGAGCTGGGCCTCGCCGACCGCGTCGTCACGCCCGAGAAGCACGGCGCCTGGGTGCGGCTGCCCGGCGGCGCCGGCCCGCTCCCCCGCACCGGCCTGCTGGGCATCCCGGCCGACCCCTGGGCCCCGGACGTCCGGCGCACGATCGGGCTCGCGGGATCGCTGCGCGCCGCCCTCGACCGCCTGCTGCCCGCGCGCGTCGGCACCGCCGACGGCACGACCCTCGGCGCCCTGGTGCGCGCCCGGGCCGGCCGCCGGGTGCTCGACCGGCTGGTCCGGCCGGTCGTCGCCGGCGTGCACGCGGCCGAGCCGGACGACGTCGCCGCGGACGCGGTGGCCCCGGGCCTGGTCGCCGCCGTGCGCCGCGAGGGCTCGCTCGCCCGCGGCGTCGCCGCCCAGCGCGCGCTGGCCCCGGCGGGCTCGGCGGTCGCGGGGTTCCGGGGCGGGCTGCACGTGCTCGTCGAGGCCCTGGTCGCCGACGTCGTCGCGCGCGGCGGGTCGGTGCGGACCGGCGCGTCCGTCCGCGCCGTGGCGCGCGCCGGCGACGGGTTCGCCGTGACGGTCGACGGGCCGGCCGGGCCGGCCGGTTCCGACGGGCCGGGTGCCGCGACCCTGACCACCCCGCGCCTCGTGGTCGCCACCCCGGGCGCCGTCGACCTGCTGGCCGGGGTCGCCCCCGGGCTGGCCGGGCTCGCGACCGACCCCGGCGCGGACATCGTGCTCGCGACGCTGGTGCTCGACGCCCCCGAGCTCGACGCCGCCCCGCGCGGCACCGGGGTGCTGGTCGCCCGCGGCGTGGCCGGCGTGCGGGCCAAGGCGCTGACGCACGCCACGGCCAAGTGGGCGTGGCTGGCCGAGGCGGCCGGGCCGGGCCGGCACGTCGTGCGGCTCTCCTACGGGCGGGCCGGCGACGACGCGGGCGCCGGGGACGGCGTGCCGCGCGACCTCGACGCGCTGACGGACCTCGCGGTGCGGGACGCCGCCGCGGTCCTCGGCGTGCCCCTGCGCCGCGAGCAGGTCCGCGCCTCCGCCCGGGTGCGCTGGCGGCAGGGGCTGCCCGTGCCCAGCGCCGCGCACCGGGAGACCGTGCGCCGGGTCCGCGACGCCGTCGCCGCCGTGCCCGGGCTCGCCGTCGTCGGCGCGTGGGTGTCCGGCAACGGGCTCGCCTCCGTCGTCCCCGACGCCCGGGCGACCGCGTCGGCGCTGGCCGCGGCCGCGCCACCCGGCGCCCCCGCCGGCGCCCCCGACCCCGCCCGCACCCCACCCCCGGAGGCCTGACCCCGTGCACCGCAGCCCACGACCCGCGGTTTCGACAGATCCGCGCGGGGTGGCCGAGACTGGGGGCATGCCCCAGACGGTCCGGGTCGGCACCCGTGCGAGCGCGCTCGCCCTCACCCAGACGGGGCACGTGGCCGACGCGCTGACCGCCCTCGGCGCCGGCCCGCACGAGCTGGTGCGGGTCCGCACGGACGGCGACCGGCTCACCGGCTCGCTGGCCACGCTGGGCGGCACCGGCGTGTTCGTCACCGCCCTGCGGGACGCGCTGCTCGACGGCCGCTGCGACGTCGCGGTGCACTCGTTCAAGGACCTGCCGACCGCCGTGGCCCCGGGCCTGGTGGTCGCCGCCGTGCCGCTGCGCGAGGACCCGCGGGACGCCCTGTGCGCCCGCGACGGGCGCACCCTGGCGACGCTGCCGGAGGGCGCCGCGGTCGGCACCGGCTCGCCGCGCCGCGCCGCGCAGCTGCGGGCGGCGCGGCCCGACCTGCGGGTGGTCGACATCCGCGGCAACGTCGACACCCGGCTCCGCCGGATCGAGGACGACCTGGACGCCGTGGTGCTCGCCCGCGCGGGGCTGGCCCGCCTCGGCCGGCTGGACGCCGTCACCGACGCGCTGCCGTTCGACGTGATGACCCCCGCGCCCGCCCAGGGCGCGCTGGCGGTCGAGGTGCGCGCCGAGGACGCCGCCGCGGGCACCCCGCTCGCCCGCGCGCTCGCCGCGCTGGACCACCGCCCGACCCACCTGGCCGTGCTGGCCGAGCGCGCGCTGCTCAGCCGGCTCGAGGCGGGCTGCGCCGCGCCCGTCGGCGCGCACGCGCGGCTCGGCGCGGACGACGTGCTGCACCTGGAGGCGGTCGTGCTGCGGACCGACGGCACCGAGGCGCTGCGCCGCACCGCGTCGACGACGCTGGCCGGCGGCGCCGCGGGCCCCGCGGACGCCGACCCCGCCACCGCCGCCGGGCGCGTCGCGCTCGCCGCCGCCGCGCTCGGCACCCGGCTCGCCGAGGACCTGCTCGGCGCGGGCGCCGCCGAGCTCGCGGAGCTCGGGGCGTGACCGGCCCGGCCCCGGACGGCACCCCCGCGACCGCGCCGGCGGTGGACGCCCTCCCCGCCGGACCGCTCGCCGGCCGCACCGTCCTCGTCCCCCGCGCGACCGACGGGCCCGACCCGCTCGTCATCGCCCTGCACGCCGCGGGCGCCGAGCCGCTGGTCGTGCCGCTGATCCAGACCGTCCCGCCGTTCGACCCCACCGAGCTCGACGACGCGCTGCTCGCGCTCGAGGTCGGCTACTACGGCTGGGTCGCGGTCACCAGCGCCGCCGCGGTGCCGGTGCTCGAGGACCGCGCGGAGGAGACCGGGCACACGCTGGCCGGCCTCCTCGACGGGGTCCGGGTGGCCGCCGTCGGCGGCAGCACGGCCCGGGCGCTGCGCGAGGCGGGGGTGCGGGTCGACCTGGTGCCGACCGGGCGGTCGTCCGCCGTCGCGCTGCTGGCCGCCTGGCCGGCCGCGGGCGCGGAGCCCGCCCGGGTGCTGCTGCCGCTGGGCGACCTCGCCGCGCCGACGATGGCCGAGGGGCTGGCCGCGCGCGGCTGGCCGGTCGACGTGGTCGTCACGTACCGCACCGTGCCCGGGCCCGCCCCCGAGCCGGAGGTGCGCGACGCCTACGCCGCCGGGCGGGTGGACGCCGTGCTGCTCACCTCCGGCAGCACCGCGCGGAACCTCCTGGCGATGCTCGGCGCCCCGCCCGCGGGCACGCTCGTGTGCTGCATCGGGGACTCGACCGCCGCGGAGGCGCGGCGCGCCGGGCTGCCCGTGCACGCGGTCGCCGAGGACCAGACCCCGGGCGGCCTGGTGGCCGCCCTCGCGCGGGCCGCCGCGGAGCGCGCCGCCGACCACGACCACCACCCCGGGGACGACGCCCAGGACGCGGGCGCCCCCGCCCCCACCGACGACAGCCCGGCCGCGGCCGATCCCGCCGCGCCGGGCGACACCCCCGCCGCCGCACCCCGGGCGGCCCACCCGGACGGAGAGCACGCATGACCGCACCCGCACCCGACACCCCCACCCTGCCCCTGTCGCCCGCCGCGGCCGTCGCCGCTGCGCGGCCGGGGCGGGTCCGCCCCCGCCGGATGCGCGGCTCCGCCGCCCTGCGCCGCTCGGTCAGCGAGGTCCGGCTGCACCCGGCCGACCTGGTGCTGCCGCTGTTCGTCAAGGAGGGCCTCGAGGAGCCGGCGCCCATCGCGTCGATGCCCGGGGTCGTGCAGCACACGCGCGACTCGCTGCGCCGGGCCGCCGCCGAGGCCGCCGCGGCCGGCGTGTCCGCGGTCAACCTGTTCGGCGTCCCCCTGTCCCGCGACGCGGTCGGCTCCGGCGCGACCGACCCGGACGGCGTGCTCAACCGCGCCATCGCGGACGTGCGGGCCGAGGTCGGCGACGCGCTGGTGATCCAGGCGGACCTCTGCCTCGACGAGTTCACCGACCACGGCCACTGCGGCGTGCTCACGGCGGACGGCCGGGTGGACAACGACGCGACGCTCGAGCGGTACGCGGAGATGGCCCTGGTCCAGGCCGAGGCGGGCGCCCACATGGTCGCGCCCAGCGGCATGATGGACGGCCAGGTCGGCGTCATCCGGGACGTGCTGGACGCCGCGGGGCGGGACGACGTCGCGGTGCTCGCGTACGCCGCCAAGTTCGCCAGCGTGCTCTACGGGCCGTTCCGGGACGCGGTGGAGTCGACGCTGGAGGGCGACCGCCGGACCTACCAGATGGACCCCGCCAACCGACGGGAGGCGCTGCGCGAGGTCGCCCTCGACATCGAGGAGGGCGCGGACCTCGTCATGGTGAAGCCCGCGGGCGCGTTCCTGGACGTGCTGGCCGACGTCGCCGCCGTGAGCACCGTGCCGGTCGCGGCGTACCAGGTCTCGGGCGAGTACGCGATGGTCGAGGCGGCCGCCGCGCAGGGCTGGCTGGACCGCCGGCGGGCGATCACGGAGTCCGTGCTCGGCATCCGCCGCGCGGGCGCCGACCAGGTGCTGACGTACTGGGCCGTCGAGCTGGCCCACTGGCTGCGGGAGGAGTGGCGGTGACGGACGTGACGAGCACGAACGAGGGGCTGTTCGACCGGGCGCGGGGCGTCGTCCCCGGCGGGGTGAACTCGCCGGTGCGGGCGTTCGGGTCCGTCGGCGGGGCGCCGCGGTTCCTGGCCTCCGCCCGGGGCGCGTACGTCACGGACGTCGAGGGCCGCGAGTACGTGGACCTGGTCGGGTCCTGGGGTCCGGCGCTCCTCGGGCACGCGCACCCGGAGGTCGTCGAGGCCGTCCGCGAGGCCGCCGGCCGGGGCCTGAGCTTCGGCGCGCCCACGCTGGCCGAGGTCGAGCTCGCCGAGGCGGTCCGCGCCCGGGTGCCCGCGGTCGAGCGGCTGCGCCTGGTGTCCACCGGCACCGAGGCGACGATGACCGCGATCCGGCTGGCCCGCGGCGTCACCGGCCGGGACACGGTCGTGAAGTTCGCCGGGCTCTACCACGGGCACTCGGACGGCCTGCTGGCCGCCGCGGGCTCGGGCCTCGCGACGTTCGCGCTGCCCGGCTCGGCCGGCGTGCCCGCGGCGATCGCCGCCGAGACGATCGTGCTGCCGTACAACGACGTGGCCGCCGTCGAGGCCGCCTTCGCGGAGCACGGCCCGACGATCGCCGCGATCATCACCGAGGCCGCGCCCGCGAACATGGGCGTCGTCCCGCCGGGGCCCGGCTACAACGCCGCCCTC
>NZ_DASQCJ010000044.1:0-12807 GCF_035634735.1 Cellulomonas sp.
AGGTCCCAGGCGTTCGCACGGTCCCGGATCGTGAGAACTCCCCCCGCGGGTGGGCCCGGGCACGGCGGACCGGTGCTAGACCTCCGCCCCGAGGTCACGAGTCCCAGCGCCAAGCCCCGGCTGGCTGGGCAGCAACCCCACGTCACGGCGGGGTGCTCCGGGAGATGACCTGGCCGTCGGCCGGCTCGCGCCGCTCCGCCGCACGGCAACCGTGATCGACCCCCCTTGCGAGGCCACCATGTCGTCCCCGTCCGTCGTCGCCGTCTCCGGGAACCCGCGCGCCGGGTCCCGCACCCTGGGCGCCGCGCGCTCCGCCGCCGAGCGCCTGGCCGCGCTCGCGTCCGCCGACCCCGCCGACCCCGCCGCCGTCGAGGTCGTCGACCTCGCAACCCTCGCCGGCGAGCTGCTCGCCCCGGCGCACCCCGCCGCCGACGCCGCGCTCGCGCGGGTCGCGGCCGCCGACCTCGCGGTGATCGCGACGCCCGTGTACAAGGCGTCGTACACCGGGCTGCTCAAGGCGTTCCTCGACCTGTACGGCGCGGACGGCCTCGCCGGCGTCGTCGCGGTGCCGCTCGTGGTGTCCGGCAGCCCGGCGCACGCGCTCGCCGGCGAGGTGCACCTGCGGCCGGTGCTCGTCGAGCTCGGCGCGGTCGTGCCCGCGCGGTCGCTGACGCTCACCGAGGCCCAGCTGGCCGACCTCGACCCCGCGCTGGACGCGTGGCTGGCCCGCGCCGCCGCGCCGCTGCGCCGGGCGCTGGGCCTCGCCGCCGGGTCCGCCCACCCGACAGCCGCCGCCCCGGCCGCCGCACCAGCCGTCGCTCCGGCCGCCGCTCCGGCCGCCGCCCCCGCCCACCTCGCGGGGGCGGCACGGTGACCGCCGAGCGCACCGACCTGGGCCCGCTCGAGCGGCTGCTCGCCGAGCAGGACGAGCCCCAGCTCGACCCGCAGGAGTTCAAGCGGGTGTTCCGCCGGCACCCCGCCGGGGTCGCGGTGGTCGCGCTGCGGCACGCCGGCCGGCCGGTCGGCTTCACCGCCACCTCGGTCATCTCGGTGTCCGCCGCCCCGCCGCTGCTCGCGTTCTCGCTCGCGTCCACGTCGTCGTCCTGGCCCGCCGTGTCGGCGGCGCCGACGCTGGCGGTGAGCTTCCTCGCCGACCACCAGGACGACGTGTCCGCGCGGTTCGCCACCAGCGGCCTCGACCGGTTCGCCGCCGGCGGCTGGACCGCGCTGCCCACGGGCGAGCCCGTGATCGACGGCGCCGTGTCCTGGGTGCGCGCCCGGGTCGTGCAGCGCACGCCCGTCGGCGACTCCTACCTCGTGTCGCTGCGCGCGCTGTCCGCGGGCGGCCCGGGCGGGCCGGGCGACGCCGCGGACAGCGCGCGCAGCGACACCTCCCCGCTGGTCTACCACGACCGCACGTACCACCGGATCGGCGCGCACACGGCGCTCTGACGCCGCCGCCCCGCCGCCCGCACCCCCACCGGAGACCCACCGTGACCGACTTCCCGCACCCCCCGCTCGTCACCGGCCTCGACGTCGACGGCGCCGGCGCGCACCCCGCCGCCGCCGCGCTGTCCGGGCTCGACCCCGCCGACCTCGTGTCCGGCGCCCGGCTGGCCCGGGCCGTCCGGCACGCCGAGCACGCCGGCCTCACCTTCGTCACGTTCGCCGACGCCGCGCTGCCCGCCGTCCCGGGCTCGCCCGCCTCCGCCCGGCTCGACGCGGTGACCCGCGCGGCGTTCGTCGCCCGCACCACCACCGCGATCGGCCTGGTGCCGGAGGTGCCGACCACCTACCCCGAGCCGTTCCACGTCGCGACGCAGCTCGCCTCGCTCGACCTCGCCGCGTCCGGCCGCGCCGGCTGGCTCGCCGCGGTCACCCCGGGCGACGCCGCGCCCGCCGCCTACGGGCGCGCCCCGGTCGCCGACCTCGGCCGCGAGGCCCGGGACGTCGTCCAGGTGGTCCGCGACCTGTGGGACTCGTGGGAGGACGACGCGGTGATCCGGGACGTCGCCACCGGCCGGTACGTCGACCGGGACCGGATCCACCGGGTCGACTTCGCCGGCGAGTCGTTCTCCGTGGTCGGACCGCTCATCACGCCGCGGCCGCCGCAGGGCCAGCCGGTGGTGCTCGCGCGGGCCGGGGACGTCGCGGGGCCCGGCCGGGACGGCGAGCGGCTGGTGGACGTCGTGCTCGTCGGCGGAGAGGACGCCGCGGGCGCCCGGGCCGCCGCCCGCGCCGTCGTCGACGCCGATCCCGGCGCGCGGGCCGTCGTGGAGGTGCAGGTCGTCCTGGACGCGGTGGGGCGCACCGGCGCGGACCGGCTCGCGGAGCTCGACGCCGGGCCCGCCGGCCCGTGGGCCGCGGGCGCCGCGCTGCGGCACGTCGGGCCGGCCGCGGGGCTGCGCGCCCTGCTCGCCGAGCTCGCGGACGACCCCGCCGTCGCCGGCGTCCGGCTGCTCGCCGCGTCGCTCGACGCCGACCTGCCGGCGCTCGCCCGGGACGTGCTGCCCGCGCTGCGCGCCGACCGCCGCACCGCCCCGCCGCGCTCCGGCGCGACCCTCCGCGACCACCTGGGCCTGGCCCGGCCCGCGAACCGCTTCGCGGGTGCCGCCCGCGCCACCGCCTGAGGAGACCCGCCGTGACCGAGCAGACCGAGCAGACCCGTCGCGCCGACGAGGACGCGCACCCGATCACCCGCCCCGACGCCGAGGTGCACTTCGGCGTCTTCTTCCAGGGCGTCAACCACACGACCGTCTGGTCGGACCCCGAGTCCGGCTCGCAGACGGACTTCGCGTCGTTCGAGCGGGTCGCCCGCACGGCCGAGCGGGGACTGTTCGACGCGTTCTTCCTCGGCGAGGGCCTCCGGCTCCGGGAGAGCCGCGGCCGGCTGCACGACCTCGACGTCGTCGGCCGCCCGGACGCGATCACCCAGCTCGCCGCGCTGGCCGCCGTGACCGAGCGGATCGGCCTGGTCGCGACCCAGAACACCACGTACAACGACCCGGTCGACCTGGCCCGGCGGCTCGCGAGCCTGGACGTGCTGTCCGGCGGGCGCGCGGCCTGGAACGTCGTCACCACCGACAACGCCTGGACCGGCGAGAACTTCCGCCGCGGCGGCTACCTGGACCACGCCCGCCGGTACGACCGCGCCGCGCAGGTGCTCGCGACGGCCCGGCGGGTCTGGGACGCGTGGCCCGACGCCGGCGCCGGGACGGTGGCGCGGGTCGAGGCGCACGGCGACCTGCTGGACGTCGCGATCGACCCGACCACGCCGCGCAGCCCGCAGGGGCACCCGGTGATCTTCCAGGCCGGCGACTCGCCGCAGGGCCGGGACTTCGCGGCGCGGTCGGCGGACGTGATCTTCTCCCGGCACGGCTCGGTGCTGGCCGACGCGCTGGCCTTCGCAGCGGACATCCGGGCGCGCGCGGTCACGGCGGGCCGGCCGGAGGACGACGTCAAGATCTTCCCCGGCACCACCGTCGTCGTCGGCGACACCCCGGCCGAGGCCGAGGAGAAGGCGCGCTGGGTCGCCCGGCAGCAGGTCACGCCGGCCACGGCGCTGCACGTCGTGGGCACCATCTGGGCCGAGGACCTCAGCGGCTACGACCCCGACGGCCCGCTGCCGGCGCACGACCCGGTCGTGGCGGAGCTCGGCGGCGAGGGCGGCTCGTCCACCACCGGCGCGCGGACGCACGAGGTGGCCGCCCGGTGGCGTGCGCTCGCCGACGCCGAGGGGCTGTCGATCCGGGACCTGGTGATCCGGGTGTCCGGCGAGCGCGGCTTCGTCGGCACGCCGTCCGCGGTGGCCGACCGGCTCGTGCGGTTCGTCCGCACCGGCGCCGTCGACGGGTTCAACATCAGCCCGTGGATCGTCCCGTCCGGCCTGGACGACCTCGTCGACCGCGTCGTGCCCGAGCTGCAGGAGCGCGGGGCGTACCGGACCGCGTACGCGGGGACCACGCTGCGCGAGCACCTCGGGCTGCGGGCCCCGCTCACGCGGCGCGGCGCGGGTGCCGATGGCGCCGTGGTCGCGCGGGAGGCGGCGCCGGCGGGGGTGTGACGGCCGGGTCCCGGCCGGCTCAGCCCTCGGCCGGGACCAGGTCCAGCACCGAGTCCAGCCCCGTCACCTGGAGCGTCATCAGCGGCGCCCCGGCCGCGCCGCGCACGCGGAGCCGCTCGGGCCGCCGGTGCGGGGCGATCGACACGAGCAGCGCGATCGCCGACGAGTCGATGAACGTCGCGCCGCTGAGGTCGACCTCCTCGACCCCGGCCGCCGCGAGCGTCCGCCCGGCGGCCACCTCGTCGACCCCGAGGCTCTCCGCGAGCCGGTGCACCACGTCGATGTCGATCTCGCCCTCGGCGCGCAGCACCGCGGGGCGGTCGGGGTCGACGTGCAGGCGGCCGCCGGGCGGCTGGTCGCCCGCGGGCGTCGGGAGCGTCGTCACGGGGTCAGTATGCGGGCGGCGGCCCGAACCGTCGCGCCGAACGACGGCGGCGGGTTCCGGCGGCTCGCCGGCGGGGGTGAGGGGCGGGGTGAGGTCGGCCGGCGCCCGGGCCGCGTCGGAGCGCCGCGGGCCGCGGCGTCGGCTACGGTCGGCGGGTGCACGGGACGAGACGCGGTGACGAGCGCGCGTTCCCGTCGTCGGCGTCGTCCCTGGCGAGCGCCCGCACCTGGTCCATGGAGCGCGCGACGGCGGCCGGGGCGCCCGCCGAGGTGGTGGACGCCGTCCAGCTCGCCATGAGCGAGGCGTTCACCAACGCGCTGCGGCACGCGCCCGGGACCCGGACGATCACGGTCGGCGTGGCCGGCGCCCGGCGGCAGCTGACCTACGAGGTCGGCGACGCCGCCGCCGCGGCGCTCCCCCGCCGCCGCAGCAACCGCGAGGGCCTGCCGGGCGGGCACGGGCTGCACATCCTGGACGCCGTGACGTCGGCCTGGGGCTGGCGGCCTGCCCCCGACGGCGGCAAGGTCGTGTGGTTCACGATCCGCTGGTGACGCGTCGCCGCCCGGCCGGGGCGGACGCGCCCGCACCCGCGCGCGCGCCGGTGCGCCCGCCTGACGTACCGTCTGCCCCATCGGCCCTCCTCGAGCGCACGGGGCGGGCCTCCGGGGCGAGAGGTGGCCAGGTGCGGGAGACGACCACGGAGCAGCGCTCCCTCGTGTCGGCCGTCGCGACGCGGCTCGGCAGCACGATGGACGCCGACGAGGCGGTCGCCCGGCTCGCCCGGCTGCTCGTGCCGGCCGTCGCCGACTGGTGCCTGGTCACGCTGGTGGAGGACGACGAGTCCCGCGCCCCGCGCCGGCGGCTGCGCGACGTCGGGTGGTGGCACGCCGACCCCGAGCGGCGCGATCTCGTGGCCGCGTACGCCCGGGCGCGGATCGGCGCGCTGGTCCCCGGGTCGATGCTCATGCGCGCGATCGACTCGGGCGACGTGGTGCACGTGCACGACGCCGCCGTCGAGGCGCTGGACCGCGTGCTCGCCCCCGGGCCCGCCCGGGACCTGGTCGAGCGCCTCGCGCCCACGTCGCTGACCGTCGCCCCGCTGAAGAGCCGCGGCCGCACGCTGGGCGCCGTGACGCTGTTCAACGGCCCGCACCGGGCGCCCCTGGAGCCCGGCGAGGTCGCCGCGGTCGTCGAGGTCGCCGCCACGGCGGCGCTGGCCCTGGACAACGCGCGGCTCTACCGGCGCCAGCGCGACGTCGCGGCGACCTTCCAGCGCAGCCTGCTCACCGCCCCGGTCGAGCCCGACCACATGCAGGTGGTCGTCCGCTACCAGCCCGCCGCGGAGGCCGCCCGGGTCGGCGGCGACTGGTACGACGCCTTCATGCAGCACGACGGCGGGACGATGCTGGTCATCGGCGACGTCGTGGGGCACGACGTCGAGGCGGCGGCGCTGATGTCGCAGCTGCGGTCGATGCTCCGCGCGATCGCGGTCGTGACCCGGAACAGCCCCGCCGACGTGCTCACCCTGCTCGACGCCGCCGTCCGCACGCTGCGGATCCCCGCTCTGGCGACGCTCGTGGTGGCGCGCGTCGAGCAGACCCCCGCGGAGCGCGCCGCCGGCCGCACCCGGCTGCGCTGGTCCAGCGCGGGCCACCCGCCGCCGGTGGTGGTCGACGCCGACGGGACGGTCCGCGCGCTCGACGAGGACCGGCCCGACCTGCTGCTCGGGCTCGACCCGGACCGGCCGCGCGTGGACCACGAGACGGTGCTGGACCACGGCGCGACCGTCCTGCTGTACACCGACGGCCTGGTCGAGCGCCGGGACCGCCCGCTGCGCGCGGGGATGGCCGACCTGCGCGCGGCGCTCGGCCGGCACCACGCCCACGACCTGGACACGCTGTGCGACACGCTGCTCGCGGAGCTGCCCGGCGGTCCGGGCGAGGACGACGTCGCCCTGGTGGCCGTGCGGCTGCACCCGCAGGACGAGCCGCGGCCCCCGGAGGCGGGGCCGGTCGTGGTCCCGCCGGACGTGCCGGACGTGCCGGGCGCGCCGGGCTGACCCGAGCGCCTACCCTGCGGAGCGTGCCCCCGATGACCCAGGCCCACCCGCTCGACGTCCTGCGCCGCCGCGGCAGCGAGAAGTGGGCCCAGTACCCCGACGACGTGCTCCCGCTGTTCGTCGCCGAGATGGACTACCCGCTCGCGCCCGCGATCACGGCGGCGCTGCGCGAGGCCGTGGAGCGCGGCGACACCGGGTACGTGCACTCCTCGGGCGGCGGCGCCAAGGAGGCCTTCGCGGGCTACGCCGCCGACGCCTGGGGCTGGGCCCCGGACCCCGCGCTCATGCGCACGGCGACCGACGTCAGCGTCGTCATCGTCGAGGCGCTGCGCCGGCTGGTCGAGCCCGGCCAGGGCGTGGTCATCACGCCGCCCGTCTACCCGCCGTTCTTCGAGCTGGTCCCCGAGGCCGGCGCCGCGGTGGTCGAGGTGCCGCTGCTGGACGACGGCGCCACGTACCGGCTCGACCTCGACGGCATCGACGCGGCCCTGGCGTCCGGCGCGGCCCGCGGCGTGCTGCTCTGCCACCCGCACAACCCGCTCGGCCTGGTGCACGACCGCGCCGACCTGGCCGCGCTCGCGGAGGTGGTCGAGCGGCGCGGCGGGTTCGTGCTCAGCGACGAGATCCACGCGCCGCTCACCCACACCGGGCGCACCTTCACGCCCTACCTCGCGGTCTCCGACGCGGCGCGGGCCCACGGCGTCGCGGCCGAGTCGGGCAGCAAGGCGTTCAACCTCGCGGGGCTCAAGTGCGCGCTGGTCGTGACGGCGGGCGGCCCGATGGCCGACCTGGTGCGCGGCCTGCCCGAGGAGGTCACCGGCCGCACGGGCCACTTCGGCGCGATCGCCACCCGGGAGGGGTTCGCCCGCGGGCGCGACTGGCTGGCCGGCACGATCGCCGCGATCGAGCACAACGCCGACCTGCTGGACCGGCTGCTCGCCGAGCGGCTGCCGCAGGTCGGCTACCGCCGCCCGGGCGCGAGCTACCTCGCGTGGCTCGACCTGTCCGCGCTCGGCTGGGGCGACGACCCCGCGGCGCGCGTCCTGGCCGACGCCCGCGTCGCGCTGACCAGCGGCCCGGACTTCGGCCGCCAGGGCGCGGGGTTCGCGCGGCTGAACCTGGCCTGCTCCCCCGAGGTCCTGACCGAGGCGGTCGACCGGATCGCCCGCGCGGCCGCCGCGGGCTGACCCGGGCCCGCGCCCGGTGCCGCGTTCCTGCGCCGAGCCGCCCGCCGAGGGAGGATCAGCGACATGACCGAGCGCCAGCTGCCGAAGTGGTCCGAGCTCAAGCCGCTGCTGCGGCCGAAGCCGGTCCGGCTCGACCCCACGCGCCGCCGCCTGGAGGACGCGCTCACCATCGCCGACCTGCGCACGGTGGCCCGCCGCCGCACGCCGCGCTCGGTGTTCGACTACACCGACGGGGCCGCCGAGGCCGAGATCAGCCTGCGCCGCGCGCGCCGGCTGTTCCGGGACCTGGAGCTCCGGCCGTCGATCCTCCAGGACGTGTCGGACGTCGACACCACCACCGACATGCTCGGCAAGCCGGCGGCCGTGCCGTTCTCGTTCGCGCCCACGGGGTTCACGCGGATGATGCACCACGAGGGCGAGCGCGCCGTGGTGCGGGTCGCCCAGCTCCGCGGCATCCCGTACGCGCTGTCGACGATGGGCACGACGTCGATCGAGGACGTGGCGGCCGCGGCGCCGGAGGCCCGGAAGTGGTTCCAGCTCTACGTCTGGAAGGACCGGTCCGCCGGCGAAGACCTGATGGCCCGGGCCAGGGCCGCCGGGTTCGAGGCGCTGCAGCTCACCGTGGACGTGCCGGTCGCCGGCGCGCGGCTGCGGGACACCCGGAACGGCTTCTCGATCCCGCCGGCGCTGTCGGTGCGGACCGTGCTCGACGCCGGGACGCACCCCGCGTGGTGGCTGAACCTGCTCACCACCCGGCCGCTGGAGTTCGCGTCGCTGCAGTCCTGGGGCGGGACGGTCGCCGACCTGCTGGACACGCTGTTCGACCCGACGATGACGATCGCCGACCTGGAGTGGCTGCGCGCCTCCTGGGACGGGCCGCTGGTCATCAAGGGCATCCAGACCGTCGAGGACGTCCGCCGGGTGGTCGACGCCGGGGCGGACGCGATCGTGCTGTCCAACCACGGCGGGCGGCAGCTCGACCGGGCGCCGGTGCCGCTGCGGTTGCTGCCCGACGTGAAGGAGGCGGTCGGCGACCGCGCGGAGGTGTGGCTGGACACCGGCATCCTGTCCGGCGCCGACGTGGTGGCGGCGCTCGCGCTCGGGGCGGACGCGACGATGGTCGGGCGGGCGTACCTGTACGGGCTGATGGCGGGCGGTGAGCGCGGCGTCGACCGGGCGGCCGAGATCCTCACCCGCGAGGTGCGGCGCACGATGGCGCTGCTGGGCGTGCGGAGTGTGGGCGAGCTCGGCCCGCAGCACGTGCGGCTGCCGTAGCGCGGGCGCGCACCCGCCCCGGCTCCCCCGCTGGGCCGGGCGGGTGAGCCCCGGCCAGTTCACCCACGAATCGGGACAAACCGCAGCAAAACGGCCCTACCGTCGGCGCATGGAGATCCGGCTCGTGCCGCTGGCCGACATCACCGCCGACGACGCCCGCGCCTGGCAGCGGCTCGCGGCGGACGCGCTGGCGCCGAACATGTGCCTCGACCCGCGGTTCCTCACGACGGCCCGCAGCCGGTCCGACGCGCACGAGGTGCGGGTGCTCGCCGCGACCGACGGCGGCGAGTGGCTGGGCGCCCTGGCCGTCACGACCAAGCGGGTGGCCCCGCGGCTGCCGGTGCGGGCGCTGACCACCGGCGGCGACTTCATGACGTCGCAGTGCGACCGGCACCACCCGCTGCTGCGCGCCGGCCGCGCGCCCGAGGCGCTGGACGCGCTGCTCCGCGGGGCGCCGACGGTCGGGCTGCCCGGGCTCGCGCTGCTCCGCCGGTTCCCCGCGGAGGGGCCGCTCGCCGACGTGCTCGACGAGGTGGCGACGCGGCGCCGGATGCGGGTGCACGAGCGCAGCCGGGACGTCGGCGCCTGGGCGCCCCGCGCCGCGTTCGACGTGCTCGCGGTGCCGGACCCGGTCGACGGGGCGGTCGTGGACCCGCCGCTGTCGACGGCGCACCTGCGCACCGACGACGCGCGCAACGTCCGGCGGGTCGCGCGTGGGCTCGCCCGGGAGCTCGGGGGGCCGCTGGAGCTGCGCGACGAGTCGGACGACCCGGCCGCCGTCGACCGGTTCGTGGCGCTGCAGGCCGCGGGCTGGAAGGGCGACCCGTCCCGCGGGGGCGCGGCGCTGGGCCTGGACGCCGCCGACGAGCGCTGGTTCCGGGACATGGTGTCGGCGTTCCGGCGGGACGGGGACCTGGCCGCGCTGCGGCTCACCGCGGGCGGCGAGACGATCTGGTCCGGGTTCCACGTCCGGTCGGGCGGCGGCTGGTTCGGGCTGCTCGACGCGTACGACGAGCGGTTCCGGCGGTTCAGCCCGGGGTCCGTGGGCCGGCTCGCCTCCCTCACCTTTCTGCTCGGCACGACGAACGCGCCGTTCGTCGACCCGGGGTTCGGCTCGCACTACGCCGTCGGCGCGCGCCTGTGGCCCGCCGCGCGGCCCCAGGTCGACCTGCTGGTGGCCGCCCGCGGGCCCGCGGCGCACGCGGTGCTGCGGGCGGTCCCGCTGGCCCGGCGGCTGGGCGTCGCGGCCTGACGCGCGGCGCCGCTGGGTGGCATCCGGGCGCCGGCTGAGTGGGGCCGCGCCGCGCCTAGCGTCGGGCCATGCGGGTGCTCGTCGCGACCGACGACGACCGGCTCGCCCGCGCCCTGAGCCGCGCGCTGCGGGCGCACGGCTACGCCACCGAGCAGGCCCGCGGCGTCGCGGAGGCCCGGCTCGCGCTGGCCCAGGTGGCGCTCGCCGCCGTGCTGGTCGACCTGGACCTCGGCGGGGGCGGCGGGCTCGCCCTGCTCCGCGACCTGCGCGACCGCCCGGGCACGGCGGTGCTCGCGGTGTCCCGGCGCGGCGCCGAGCACGCGCGGGTGCGCGGGCTGCGCGCCGGCGCCGACGACTACCTGGTGCGGCCGGTGGGGGCGGCCGAGCTCGTCGCCCGGGTCGAGGCGGTGCTCCGGCGGGTCCGCCACGCGCAGGCCGCCCGCCCCGCGCCGGGGCCGCACCGGGCGGGCCGGCTGGTCGTCGACCCCGCGGCCCGCCGCGCCACCGCCGACGGCGAGGACCTCGGCCTGACCCGCCGCGAGCTCGACGTCCTGGACGTGCTGGTCCGGGAGGCCGGCCGCACGGTGACCCGCGAGCGCCTGCTCGACCAGGCGTGGCAGACCGTGTGGGAGGGCCGGAGCCGGACGCTCGACACGCACATGGCGTCGCTGCGGGCCAAGCTCGCCGGCCGGGCGACGATCTCGACCGTGCGCGGGGTCGGGTACCGGCTGGAGGCGGACGGGGGCTGACGACGGACGGGCCGCGGCGGCGCGGGGGCGGGGCGGGGCGGCGCCCGCGGCGCGGATGTCAGGGCAGTCCCAAGATCGCCGCCGGCTCGTGGTTGTGACCCCCGTCACACTCCTACCGTCGGGGCACCGCCCCACCCTCCGGGGCGGCCGACCACGACGAGGTGGTGCGCCATGGTTCACCTGACGACGACGACCCCGCGCAAGCGCAAGCGGCTGTACCAGCACCTGTACTTCTGGGTGCTGCTCGGCATCGCGCTCGGCATCACGTTCGGCCTGACGATGCCCGAGGCCGCGGCCCAGACCAAGTGGATGGCCGACCTGTTCATCAAGCTGGTGAAGGTCGTCATCGCCCCGACGATCTTCGCGACCATCGTGGTCGGCATCGCCCAGATGGGGAACCTCGCGCGCGCGGGCGGGCTCGCGCTGCGCACGGTGCTCTACTTCAACGTCACGACCGTGTTCGCGCTCGCGATCGGCCTGGTGGTCGTCAACGTGCTGAAGCCCGGGGCGGGCCTGGACCTCGACCTCGCGACCTTCGACACCTCCGGCGCGGACGCCACGCTCGCCACCGCCGCGGAGGCCGGCGGCGAGGGCATGACGTCGTTCGCGCTCAACCTGGTGCCGACGTCGTTCGTCAGCGCGTTCGTCGACGGCCAGCTGCTCCAGGTGCTGCTCATCGCGGTGCTGGTCGCCGTGGCGGTCACGTCGATGGGCGAGCAGGCCACCCCGCTCGTCGCCATGCTCGACACGTTCGCGCACGTGATGTTCGGCGTGATCCGGCTGGTCATGTGGGTCGCCCCGATCGGCGCGTTCGGCGGCATCGCGTTCACGATCGGCACCAACGGGTCGGCGATCCTCGGCTCGCTCGCCGCGTTCATGGGGTCGTTCTGGCTGACCTGCCTGCTGTTCGTCGTCCTGGTGCTCGGCACCGTCTGCCGGCTCGCCGGGTTCTCGGTGTTCCGCTACCTCCGCTACATCCGCGACGAGCTGCTGATCGTGCTCGGCACCTCGTCGTCGGAGACCGTGCTCCCCCGGCTGATGCGCAAGATGGAGGCCGCCGGCGTCCCGAAGCACGTCGTCGGCATGACCATCCCGACCGGCTACTCGTTCAACCTCGACGGCACCGCGATCTACATGGCGATGGGCGCGATCTTCATCGCCCAGGCGTTCGGGATCGACGTCCCGATCGGCACCCAGATCGCGCTGCTGGCCTTCATGCTGATCTCGTCCAACGGCGCCGCCGGGGTCTCCGGCGCCGGGCTCGTCACGCTGGCGGCGTCGCTCACGGCCTTCGACTCGGTGATCCCCGTCGCCGGCATCGCGCTGATCGTCGGCATCGACCGGTTCATGTCCGAGGGGCGCGCGCTCACCAACCTCGCGGGCAACGGGCTCGGCACGATCGTGATCGCGCGCTGGACCGGCGACCTCGACCGCGACCGGCTGCGGGCCGTGCTCGCCGACCCGGGCAGCGTCGACGTGGACGAGCTCGTGCGGGACCACGCGCACGTCGACCTCAACGCGCTGGACCGGCGGCTCGCGACGTCCGAGGAGTTCGCGCGGGAGTTCGCCGCGACGGGCGCGGCGGGGCCGGCACCGGCGGAGGCGGTCCCGGTGGCCGACCCGGCGCGCCCGGCCACCGACCCCGCGCCGCGCGAGCCCGCCTGACCCCGGCGGCAGCGCGCGGCAGCGGGCGGCGGCGCGCGGCGGCGCGGTCGGGTGCGCGATGCTGGGTCGCGCACCCGCCCCCGCCGGAAGGACCCGCCCCGTGAGCGTCGTCGTCGAGACCGCCCGCCCCGACGAGGCCGCCGCCTGCGCGCGGCTGCTGGCCGACGTCCTG
>NZ_DASQCJ010000045.1:0-47440 GCF_035634735.1 Cellulomonas sp.
GCACGCGTGAGCCCGCCGCGGCTCCGCGGAACGGGCCCCTGCGAGGCCGGCCGCGCCCTACGGTGTGGTCATGACGACCCTCTCCGTGGGCATGATCACCTTCGACACCACCGACGCGGTCGCCCTGGCGACGTGGTGGGCCCGGCACGTCGGCGGGACCGCGCGCGACGAGGCGGACGGCTGGTTCGTCACCGTCGAGCGGCCCGACGGCCCCGCGCTCGCGTTCCAGAAGGTCGCCGACCCCACGCCCGGGAAGAACCGCGTGCACCTCGACATGCACGCGCAGGACCGGGAGTCCGCCGTGCGCGCCCTCCTCGCGGACGGCGCGACGCTGGTGGCGCAGCAGGAGATGCCCGGGTTCCGCTGGACGGTCGTCGCCGACCCCGACGGCAACCAGTTCTGCGTCGCGCAGGCGGACGGCGCCTGACGGGGCCGCGCTGACCGCTGGTCTCACCGCGGCGGGGCGCGACGGCGCGGCCGACGCCCACCAGAACGCGGCGACGGTGCCAGGCGGCGCGGGGCTACGCCGGAGGTCGTCGGTCCTCGAAGAGCGAGGACGCCGGGGCGCTCGCCGGGACGGTCCTCGCCACGCGCGCGGGTCTCACGGGGCGGCCTCCCACGCGGGGAGGCGGTCGACCAGGACGACCCGGGGGGTCACCGTGACCTGGATCGTCACCCGCGGCCGGACGGTCAGGGTGGCCGGCTCGGAGGTGACGCTCCCGGCGGCTCCCGCGAGGGCGGGGTCGGTGACCTCGGCGCGGTACAGCCACCCGGACATGGCGATGGTCGTGGGCGAGGTGGTCATCGACCAGCCGGTCTGCCCGTCGAGCGGGGTCCAGGTCTCCCCGCCGTCGGACGAGCGGTGCCACTGCACGCCGAGGTCGCCCGTGCCCTCGGCGGCGACGGCGAACTCCGCCGTCTCGCCGGCCGTGACGGTCCGGGGCTCCGGCTGGGCGGTGATCACGGGGGGCTGGCGGACCGTGAGCACGGCGGCCTCGGACGTGGCCGGCACGCCCACCACGTTGTTCACCCGGACCTGGAACCGGTGACCGTCCATCTCGGCGGTCGCGCCCTCGACGGTCAGGGACGCGCCGGTCTGACCGGTCAGGTCGGTCCACGTGCTGCCGCCGTCGGTGGACCGCTGCCACTGGTAGGTCAGCGGCGCCTGGCCGGTCGCGGTCACGGAGAACGAGGCCGTCTGCCCGGGGTCCACGGTGACTCCGGACGGGTGCTGCGCGATCCGGGCCGCCGCACGCACGTTCAGGGTCGCGGCGGTCGTGGAGACGGCGTCCGAGCTGAGCTGGAACTCGTTGGTGGCGAGGCGCTGGTGGACGGCTCGGTACCGGTGGCCGTGCATCTCCGCGGTGACGTTGCTGACGGTGTAGGTGGTGGACCGGGCGCCGTTGATGTCGGTCCACGTCGATCCGCCGTCGGTCGACCTCTGCCACTGGGTGGAGGGTGCGATGGTGCCGGTGGGCGAGGAGGAGGTCGACGTGAAGGTCGCGGTTCCGCGCTCGTTCACCGTGGTCGACTGCGGGTTGCTCACGAACGGCGCGTGGAGGCGGAGGTAGATCGAGAAGCAGACGTAGGCGTGGCGACCCGAGCCGATACCGGTCCAGGTGGCCACCCGGTAACGCCCTGCGCGGTCGGCCGTGAGATCCGTAGCGGACAGCGACCAGTCGAGCCGTTTCGTGCCGAGCGTGCCGCTGATCCACTTGGTCTGGTGGTCGAGCTGCCCACGCCGCCACAGGTCGTTGAGCGCTTCGTCGCGCTCGCACGCGGGCCACGGGTTCGTCGCGGTGTCGACCCATCGCTGGAGGTAGGCGTACCCCCCGACGACGGACCCCAGGTGACCCTCGACGCCGAACGAGAGGGAGCCGCGCTCGACGGCCGTCTGGACGCCCGGGTTGGTCATGTTGTTGAGGCCGCGCGTCCCCGGCGGGACGTCGTCGGTGTCGCCCTCGGTGCCGGCGACGCCCTCGGAGCCCTCGGCGACCGCTGCCGCCGACCCCGCCGGTGGCGCGACGACGAGCACGCCCAGGGTCGCCAGGCACGCGAGGACCGAGCAGAGTCGGCGCAGCACGGGGATCATCACCTTTCGTGTCGGGATCAGCGGCGACGACGGCGAGCGAGGTGGGGTCGCACGAGGTCGCCGCGGTGCGACCAGCGTCGTCCGGCTCCCCGGCCTCGGGCCGGTGTGCCGGGCGAGTTACGGGGAGTCGAGACGGGGTGGTACGGGCTGGGTGGCGGCAGCTGCGTGGCCGGCGACGTCGACCTGCGCGTCGAGATGAGAGGGCCACCCGCGGCCGACCCCGACCGGTCGGTAGGATCGCCCGGCAACGCTGCGCTCGCTCGCCGGCGGGGCCAAGGACGTCCGAACCGCGGAAAGGCAGCACCGCACGCCGTGTACTCGCTCCTCCTGACGATCGTCTACGTCGCCTTCATCAGCCTCGGGCTGCCCGACTCCCTGGTCGGCTCCGGGTGGCCCGTGATGCACGAGGACCTCGGCGTCCCCCTGGCGTTCGCGGGCATCCTGACGATGATCATCTCGGTCGGGACGATCGTGTCCAGCCTCGCGTCCGACCGCCTCACGCGCCGGTTCGGGGCCGGGCTGGTCACCGCCGTCAGCGTCGGGATGACGGCGGCCGCGCTGGTGGGCTTCTCGCTGTCCGGGTCGTTCTGGCTGCTCTGCCTGTGGGCGATCCCGTACGGCCTCGGGGCGGGCGCGGTCGATGCGGCGCTCAACAACTACGTCGCCCTGCACTACGCCGCGCGCCACATGAACTGGCTGCACAGCTTCTGGGGCGTGGGCGCGTCGATCAGCCCGTTCATCATGAGCTACGCGCTCGGCACCCAGCTCGGGTGGTCGGGGGCCTACGGGATCGTCGGCGGGATCCAGATCGCCCTGACGGTCGTGCTGCTCGTCAGCCTGCCGCTCTGGGGCCGGGTCAACGCCGTCCGCGCGGCCGGGTCCGCGGACGCTGCCGGCGCCGGCGGGGACGACCCGTCGACGACCCGCGCGCACGTCCCGCTGGCGCAGGCGCTGCGCATCCCGGGCGTCCTGCTGATCCTCACCGCGTTCTTCGCCTACTGCGCCCTCGAGAGCACCGCGATCCTGTGGGCGTCGACCTACCTCGTCACCGACCGCGGGGTCGACACCGCCACGGCGGCGGCGTTCGGCTCGCTGTTCCTGCTGGGCATCACCGGCGGGCGGTTCCTGGCCGGGTTCTTCGCCGACCGCATCGGCGACACGCTCCTCATCCGCGGGGGCTTCGCGACCGTCGCGGTCGGCGTCGCGCTCATCGGCCTCCCGGTCGGGACCGACGTGCTCGCGCTCGCGGGCCTCGTGGTCGCCGGGCTCGGCTGCGCGCCGATCTACCCCGCGATCATCCACTCGACGCCGGTCAACTTCGGCCGCAGCAGCTCGCAGGCGATCATCGGCATCCAGATGGCCGCGGCGTACACCGGCTCGACGCTCGCGCCGCCGCTGTTCGGGGTGCTGTCGGCCTGGGCGGGGACGTGGATCTTCCCGCTGTTCGCGGCGGTGCTGGTCGCGCTGGGCCTGGTCATGTCCGAGCGCCTGAACCGCCTCGTGGCGCGCCGGGAACCCAGCCCGGCCGGGGTGACCTCGGTCTGACGCGACCGCCTCGACCCCCGCCGCGGCCCGGGTTAGCATCGACGCGGAGCCCGGCGACAGGGCTCGCGGACGAGGGAGCAGTACCCGCACCACGACAAGACTGACTCAGACGGGTTCGCCATGGCGTGGTTCATCCTGATCGGCTCCGGCATGCTCGAGGCGGTGTGGGCGACGGCGCTCGCCGCCTCGCACGGCTTCCGGCGCGCGGTCCCGACGGTCGTCTTCCTCCTCTCGATGGGCCTGAGCATGGTCGGCCTCGCGTGGGCCATGCAGTCCCTGCCGACGGGCACGGCGTACGCCGTGTGGGTCGGCATCGGCGCGACGCTCACGGTCCTGTGGGCTGCGGTGACCGGCCAGGACCGGCTCGGCGTCGCCCGGGTCGCGCTGCTGGTCCTGCTCATCGGCTCGGTCGTCGGCCTGAAGGCGGTGAGCTGACGTGCCGTGGATCGTGCTGCTGGTCAGCGCCGTGTTCGAGGCGGTGTGGGCGACCGCGCTCGGGATGTCCGACGGCCTGAGCCGTCCGACGCCGACGATCGTGTTCTTCGTGGCGCTCACGGCCAGCATGGCCGGCCTCGCCTGGGCCACCCGGACCATCCCGATCGGAACGGCCTACGCGGTGTGGGTCGGCGTGGGCGCGGCGCTGACGGTCACCTACGCGATGGTCGCGGGCGGCGAGACCGCCTCGCCGGCGAAGGTGCTGTTCCTCGTCGGCATCGTCGCCGCGGTCATCGGGCTCAAGCTGGTCCCGCACGAGCCGGGGCCGAGGGCCGCGCGCGCGCCGGAGGACGCACCGCCGTCCTGAGGGCGGACGGTGCGGGGGTGCCGGACGAGGTCAGGCGGCGGGGCGGCGGGACCGGCGTGCGGCGACGAGCCCGGCCGCGCCCATCACGGCGAGAGCTCCCGCCACGGCCGCGCTCCCGCCCTCGGCCAGGACGGAGATCGCGGCGATCACGGACAGCGACGCGAGCACCATCAGGAGGGCCGCCGTGCGAGCCGGGCGACGCCCGGTGCCGGCGTCGCCGGCCTCCACCACGGAATCCCTCACGGTCGTGCCTCCTCGCAGGTGGGCGCCGGGGCGGTGCCCGGCCGGCCCGAGCACGGTCCCACCCCGGCGGTCCGCCGCCGTAGGACCATCGGCCGGCTGCTGCCGCACGCGCCGGCTCGGGTGCCGGCCACGGGTCCTTCCCCGGGCGCCCGCGCGCCGCTGCTGCGACGATCGCCCGATGTCACCCGAGCCCTGGTACCGCCGCGCCGCCGCAGCCACCCGCCGGTCGTCGCTCGCGCTCTGGGCCCGCCGCGGCGAGGTGCGCGACCCGACGTCCGGCGCGGCCGTCGTCATCGGCCTGCTGCTGGTCGTGGTCGGGGTGGTCGGCCTGCTCGTCGTGCACGACGCCGTGGCGGAGGGCGACGACCTCGCCGAGGCCGACCTGCCGGTGCTCGACTGGCTGGTCGCCGCGCGCGGCCCGGCGGTGACGGCGTTCCTCACCGGGGTCTCGGCGGTGACCGGGCCGAGCGTGCTGCCGGTCGTGGTGGTGGCCGCGTGCCTGGTGTGGGGGCTGGTGACCCGCTCGTGGTGGCAGCCCGCCCTGCTCGCCGGCGCCATGGTGCTGTCGACGCTCGTGTCGGTGGCGATCAAGTCGGCGGTGGGCCGGCCGCGCCCGCCGCTCGACACGATGTCGGTGCCCGGCTCGGAGTCCACCTACTCGTTCCCGTCGGGGCACACCGTCGGCACGGCGACGTTCCTGCTCACCGCCGGGTACCTGATCTGGATCCGCAGCCCGCACGTGCGGTCGCTGGTGCTCTGGGCGCTGTCGACCGGCCTGGGGATCGCGCTGGTCGCCGGGAGCCGGCTGTACCTCGGGTACCACTTCCTCACCGACGTGATCGCGGGGTTCGCGCTGGCCGTCGCGGTGCTCGGCGTGGTGGTCGTGGTCGACCGGCGGCGGGCGGTGCGGGCCGCGCGGATGACGGCGGGCGCCGGCGGCGACGACGCGGGGGCGACGCCCGCGGGGTGAGCCGGCCGGCACGAGCCGCCGCCGCGAGTCGTTGGGAAAATGCCAACGAACGGCACTACCGTGGGGTGATGGACACCCAGACGATCGGCGCGCGCGTTCGTCGGGCGATCGCGGACCGGGCGTCCTCGGTGACGCAGTACCAGGTCGCCGAGGCCGTCGGCATGACGCCCGACGCGCTCTCGCGTGCCATGAACGACAAGCGGGCCTTCTCGTCCGTCGAGCTCGCCCGGCTCGCCGACTACCTGGGCGTCGAGGTCCACTGGCTGATCACCGGAGAGCCCGACCCGCACCGCCGGCGGTACGCCGCGCGCCACCGGTTCGACCGGGACACCGGCGCCCGTGACGTCCCGGGACGCGACCAGGACGAGCTGATCCTGGCCGATCTCGAGCTGGCCTACCGCCAGGCGGGGGCGCTGCCGCCGTCGCACGACGTCCCGCGCACCCCCGCGGAGATGCGTGAGGTCCTCGGCAGCGGCTTCGTGCGGCCGTTCATCGACCGGCTCGAGGAGCGGCTGGCGGTCGACGTCGTCCGCGTGCCGGACCTCTCGACCGGCTACAGCTTCGCGGTCGACGGGCGGTACGTGATCGCCGTGCCTGCCACGGGGAACTGGTTCTGGGAGAACTTCTCCCTTGCTCACGAGCTCGCGCACGTCGCCGCCGGCCACCTGGACGACGAGCCGGCCACCGAGGCGGCGGAGCTCGCCGCGAACCGGTGGGCGGCCGACCTGCTGATGCCGCGCGCCGACGTCGTCGCGGCCGACTTCCCGAGTCTGACGGTCGAGGGCCTCGCGTCCTGGGTCTGGGACCACGGGGTGTCGATCGACGCGACGGCGAACCGCCTGGACGCGCTCGGGATCGAGGCCCCTCTCGTCCTGCGCGAGTGGATGGGCCAGAAGACACAGCGGCTGCTCCGCCGCCACTGGCGCTGCCCGGAGCCGGGCCTCGACGCGATCACCGCGCGGATGGATGAGGCGGCCCGCCGGCGCTTCCCCCAGCCGCTGCTGCGCGCGCACGTCGACCTGGTCGAGTCGGGCGCGATCAGCGCCCGGACGCTCGCGTGGATGCTCGACGTGGCTGTGGACGAGCTGGAGGTCGAACCTCCCGCCCGTCCGGGCGGCGACGTCGACGAGCTCGCCGTCGGCCTGGGGCTGATGCCGACGCCATGACGACGATCCTCTTCCCGGACAACACGGTCCTGATCAACTTCGCTCTGCTCAACCGCGTCGACATCCTCGACCGGATCATGCGGGGCCAGGGCCGGTGGTGCGCCGCCGTCTCCGACGAGTGCGCGCAGTCCGAGAAGGAGGTCGGGCTGGAGGCGATGGCCGCGTACCCCGCGATCCTGGGGTCGCCGCTGTACCCCGCTACGCCGGCCGAGCACCTGGAGGTCCGGCTGCTCCGAGACCGGCTCGTCGGGCCGGGCGACGGTCCGACGAGGCACCTCGGCGAAGCCGAGACGGTCGCGATCATCTCGGGTCGGCAGATCGACGCGGCCTTCGCGACCGACGACCGGGACGCGCGCATGCTCGCCGACATGCGGGGGATCACGACCTACACGACGTGGGACCTGCTCCGGCTCGCGGGCAAGGTCAAGCTCGTCGACACGGACACCCTGTGGGGCTACGTGCTGACACTGCGCGCGCGTGCCCGGGGGAATCCACCCGGTGTCCACGACCGCCGGAGCTTCGACCTGACGTGGTTCGGGTGAGCCGCGACGCGCCCCGAGCACGCAGATGCGGATCCGTGACCCCGCTCGGGACGCAGATGCGGGCCGAACCGCGCTAGGTTCGCCGCATGACCACCTTCACGGTGAGCGAGGCGGCCGACCTGGTCGGGGTCAGCGACGACACGGTCCGCCGGTGGATCGAGCAGGGGCGCCTGCCCGGGCACCGCGATCCCGGCACGGGCCGGTGGACGGTCGAGGGCGTCGACCTGGCGGAGGAGCTGCGCCGCCAGGGCGAGCGCCGGTCGGCCACCGACGGCCGGGCGGCGACGGTGTCGATGCGGAACCGGCTGCGCGGGGTGGTCACCCGGGTCACGAAGGACACCGTGATGGCGCAGGTCGAGCTGCAGGCGGGGCCGTTCCGGGTCGTGTCGCTGATCAGCCGCGAGGCGGTCGACGAGCTCGGCCTGGAGGTCGGCAGCGCCGCGATCGCCACGGTGAAGGCCACCAACGTCTCGCTGGAGGGGGAGCAGCCAGGATGACCACCACCCGGACCCGCACGGCGCTCGCCCTGCTCGTCGCCGTGGCCGCCGCGCTCGCCGGCTGCTCGTCGGCCCCCGGCGGGACCGACGCGCCCCCGGGCGCCGCCGAGGCGGGCGGCGACGCGACCGCGGCACCGCAGCTCACCGGCGAGGTCGTGGTGCTCGCGGCCGCCTCGCTGAGCGAGGTGTTCACCCAGCTCGGCGAGCGGTTCGAGCAGGAGAACCCCGGCGCCACCGTGACGTTCGGCTTCGGGGCGAGCTCGGCCCTGGCGCAGCAGGTGCGGGCCGGCGCGCCCGCGGACCTGCTGGCGACCGCGAACACGAGCACGATGGAGCAGGTCGCCGACCTCACCGGGACGCCCGAGGTGTTCGCCACGAACACGCTGCAGATCGCGGTGCCGGCCGGCAACCCGGGCGGCGTCACCGGCGTCGAGGACTTCGCCGACCCGGACCGCACGCTCGCGCTGTGCGCCGCCGAGGTGCCGTGCGGGTCGGCCGCGGCGGAGATGTTCGCGGCCGCGGGCGTCGTCCCGCAGCCCGACACGTACGAGAAGGACGTGTCCGCGACGCTGACCAAGGTGGTGCTCGGCGAGGTCGACGCGGCCGTGGTCTACCGGACGGACGTGATCGCGGCCGGCGACGCCGTCGAGGGCGTCGACGTGCCCGAGGACGTCGACGTGGTGAACGACTACCCGGTCGCCGTGCTCGCCGACGCGCCGAACCCCGAGGCCGCCGCCGCGTTCCGGGACCTGGTGCTGTCCGTCGTCGGGGCCGAGGCGCTCGAGGCCGCCGGGTTCGTCGTGAGCTGATGCGCACCCGCCCCCGCGCGCCCGCCGGCCTGCTCGTCCCCGCGGCGCTGGCCGTCGCGCTGCTGGTCCTGCCGTTCGTCGCGCTGGTCGTCCGGGCGCCGTGGGGGCGGCTGACGACGACGATCGCCTCGGAGCCGGTGGTCGAGGCGCTGGGGCTGTCCCTGCGCTGCGCGACGGCGGCGACGGCGATCTGCCTGGTCCTCGGCGTGCCGCTCGCGTGGGTGCTCGCCCGCTCCGGGGGGTGGGCGGCCCGGGTGGTGCGCGCGTTGGTCACGGTGCCGCTGGTGCTGCCACCCGTCGTCGGCGGCGTCGCGCTGCTCATGCTGCTCGGGCGGGTCGGGCTGCTCGGCGGGCCGCTGGAGCGGTGGACCGGCGTGACGCTGCCGTTCACGACGCCCGCGGTGGTGATCGCGGAGACGTTCGTGGCGCTGCCGTTCCTGGTGATCGCCGTCGAGGGCACGCTGCGGGGGCTGGACGGCCGCACCGAGGCGGCCGCCGCCACGTTCGGCGCGAGCCCCTGGTACGTGCTGCGCCGGGTCACGCTGCCGCGGGCGCTGCCGGGCATCGTGTCCGGCGCGGTGCTCGCGTTCGCCCGCGCGCTGGGCGAGTTCGGCGCGACGATCACGTTCGCCGGCAACTTCCCGGGCGCGACCCGGACGATGCCGCTGGCGATCTACCTGACGATGGAGAGCGACCCCGAGGCGGCGATCGCGCTGTCGCTGGTGCTCGTCGCGGTCAGCCTGGTCATCCTGCTCGCGCTGCGCGGCCGCTGGCTCACCGGGGTGCGGGCGTGACCGGCCTGCGCGCGCGGCTCGCGGTCCGGCGGGGCGACTTCGCGCTGGACGTGGCGCTCGACGCCGGTCCCGGCGAGGTCGTCGCGCTGGTCGGGGCCAACGGCTCCGGCAAGACCACGGCGCTGCACGCGCTGACCGGCCTGGTGCCCGCCGCCGGCAGCCGGGTCGAGCTCGCCGGCCGGGTCCTCGACGGCGACGGCGTGCACGTGCCGTCCGCCGAGCGGGGGATCGGCACCGTGTTCCAGGACCACCTGCTGGTGCCGCACCTGTCCGCGCTGGAGAACGCGGCGTTCGGGCTGCGCGCCCGCGGGGTGCGTGCGGCGGACGCGCGGACGGAGGCGGCGCGCTGGCTCGACCGGCTCGGGGTCGGCGACCGCGCGGGGCTCCGGGCGGCCCGGCTGTCGGGCGGGCAGTCGCAGCGGGTGGCGCTGGCCCGGGCGCTGGCCTCGCGCCCCCGGCTGCTCCTGCTCGACGAGCCGTTCTCGGCGCTCGACGCGGGCTCGCGGGCGGAGGTGCGCGCGCTGCTCCGGGAGCACCTGGCCGAGGCGGGGGTGCCGGTGCTGCTGGTGTCGCACGACGCGGCCGACCTGGACGGGCTCGCGGACCGGGTGGTGCGGCTGGACCGGGGGCGGGTGGTGGCCCGGGGGGCGACGGCCGCCGGGAGCGCGCCCGGGGCGGCGGACGCGGGTCGGGTGGGGGCCCTGGTCGTCGCGGGTGGCGCGGACGGCGCGGGCGGCCGAGCGCCCGGGCCCGAGGCCGCCACCGCCGCGGGCCTCGGCCCGGTGCTCGACGCCCTCGCGCCGTGGCCCACGGTCCTCCTCGCCGAGCATCCCGGCCCCGCGGCGCCCGACGGCCGGCGTCCGCACGTCCGGCTGCTCCGGGGCGCGGCCGGCGGCGGACCCGTCGCGGCGCTCGCCGCCGGGCTCCGCGCGCTGGGGGACGGCGTGGACGTGGCGGTCGTCGTGCCCGGGGACCGGCCGGGCGCCGTCGCCGCCGTGCCCCGGCTCCTCGCCGCGCTCGCCGAGCACCCGGGGGCCCGCGCCGCGGTCGCGCTCGGCCCCGACGGGCACCCGCAGCCCCTGCTCGCCGCGTACCGCGCCGCGGCGCTCGCGGACGCCGCCGCGGCGGCCCCCGGGGAGGAGCGCTCGGCCCCGCGCGCCGACCCGCTGCTCCGCCTCCGCACCGTCGCCCCCGCCGTGCTGGTCGCGGCGCCGCCCGACGCCGCACTCCCGCGGCGGGCCCCGGGGTCCTAGCCTGGCCGGGTGGAGCCGGAGCCGTCCCTTCCCCCGCTCGTCGAGCCGGGGCCGCCGCTGACGTCCGCCGAGCGCGAGCGCTGGTCGCGGCACCTGCTGCTACCCGCCCTCGGCGAGCTCGGCCAGCGCCGCCTCCGGGCCGCCCGCGTCTGCGTGGTGGGCGCCGGCGGGCTCGGGGCGCCGGTGTTGCAGTACCTCGCGGCCGCGGGGGTGGGCACGATCGGCGTGGTCGACGCGGACGAGGTCGAGCTGTCGAACCTGCAGCGCCAGGTGGTGCATGGGGTGGCGGACGTCGGACGGCGGAAGGTCGACAGCGCCGCGGAGGCGGTGCACCGGCTCGACCCGGGGGTGCGGGTGGTGACCCACCACGTGCGGCTCGACGCCGGGACGGTGGACCTGCTGGCCGACTACGATGTCGTGGTCGACGGCACCGACAACTTCCCGACCCGGTACCTCGTGGCCGACGCGTGCGCGCGGCTCGGGCTGCCCGAGGTGTGGGGCTCGGTCTTCCGGTTCGACGCGCAGGTGAGCGTGTTCTGGGGCGCGCCGCCCGCCGGGGTGCCCGGGGTCGGGCTGCGGGACCTGTTCCCCGAGCCGCCCGAGCCCGGCACCGTGCCGTCGTGCGCGGAGGGCGGCGTGCTCGGGGCGATGTGCGGCCAGGTCGGGAGCCTGATGGCGACCGAGGTCGTGAAGCTGGTGACCGGGACCGGGCGGCCACTGCTCGGGCGGGTGCTGGTGCTGGACGCGCTCGCGGCCCGGTGGTCGGAGGTGCCGGTGCGGGCCCGGGCGGTGCCGGCGGGCGGGTCGGTCCCCGCGCCCGCCGCGGTCCCCGGCTGCGCCGTCCCCGTGGACGCCCCCGCCGTGCCCCCCGCCGTGCCCCTCGTCGCCCCCCGCGAGCTCGCCGCCATGCTCGACCGCCGCGACCGCGGCGCCGAGCCGTTCACGCTGCTCGACGTCCGGGAGGCCGCCGAGCTCGACGTCGTCTCGGTCCCGGGCGCGCTGCACGTGCCGCTGGCGCGGGTGCTCGACGGGTCGGGCCTGGGCGCGGTGCCGGCGGACCGGCCGGTCGTCGTGCTGTGCCGCAGCGGCGTCCGGTCGGAGCAGGCCGCGCTCGCCCTGCTCGCCGCGGGGCGGACCGGCGTCGCGCACGTGGACGGCGGCGTGCTGGGCTGGGTCGACGAGGTGGACCCGACGCTCGCGCGTTATTGACGGCGCCCCGGGGTGGAGCCCGCGCGCCGGGCGCGGTAGACATCGGGGAGCACGACCGACCACGACGCGGAGGAGCCGGGTGACCACGATGCGGTCCGTCGCCGACCACCTCGCCGCCGTCCTCGACCTGGTGGCCCCGCTGCCGGTGGTCGACCTGGCGCCGGGCGCCGCCGCCGGCCACGTGCTCGCGGCCGACCTGCGCGCCGCCGAGCGGCTGCCGCGCTGGGACAGCTCCGCCATGGACGGCTACGCGGTGCGCCGGGCGGACGTCGAGGCCGCGGCGCCGGGGCACCCGGCCACGCTGCCGGTGGTGGCGGACCTGCCGGCCGGGTCGGGCGCCAGGGTGGTCGTCGGGCCGGGCACCGCGGCGCGGATCATGACCGGCGCCCCCGTGCCGGAGGGCGCGGACGCGGTCGTCCCCGTCGAGCACACCGACGCCGGCACCGCGACCGTGCGGATCGACCGGGCGCCGGCGCCGGCTGCGCACATCCGCCGGGCGGGGGAGGACGTGGCGGCGGGCGACCTCGTGCTCCGCGCGGGCGCGCTGCTCGGCCCGACGCAGGTCGCGGCCGCCGCGGCGGTGAACGCGGGGACCGTGCGGGTGCACCGGCGCCCCCGGGTCGCGGTGCTGTCGACCGGCTCCGAGCTCGTCCCCGCGGGCACCGCGCTGGCCCACGGCCAGCTGCCCGACTCGAACTCCGTGCTCCTCGCCGCCGCGGCCGCCGCCGCGGGCGCCGAGGTGGTGCGGGTCGGCTCGGTGGCGGACGACCTCGCGCGGCTCGCCGAGGCGCTCGACGAGGCGGGGGCCGGGGCCGACCTGGTCGTCACCTCCGGAGGCGTGTCCGCCGGCGCCTACGACGTGGTGAAGGAGCTGCTGCGCAAGCAGGGCGTCGGGTTCGGGCCCGTGGCGATGCAGCCCGGCAAGCCGCAGGGTGCGGGGCGCCTGGCCGACGGGACGCCGGTGCTCTGCCTGCCCGGCAACCCCGTGAGCGCGCACGTGTCCGCGGAGCTGTTCGTGCGGCCCGCGATCCGCCGGCTGCGCGGGCTGACCGGCGCGGGCCGCCCGGAGGTCGAGGCGGTCGCGGACGACGCCTGGACGCCCCCGGCCGGCCGCGACCAGTACATGCCGGTCGCCCTGACCGCGGACGGCGACGTGCTGCGGGCCCGGCGCGCCGCGTCCGGGGGGTCGGGTTCCCACCTCGTGGCCGGTCTGGCAGGGTCGGACGGGCTGGCCGTGGTGCCGGCGGGCGCCGGCGCCGTGGAGCGCGGCGCGACCCTGCGGATCCTGAGGACGGACACGTGACCCAGCCCTTCGGCCACCTCGACGACGCGGGCCGCGCCCGGATGGTGGACGTGACCGCCAAGCAGCCGACGGTGCGCGCGGCGACCGCCGAGGGCCGGGTGCGGTGCCCGGCCCACGTCGTCGCGGCGCTGCGCGCGGGCGACGTGCCCAAGGGCGACGTCCTGGCCGTGGCGCGGGTGGCCGGCATCGCCGCCGCCAAGCGCACGCCGGACCTGCTGCCGCTCGCGCACGTCATCGGCGTGCACGGCGTGGTCGTCGACCTGGAGGTCACCGACGACGGCGTCGACCTGACCGCCACGGTCCGGACCGCCGACCGCACCGGGGTCGAGATGGAGGCGCTCACCGCGGTGTCCGTCGCCGCGCTCGCCGTCGTCGACATGGTGAAGGGCCTCGACCGGGGCGTCTCGATCGAGGGCGTCCGGGTCGTCGCCAAGTCCGGCGGGCGGTCCGGCGACTGGCGCCGGGAGGACCCGTGACCGTGCTCGACGCGCTCGTCCTCGCGGGCGGGCAGGGGCTGCGGCTCGGCGGGGTGGTCAAGGCCGAGGTGCCGGTGGCCGGGCGCGCCCTGCTCGACCGGGCGCTCGACGCGACCGCCGGCGCGCGCCGGGTCGTCGTCGTCGGGCCCGACGCGCTCGCGCGTCCCGGGGTCGGCACCACGCTGGAGGACCCGCCCGCGGGCGGCCCCGCGGCGGGGGTGGCGGCCGGGCTGCGCGCGCTCGACGCGGGTCCCGCGCCGCTCGCGGACCGGGTGCTGGTGCTGGCGTGCGACATGCCGCTCGCCGCGCCCGCGGTGCCCGGCCTGCACCGCGCCCTGGACGCCGACCCCGGTGCCGACGGGGCGGTGCTCGTGGACGCGGACGGGTACCCGCAGCCGCTGGCCGGCGTGTACCGCGCGGACGCCCTGCGCGCGGCGGTCCGGGCGCGGGAGGCCGACGGCGGCGTGCACGGCTGCTCGGTGCGGCGCCTGGTCGCCGGGCTGCGGCTGGTCGGCCTCGAGGGGTCGGCCGACGCGGCCCGGGACGCGGACACCTGGGAGGCGGTGGCCGCGCTCGAGCGGTCGCTGACGGACGCCGGCCCGCCGGGCCGGCCGGGCACGGGGGAGGGACCCGGATGAGCACGGACCGTCACGAGCCGGCCGGCGAGGACCTGGAGCGCTGGGTCGCGGCGCAGGCGGCGGCGCTCGGCGTGGACCCGTCGGCGGTCGACGTCGACCGGGTGCTCGACCTGGCGCGCGAGGTCGCGCACGGCGTCGGGCGGCCCGCGGTGCCGCTGACCGGGTTCCTCGCCGGCTACGCGGTGGGCGCGGGCTCGGGGGACCGCGCGGCGCTGGAGCGGGTGCTCGCGCGGCTGACCGCCGCGGCCCGGACGTGGGGCGACGACGACCCGGGGACGGGGGCGCCGTGATCACGGTGCGCTACTTCGCGGCCGCCGCCGAGGCGGCCGGCACCGCGACCGAGCAGCTGGACGCGGGCACCGCGGGCGAGCTCCGCGCGGCGCTCGCGGACCGGCACGGCGCGGAGCTGGAGCGGGTGCTCGGGCGGTGCGCGCTCCTGCACGACGGCCGGCGGCTCGACGACCCGGGCAGCCCGCTGGCCGCGGGCGGGGTGGTCGACGTGCTGCCGCCGTTCGCGGGTGGCTGAGCGGGCGCCGAGGCCCGGCCGCGCGACGCGTCAGCCCCCGATCGCGCTCATCGGCCGGTCCGGCTGCAGGAAGCCCGGGTCGTCGATGTCGTGCCCCGCCCGCTTGCCCGCGAGGCACGCCCGGAACGCCGCCGCCAGCGCCCGGTCGTCGGCCCCCGAGCGCAGCAGCGCGCGCAGGTCCGTCTCGGTCCGCGCGAACAGGCACGCGCGCAGCTGCCCGTCCGCGGTGAGCCGCACCCGGTCGCACGACCCGCAGAACGGGGCCGTCACGGAGGCGATCACCCCGACGGTCGCCGGGCCGCCGTCGACCAGCCACCGCTCGGCGGGGGCCGAGCCCCGCCCGGGGAGCTCGGTCAGCGCGAACCGGGTGCGCAGCGCGGCGAGGATCTCGGCCTGGGTCACCATGTCCGTCCGCTGCCAGGTGTGGCCGGCGTCCAGCGGCATCTGCTCGATGAACCGCATCTCGTAGCCGCGCTCGACGGCGAACTCGGTCAGCGCGACGACCTCGTCGTCGTTCACGCCGCGCATCGCGACCGCGTTGAGCTTGACCGGGTGCAGCCCCGCCGCGTCCGCCGCGGCGATGCCGGCGAGCGCCTGCGGCAGCCGGTCGCGGCGGGTCAGGCGCGCGAAGCGCTCGCGGTCCAGGGTGTCGATGCTGATGTTGACCCGCGCGAGGCCGGCGTCGGCCAGCGGCCCCGCGAGGCCGGCCAGCCGGAGGGCGTTCGTGGTGATCGAGACCTCGGGCGGCCCCTCGGCGCCCTCGAGGGCGGCGACCCGGCGCACCACGTCCACGACGTCCGGGCGGAGCAGCGGCTCGCCGCCGGTCAGGCGCACCTCGCGGACGCCGAGCCCGACGGCGACGCCCGCCACGCGGACGATCTCGTCCGTGCTGAGCATCGTGGGGCCGGCCAGCCAGGGGACGCCGTCCGCGGGCATGCAGTACGTGCAGCGCAGCTGGCAGCGGTCGGTCAGCGAGACCCGCAGGTCGCGGTGCACCCGGCCGAACCGGTCGACCAGCGGGCCGCCGGCGTCGGCGGCGCCGCCCCGGCCCCCGGTCACGCCGACCCCACCCACACGTGCGACCCGTCGGCGAGCAGCTGCCGCTTCCACACGGGCAGCTCCGCCTTGACCCGCTCGACCAGCACCCGGCACGCGTCGAACGCCGGCGCCCGGTGCGCGGTGCTGACGGCCGCGACGACCGAGGTGCCGCCCACCTCCAGCCGGCCGACCCGGTGCGACACCGCGACGCCGAGCACGTCGGGCCCCGCGGCGACCTCCGCCGCGATCCGGGCCAGGACCGCCTCCGCGTCGGGGTGCGCCGAGTACTCGAGCGCGACCACCGGTCCGTCCGCCTCGGGGTCGTGGTCGCGGACCCGGCCGACGAACGTCGCGACGGCGCCGGACCGCGCGTCGTCGAGGACCGCGAGGTGGGCGGCCAGGTCGAGCGGTTCCGCCGTCAGCCGGGCGTGGATCATCCGTGCGCTCCTCCGTCGAGCTGGTCGAGCAGGTGGCCGAGCAGCGGCACCAGCACGGCGAGCCCCTGCTCGACGCCCGCCGGGCTCCCGGGGAGGTTGACCACCAGCGCGCCCTCGGCGGTCACGCCCGCGAGCCCGCGGGACAGCACCGCGGTGGCGACGTGCGCCTCGCCGTGCCGGCGCAGCGCCTCGGCGAGGCCGGGCAGCTCGCGCGCGAGCAGCGGCCGGGTGCCCTCGGGCGTCGCGTCCCGCGGCCCGACGCCGGTGCCGCCGCTGGTCACCACCACGCGCGCGCCCCCGGCGACGGCGGCGCGGATCGCCGCGGCGACGGGGTCTGCCCCGTCCGGCACCACCGCGGGGTCGCCGACGTCGAGCCCGGCGGCGCGCAGCAGGTCGGCCGCGAGCGGCCCGGAGCGGTCGGTCGTCTCCCCGCGGGCGCACCGGTCGGAGGCGACCACGACCGCGCCGCGTCCGGCCGGCCGGGCCGCGCGGTGACCGGCCGCCGCGCCCGGCCGCGCGCCGTCGTGGCCCACCACCTCGCCGTGCAGCATGGTCCCCCCGTGGCGTCCCGGTCGGCGCGGCGTCGGCGCCGCCCTCGCGACGCTACCCGCGGCCGGGGCGCCCGACCAGACGACGTCGCCGTGGAAAACCGCGCGGCGGAACCGGGGGTGGACCCCCGCGGCGGGCGGCGTGATACTCGGCGCCATGCCGGCCCGTCCCGCCCCCGCCGCAGCCGCGCTCGGCTCGCGGAGCCGGGTCGTGCTGCTGCACCTGCTGCAGCGGGCGGGCGGCGACGTCGCGGTGGAGGACCTCGCCCGCGGGGCCGGGGTGCACGTCAACACCGCCCGCGAGCACCTCGAGCGGCTCGCCGCGTCGGGCTTCGTCGCGCGGACGACCGAGCGCCGGACCACCCGCGGCCGGCCGCGGGTCCTCTACCGCTGCGTCGAGCGCCCGGCCGGCGCGGGCCTCGACGAGCGGCTGCGGGCCCGGCTGCTCGAGGACGCCGCCGGCACGGACGACGGCGCCGTCCCCGACACCTGCCGCCCCCAGCTCGCGGCGCTGGAGGTGCACCTCGAGGAGGTCGGCCTCGACCCGGTGGTGGAGCCCGAGCCGCTGGCGGTCGGCCTGCACCGGTGCCCGTTCGCCGACCTCGCCCGCGAGCGCACCGCCGAGGTGTGCGGCGTCCACCTGGGGCTGATCCGCGGGGTGCTCGCGGCGTGCGGCGGCCCGCTCACCGCGGAGCGCCTGGAGCCGTTCGTCGAGCCGGACCGCTGCCGGCTGCACCTCGGGCTCCGGCCGGCCGCGGGCGGCGCCGCGACGGAGCGCGCCGACGCCGGTCCGGGCGAGGGGCCCGCCCCGGAGTCCGCGACCCGCTAGCCTCGCCGGTGAGACGTGCGTCACACCCTCGGGTCAGGATTTGTCACGGCGATCCGCGGTTGGCCCCGGCGGGCGTGCTCGGTTGACTGGCGCGACAGGGGTGCTCCGGCGGCGCGACGAGGCGGCGCGGGGTGGTGCGAAGGAGACCGCATGAGCCGTTTCGACCCGCAGGTGGACCTGGCGCGCTGGGACCCGGAGCGCGAGGAGGCCTGGGACCGGCGGTTCGCCTGGCGCACGCTCTGGGTGACGACCTACAACCTGACGCTCGCCTTCTGCGTCTGGTACCTGGTCAGCGCGATCGCGCCGCGGCTGAACGACATCGGCTTCGACCTCACCAAGGGCCAGCTCTACTGGCTGGTCGCGGTGCCCGGCCTCGCCGGCGGGCTCCTGCGCATGGTCTACATGTTCCTGCCGCCGATCGTCGGCACCCGCACCCTGGTCGGCGGCACCGCGACCCTCATGCTGATGCCGATGCTCGGCTGGACCATCGCGGTCCGGGACGCCACCACGCCGTACTGGGTGCTGATCTTCCTCGCCGCGGCGGCCGGCATCGGCGGCGGCGCGTTCTCGGGGTTCATGCCCTCGACCAGCTACTTCTTCCCGAGGCGGCTGTCCGGCACCGCCCTCGGCCTGCAGGCCGGCATCGGCAACTTCGGCGTCAGCCTCATCCAGTTCCTCACGCCCTGGGTCGTCGGCTTCGGCCTGCTCGGCACGGCGGCGCTGACCCCGCAGCAGACCACGACCGGCGGGGACCTCTGGCTGCACAACGCCGGGCTCGTGCTGGTGCCGTGGGTGGTGCTCGGCGGCGTGCTCGCGGCCGTGCTGCTGCGCCGGGTCCCGGTGCAGGCGAACATCCGGCAGCAGCTCGACATCTTCCGGGAGAAGCACACCTGGGTGATGACGGCGATCTACCTGATGACGTTCGGCGCCTTCAGCGGGTTCGCCGCCCAGTTCGGGCTGATCATCACCAACGAGTACGGCGGCTTCGAGAACCCGCCCGACCCGCTCGCGTTCGCGTTCCTGGGGCCGCTGATCGGCTCGGTGGTGCGGGCGGCGCTCGGCCCGCTGTGCGACCGGTACGGCGGCGCGGTCTTCACGCTGGTCTCGGGGATCGGCATGACCGTCAGCACCGTCGTCACGGCCTTCTACCTGTCGCCGACGGACCGCGGGCAGTTCACCGGGCTGCTGCTCGGCATGCTCGCGATCTTCTTCTTCGCCGGGATGGGCAACGCCGGCACCTTCAAGCAGATGCCGATGATCTTCCCCCGGCGTCAGGCGGGCGGGGTCATCGGGTTCACCGCCTCCGTCGCGGCCTTCGGGCCGTTCCTGGTCGGCACCGCGCTGTCGATGATGGCGCCGCGGACCTTCTTCATCGGCTGCGTCGTGTACTTCGCCCTCTGCACGGCGCTCACCTGGTGGTACTACGCGCGGCCCGGCGCCGAGAAGCCGAGCTGACCCGTCCGACCGAGGAGCAGCCCCCGTGAACGCACCCGACCCCGCCCCGCTCGCCCCGGGGCTCGACACGCCCGCCTCGGACGCCCTGCTCCGCCTGGGGCGGCACCTGCGCCGGGGCGAGGTGTCGCCCGACCTGCGCACGCTCTACCAGCAGGGCGGCCGGGACGCCGACACCTTCTACCGGGACCGGTGGAGCCACGACAAGGTCGTCCGGTCGACGCACGGCGTCAACTGCACCGGGTCGTGCTCGTGGAAGGTCTACGTCAAGGACGGGATCATCACCTGGGAGTCCCAGGAGACCGACTACCCGTCCGTGGGCCCCGACCGGCCGGAGTACGAGCCCCGCGGCTGCCCGCGCGGCGCCGCGTTCAGCTGGTACACCTACTCGCCGACCCGGGTCCGGTACCCCTACGTCCGCGGGCGGCTGCTGGAGCTGTACCGGGACGCGAGGCGCCGGGCCGGCGGCGACCCGGTCGCGGCGTGGGCGAGCATCGTCGACGACCCGGAGGTCTCCCGCCGGTACAAGGAGGTCCGCGGCAAGGGCGGCCTGGTCCGCGCGAGCTGGGACGAGGCGATCGAGATCGTCGCCGCGGCGCAGGTGCACACCATCCGCACCTACGGCCCGGACCGGGTGGCCGGGTTCTCGCCGATCCCCGCGATGTCGATGGTGTCGCACGGCGCTGGCGCCCGGTACCACTCGCTCATCGGGGCGCCGATGCTGTCGTTCTACGACTGGTACGCCGACCTGCCCGTCGCGTCGCCGCAGGTCTTCGGCGACCAGACGGACGTCCCGGAGTCGGGCGACTGGTGGGACGCTGGCTACCTCGTCATGTGGGGCTCGAACCTGCCGGTGACCCGGACCCCGGACGCGCACTGGATGGCGGAGGCGCGGTACCGCGGGCAGAAGGTCGTGGCCGTCGCGCCGGACTACGCGGACAACGTCAAGTTCGCGGACGAGTGGCTGGCCGCCGCGCCCGGGACCGACGGCGCGCTGGCGATGGCCATGGGCCACGTGATGCTCCGGGAGTTCCACGTCGAGCGGCAGGTGCCGTACTTCACCGACTACGTGAAGCGGTACACCGACCTGCCGTTCCTGGTCCGGCTCGACGAGACCGCCGACGGCGTCGTCCCGGGCAAGTTCCTCACCGCGGCCGACCTGCCGGGCGCCGAGGCGACCGGCGAGCACGCGGCGTTCAAGACCGTCCTGGTGGACCGGGTGACGGGCGCGCCGGTGGTCCCGGGCGGGTCGCTCGGGTTCCACTACGGCGAGGCGGGCGCCGGGCGGTGGAACCTCGACCTCGGGGAGGTCGACCCGCTGCTGACGATGGCCGACGACCCGGCCGGCGAGGGCGCCGTCGCGGTGGTGCTGCCGCGGTTCGACACGCTCGACGGCGCGGCGGCGACCGTCACCCGCGGCGTGCCGGTCCGCCGGGTCGGCGGGCACCTCGTGACCACGGTGTTCGACCTGGTCCTCGCGCAGTACGGCGTGGGCCGGCCCGGGCTGCCGGGGCAGTGGCCGACCGGCTACGACGACGCCGACTCGCCGTGCACCCCCGCGTGGCAGGAGCAGTTCACCGGCGTGCCCGCGGCGAAGGCGGAGCGGATCGGCCGGGAGTTCGCGGCGAACGCGGAGGAGTCCCGGGGCCGGTCGATGATCGTGATGGGCGCCGGGACCAACCACTGGTTCCACTCCGACACCATCTACCGCGCGTTCCTCACCCTGACGACGCTGACGGGCTGCCAGGGCGTGAACGGCGGCGGCTGGGCGCACTACGTCGGGCAGGAGAAGGTCCGGCCGGTCACCGGCCACGGCATGTACGCCAACGCGCTCGACTGGGGCCGGCCGGCCCGGACGATGATCCAGACCGCGTACTGGTACCTCAACACCGACCAGTTCCGGTACGACCCGTTCTCCGCCGACACCCTCGCGGCGGCCGCGCCGGGCACCGGGGGCCGATTCACGGGGCGCACCACCGCCGACCTGATCGCGCAGTCCGCCCGGCTGGGCTGGATGCCGTCGTACCCGACGTTCGACCGCAACCCGCTGGACCTCGCCGACGAGGCCGAGCGCGCCGGGCGGCCCGTGACCGAGACGATCCCGGAGCAGCTGCGGTCCGGGGACCTGCGGTTCGCGGCGGAGGACCCGGACGCCCCCGAGAACTTCCCGCGGGTGCTGACCGTCTGGCGCGCGAACCTGCTCGGCAGCTCCGCGAAGGGCAACGAGTACTTCCTGCACCACCTGCTCGGCACCGACTCGAACCTCCGCGCCGACGAGGCCCCGCCCGGCGACCGGCCGCGGGACGTGGTCTGGCGGGAGGACGCCCCGTCCGGGAAGCTCGACCTGCTCGTCGCCCTGGACTTCCGGATGACCAGCACGACGATCTACTCCGACGTCGTGCTGCCGGCCGCGACCTGGTACGAGAAGCACGACCTCAACACGACGGACATGCACCCGTTCGTGAACTCGTTCAGCCCCGCGATCCCGCCGCCGTGGCAGACGCGCACCGACTTCGACGCCTTCCACACCCTGGCGCGCCGGTTCAGCGAGCTCGCCGCCGAGCACCTCGGGGTACGCCGCGACGTCGTCGCCGTGCCGCTCACGCACGACACCCCGGACGAGCTCGCGACCCCGCACGGCCGGGTGCTCGACTGGAAGGACGGGGAGTGCGAGCCGGTGCCGGGCCGGACGATGCCGAAGCTGGTCGTGGTCGAACGGGACTACCCGGCGGTCGCGGCCCGGATGGCGGCGCTCGGGCCGGTGGTCGACACGCTCGGCACCACCACCAAGGGCGTCACGTTCGACGTGACGGCGGAGGTGGAGCTGCTCGGCCGGGTCAACGGCGTCGTCCGCGGCGGACCGGCCGCGGGCCGGCCGTCGCTGGCCCGGGACGTCGACGCCTGCGAGGCGATCCTCGCGCTGTCCGGCACCACCAACGGCCGGCTCGCGGTGCAGGGCTTCCACACCCTCGAGGCGCGCACCGGACGGCCCCTCGCCGACCTGGCCGAGGAGCACGAGGGCAAGCGGGTGAGCTTCCGGGACACCCAGCAGGAGCCGGTGCCGGTGATCACCTCCCCGGAGTGGTCCGGCTCCGAGACGGGCGGCCGGCGGTACTCGCCGTTCACGATCAACGTCGAGCGGCTGAAGCCCTGGCACACGCTCACGGGCCGGCAGCACCTCTACCTCGACCACGACTGGATGACCGAGCTCGGGGAGAACCTGCCGGTGTTCCGGCCACCGCTCGACATGAACCGGCTGTTCGACGAGCCGCTGCTCGGCGGACCGGGCGGCGCGCGGGACGGCGGGGTGGGCGTCACGGTGCGGTACCTGACCCCGCACAACAAGTGGTCGATCCACTCCGAGTACCAGGACAACCTGTTCATGCTGTCGCTGTCCCGCGGCGGTCCGACGATCTGGATGAGCGACCGGGACGCCGCGACCATCGGCGTGGCGGACAACGACTGGGTCGAGGCGGTCAACCGCAACGGCGTCGTCGTGGCCCGGGCGGTGGTCTCGCACCGGATGCCCGCGGGCACGGTCTACATGCACCACGCGCAGGACCGGCTGATCGACGTGCCGCTCACCGAGACCACCGGGCGGCGCGGCGGCATCCACAACTCGCTGACCCGGCTGCTCATCAAGCCGACCCACCTGGTCGGCGGCTACGCGCAGCTGTCCTACGCGTTCAACTACCTCGGTCCGACCGGCAACCAGCGCGACGAGGTCACGGTCGTCCGCCGCCGCAGCCAGGAGGTGCAGTACTGATGCGAGTCATGGCGCAGATGGCGATGGTGATGAACCTCGACAAGTGCATCGGGTGCCACACCTGCTCGGTCACGTGCAAGCAGGCGTGGACGAACCGCGCGGGCACCGAGTACGTCTGGTTCAACAACGTCGAGACCCGGCCCGGCCAGGGCTACCCGCGCGGCTACGAGGACCAGGAGCGCTGGGAGGGCGGCTGGACCCTGAACCGCCGCGGCCGGCTCCAGCTCAGGGCCGGCGGCCGGCTGAAGAACCTGCTGACGATCTTCGCCAGCCCCAAGCAGCCGTCGATCGACGCGTACTACGAGCCGTGGACCTACGACTACGACCGGCTGACGTCGGCGCCGCTGCAGGAGCACAGCCCGGTCGCCCGGCCGAAGTCGCTCCTGACCGGCCAGGACATGCAGGTCCGGTGGTCCGCCAACTGGGACGACGACCTGGGCGGCGGCCCGACGCTGACGGCGGCGGACCCGGTGCTGCAGAAGGTCTCGGACAAGGTGCGGCTCGAGTTCGAGCAGACCTTCATGTTCTACCTGCCGCGGATCTGCGAGCACTGCCTCAACCCGTCCTGCGCCGCGTCCTGCCCGTCGGGCGCGATCTACAAGCGGGCGGAGGACGGCATCGTCCTGGTCGACCAGGACAAGTGCCGCGGCTGGCGCAAGTGCGTCACCGGGTGCCCGTACAAGAAGGTCTACTTCAACCACCGCACCGGCAAGGCGGAGAAGTGCACGTTCTGCTTCCCGCGCATCGAGGTCGGCCTGCCGACGGTGTGCTCCGAGACGTGCGTCGGCCGGCTGCGGTACCTCGGACTGGTGCTCTACGACGCCGACCGCGTGCTGGCCGCGGCGAGCGAGCCGGACGAGCAGCGGCTGCTCGCCGCCCAGCGCGAGGTCCTGCTCGACCCGCGCGACCCGGAGGTGGTCCGGGAGGCCGAGCGCGCGGGCATCCCGCGCGACTGGGTGGAGGCGGCCCAGCGGTCGCCGGTGTGGCGGCTGATCCACGACTACGAGGTGGCGCTCCCGCTGCACCCCGAGTACCGCACGATGCCGATGGTCTGGTACATCCCGCCGCTGTCGCCGGTCGTCGACGTGGTGGCCGAGACGGGCGAGGACGCCGAGGGCGCGGGCAACCTGTTCGCCGCGATCGACGCCCTGCGGATCCCGGTCGAGTACCTGGCCGAGCTGTTCACCGCGGGCGACACCGCCCCGGTCACCGCGGTGCTCCGCCGGCTGGCGGCCATGCGGTCCTACATGCGCGACCTGAACATGGGCCGCGCGGGCGACCCGGACATCCCCGCGGGCGTCGGGATGGACGAGGCGGAGATGCGGGAGATGTACCGGCTGCTGGCGATCGCCAAGTACGACGAGCGGTACGTCATCCCGACCGCGCACGCCGAGCAGGCGCACCAGCTGGAGGAGCTCGCCACCGAGTGCGCCCTCGACTACGACGGCGGACCGGGGATGGGCGGGTCCGGGCCGTTCGGCGAGGGGTCGGGCGGCGCGTTCCGGAACGACCCGGTCGCGGTGGAGAACTTCCACATGCTCCAGCAGCGGCAGACGGCGGACACCGTGGCCGACCCGTCGAGCCGGCGGGCGCGGGTGAACCTGCTCAACTGGGACGGGAAGGGCGCGCCCGAGGGGATGTTCCCGCCGCGGGCGGACGACCCGGGGGAGCCGGGCCCGGACGCCGGGCCGCCCGCGGACCCGCGCGCGCCCGGGGCGGGTGCCCCGTGAACCGCGTCGAGCGGGCGGCCACCGCGCGGCGCCTCGCCACCCGCGAGCACGCGGTCGCCCACCGCGCCGCCGCGCTGCTGCTCGACTACCCGACCGACGACCTGGTGGCGCTGCTGCCCGCCGTCCGGGCCGCGCTCGACGAGGTGCGGCCGGAGGTCGCCGACCCGTTGCGCCGGGTCGCCGACCACCTCGGCGCCCGCCCGGTCGCGGAGCTCGCCGTCGACTACGTCGCCACCTTCGACCTGAGGCGCCGGTGCAGCCCGTACCTGACCTACTACGCGTACGGCGACACCCGGCGCCGCGGCGTCGCGCTGGTCGAGGTCACCCGGGCGCTGCGGCGCGCCGGGTTCGAGGTCGCCGACGGCGAGCTGCCCGACCACCTGGCGGTCGTGCTCGAGCTGTGCGGCGCCGGCGATGCCGACGGCCGCGCAGCCGGCATCGGCCTGCTGCTCGCGCACCGCGCCGGCGTCGAGCTGCTGCGGCTCGCGCTCCTGGACGCCCGGTCCCCGTGGGCCGACGTCCTGGTCGCGGTGTCCGCCACCCTGCCGCCCCTCGGCGGCGACGACCGGGAGGCCGTCGCCCGGCTCGCCGCCGAGGGCCCGCCCGACGAGGACGTCGGCCTCGACGGCTACCCCGGACCGCAGCCCGTCACGATCGGAGCCCGCCCATGACCTCCACCCGCGACGTGCTGCTCTGGGTCGTCGTGCCCTACGTCTGCCTGGCCGTGTTCGTGCTCGGGCACGTCTGGCGGTACCGGTACGACAAGTTCGGCTGGACCACCCGGTCCTCCCAGCTCTACGAGCGCCGGCTGCTGCGCTGGGCCAGCCCGCTGTTCCACTTCGGCATCCTCGCCGTGTTCCTCGGGCACGTGATGGGCCTCGGCATCCCGAAGTCCTGGACCCGGGCGGTCGGGATGAGCGACGAGGTCTACCACGCGCTGGCGATCAGCATCGGGGCCGTCGCCGGGGTGTGCACCCTGGTCGGGCTGGTGCTGCTGATCTACCGGCGCCGGACCGTCGGGCCGGTGTTCCGCGCGACGACCCGCATGGACAAGGTGATGTACCTGGTGCTGGCGGTCGTGATCGCGCTCGGGATGTGGAACACCGTCGCAGGGTCGATCCTCAACCTCGGCGGGCACTACGACTACCGCGAGGGCGTCTCGGTGTGGTTCCGCGGCATCTTCCGGTTCGACCTGCACCCGGAGCTCATGGCCGACGCGCCGCTCGGGTTCCAGCTGCACGGCATGGCGGCGATGCTGCTGTTCGCGCTGTGGCCGTTCACCCGGCTGGTGCACGTGTTCAGCGTCCCGCTCGGCTACCTGTGGCGGCCGTACGTCGTGTACCGCTCCCGCCCGGACCGCCTGGGCGCGCGCCCGAGCCGCCCGGGGTGGGAGGGCGTCCAGGCGGGCGACCGCCCGCGCGCGGGCCGCCGCTGACGGGGACGCGCACGCGGGCGGCCCGCCTCAGGCGGGCAGCTCCGCCCGGCGCCGCATCCGCCCGTCGGCACCCAGCTCGACCACCGCGTCCACCCCGATCCGCTCCAGGAACGGCCGGTCGTGGCTCACCACCAGCAGCGCCCCGCGGTACGCGTCGAGCGCCTCCGCGAGCTGCGCGACGCTCGCGAGGTCGAGGTTGTTCGTCGGCTCGTCGAGCACCAGCAGCTGCGCGGGCGGGTCGGCGAGCAGCAGCCGGGCGAGCGCGACCCGGAACCGCTCGCCGCCGGACAGCGTGCGCACCGGCCGGTCGACCGCGTCGCCGCGCAGCAGCAGCCGGGCGAGCTGGTTCCGCAGCGTGCCCGGCGGCGTGCCCGGCGCGACGGCCTGCACCGCGGCGAGCGCGCCCGCCTCGTCGTCCAGGCCGTCGAGCCGCTGCGGCAGGTACCCGACGGCGCCGGTCAGCAGCCGGCCGTGCGGGCGGCCGGGCGCCGGCGCGGTCCCGCGGACCAGCTGCTCCAGCAGCGTGGTCTTGCCCGTGCCGTTCGCCCCGACGAGCGCGACGCGCTCCGGCCCCTGCACCACGAGCGTCCCCCCGGCGTCCGCGAGCTCGGCGATCCGGCGCCCGCGCGGCACGTCGGGGTCGGGCAGCACGAGCCGGATGTGCTCGTCGTCCCGCACCCGGGCGTCGGCGGCGTCGACCGCCGTCTGCGCCGCGCGGACCCGGTCGTCGAGCGTGGACCGCAGGGCGCCGGCGGAGTGCTGCGCCCGGCTGGCCCGGTTGCCCGCGAGGATCTTCGGGATGCCGCCGTCCCGCTGGGTCGCGCGGGCGGTGCGGGCCCGCCGGGCGAGCGTCGTCTCGGCCTCGGCGCGCTGCCGCTTCTCCGCCCGGAGCGCCTGCTGCGCGGACCGGGCGGCCTGCTCCGCCGCCGCCTGCTCGGCCTCCCGGTGCTCCTGCCACGCGCGGTACGTCCCGCCGAACGTCTCCAGGGTGCCGCCGTGCAGCTCGGCGATCCGGTCGACGTGCTCCAGCAGCTCCAGGTCGTGGCTGACGACGACGAGCGTCCCCGGCCACTGGTCGACGAGCTCGGCGAGCCGCGCGCGGGTGGGGCGGTCGAGGTTGTTGGTCGGCTCGTCGAGCAGCGTCACGGGCGTGCGGCGCAGGCGCAGGCCGGTGACCGCGATCAGCATCGCCTCGCCGCCGGACACCTCCGCCACCCGCCGGCCGAGGTCGCCGGCCGAGAAACCCAGGGCGTGCAGCGCCTCGTCGGCGCGGGCCTCGATGTCCCAGTCGTCGCCGACGACGTCGAAGTGGCGCTGGTCCACGTCGCCGGACTCGATCGCGCGGAGCGCCGCGAGCGTGCGGTCGACGCCGAGCAGCTCCGCGACCGTGGCGTCCCGGGCGAGCGTGAGCGTCTGGGGGAGGTAGCCGACCTCACCGGCGACCTCGACCGCGCCCGACGTGGGCGTCAGCAGGCCGGCGACGAGCCGCAGCAGCGTGGACTTGCCGGAGCCGTTGCGGCCGACCAGCCCGGTGCGGCCGGGGGTGAACGTGCCGTCGACGCGGTCCAGGGCGAGGGTGCCGTCGGGCCACTCGAGGGTGACGGCGCGCAGGGTGACGGAGGGGGACGGGGACATGGGCGTGCTCTTCTCTCCCTCGCGTGCCGCGGTGCGGGGCGGGGCGGGTGTGGTCGGCTCGGGCGGCCGGTCCCCGGGTGCGCGGAGGGCGCGGGCCGGGGCGGCGCGGCGCCGGAGGGCGCGGGGGCTCGTCGCCGCGCGGTCGGCGCCCTCGGCGGGCGGACCGGCGCTGCGCGTCGGACGACGGGGCGAGCCACCGGCGGTCCGGTGGCTAGGCTCTGTCGACCTCGATCGTCTCCACGCCGGTGACCGTAGCAAGGTGCCGCCGCCTGCCGCCTCCGGTTTTCCGACGCAGAGCGCCCCGCACGCGACGAGCCCCCGCCCCGGCGGGGTCCGCGGGGACGGGGGCTCGCGTCGAGCACGGGGCCGGGGTCAGACCGCCACGGGCGTCCGCGGCGCGCCGTCGCCGTCCGCCTGCGCCTGCTCCTCGGCCACGACCCGGCGGTACGCCGCCAGCTCCGGGTACAGCTCGGTCCCGGTGAGGGGGTTGCGGCGCGTGGTGACGACGCGGTGCACCTGGTACGCCGCGAGGGCCACGTTGGCCGCGAGCGAGACCGCGCTGACCAGGAACAGCGCCGTCGGGTCGTGCGAGGCGTCGACCGCGAACCGCGACGAGGACACGAAGGTCGGGAACGCCATCGTGAACATCATCCAGAGCGCGAGCGTGTGCGCGCGGTGCTGCAGCCAGGCGCCCCGCCTGAGGGCGAAGGCCGGGATGGTGCAGGAGATCAGCAGCGCGGCGCCGGCGTAGAACGCGTGGTCGCCGACGCAGTTGTAGACGTAGGCGAAGTTCCACAGGTCGTACGGGATGATCCAGAACCAGAGCATGTCGGGCCAGATCATGTCGCGGGACCGCGACCGGCTGATCCGGATCCCCGCCCAGCCGCAGATGGTGACCAGGTTGAGGATGCCGGCGACGCCGTTCATGACGTTCCACGGCCCCGGGACCATGTAGACGCCGTCGACCACGCCCTCGGACATCCCGGCGACCTGGAAGTCGCGGAGCACGGCCTCGGCGATGTTGATCGCCAGGATCGCGGCGGGGAACACCAGCGCCCAGCGCTTCGCGGCCAGCCGCGGGTGGTAGCGCAGCGCCATGAACCCGAGGCAGCCGGCCAGGGCCGAGTACACCTTGACCCAGTGGAACCAGGTGCCGGTGCTGGAGCCGGCGCCGGCGGTGTGCGGCCAGACGAAGATCGTCAGCACGACGGGCAGCGCGACGAAGAAGGCGAGCCCGGCCGCGCGCCGGCGGCGGGTGACCTCGTTGAGGCCGATGAGCGCCGCGAGCACGACGCACCACATGACCGCGGAGTACCACGGGATCGACTCGAACAGGAACACGGGTGCTGCCTCCTTGCGAGCGGTGCCGCCGGGCGGCGGCGCGGGGGGATCAGGACGACGGGGGGCGGGTGCGGCCGACCAGGTCCAGCCGCAGGGTCTGCCGGACCAGCGCGGCGAGGACGGCGTCGGGGACGTCGGGCTCCGTGCGGACGAGCCCGACCAGCCCGTGCACCAGGACGACGAACGTCGCGCGGACGTGGGCGATCGCGAGGCCGTGCCGGGCGGAGTAGGCCTCGACGGTGGTGACCTGGAGCGCGTCCACGACCGCGCCGACGGCCGCGTCCACGAACCGCTGGTAGAGCGCGGCGTTCTCGGGCCGGCGCAGGTCGGCGCGCAGCGGGTCCGCGGGGGCGGTCTGCGCGCGGAACAGGGCGATCACGTCGCGCAGCGCGCCCTCGACGTCGCCGACCGTCCGCTGGTCGTCCCACGCGCGCACCGACTCCGCGAAGGCGGCCACCCGCCGGGCCAGGACGGCGTCGAGCAGGTCCTCGGTGGTCGGGAAGTAGTGGTAGACGAGCCCGCGGGTGACACCCGCGGCGCGAGCGACGTCGCTCACGGTGGTCCGGCTCAGGCCGCTCGCGGCGTACGCGCGCTCGGCCGCGTCGAGGAGGGCGGCGCGGCGCTCCTCGGGGTCGAGCACCGTGCGGGTGTTCGTGCTGGTCACGGCTCGACCGTAGGACTCGTTGACACATCGTCAACGGGACGATCGTCCCGACCGCCGGCGCCCGGCGGCGGGGGCGCGGGAGCCGTCCTCCTACGATCGAGGGGCCGCGCGGTCCGCCCCGGCGCGCGGCGCCGAGAGGACCCCCGATGACCTTCGCCGCCCTGCACGACGGACCCGCCCCGCTGCTGCTGCCGAACGCCTGGGACGTCGGCTCCGCCCTCGCGTTCGCCGAGGCGGGCTTCCCGGCCGTGGGCACGACGAGCCTCGGCGTCGCGGCGTCCCGCGGCGCGCCCGACGCCTCCGGCGCGACCCGCGAGGCGACGCTCCGGCTGGTGCAGGCGCTGCACGCGCTGCCCGTGCACGTGTCCGCCGACGCCGAGGACGGCTACGCCGACGACCCGGCGGAGGCTGCGGCCGCGGTCGCCGAGCTGGCCGAGGCGGGCGCGGCGGGGGTGAACGTCGAGGACTCGGCCGCCGGGGCGCTCACCGACCCGGCGCGGGCCGCGGCCAAGGTCGCGGCGATCCGGGCGGCCGCGCCCGGGCTGTTCGTCAACGCCCGGGTCGACACCTACTGGCTGCGCGAGGACGCGACCGTCGGGGCGACGGTGGCGCGGGCCCTGGCCTACGCCGACGCGGGGGCCGACGGGATCTTCGTGCCGGGCGCGACCGACCCGGCGGACATCGCGGCGCTGACCGCCGCGATCGACCTGCCGGTGAACGTCCTGCTGGTGCCGGGGCTGACGCTGGCCCGGCTGGGCGAGCTCGGGGTCCGGCGGGTCAGCACGGGTTCCCTGCCGTACCGCGCGGCGGTCGACGCGGCGGTCGGGTCGGCGACGGCGGTGCGGGACGGCGGCACGCCGCCGGCGGCGACGTCGTACTGGGCGGTGCAGGAGCGCCTGCAGGCGTTCGCGGTCCGGGCGGCGGGCGTGGGCGGCTGACCGCGGCCCCGGCGCCGGGCCCCGGCGCCGCGCCGCGCGCGCAGGCCAGCACGACGCCGAGCGCCAGCATCGTCGCGACCAGCGCCGACCCGCCCGCCGACACCAGCGGCAGCGGCACCCCGATGACCGGCGCCAGGCCGATGACCGTCCCGATGTTGACCAGCGCCTGCGACACCACCCAGCCCAGGACGCCGCCGGTGGCGATGCGGGCGAACGGGTCCGGGTGCCGGCCGATCACCCAGATCATCGCCAGCGCGAGCGCGCCGAGCAGCGCGAGCACCAGCAGCGTCCCCGCGAGGCCGAGCTCCTCGCCGACGATCGCGAAGATGAAGTCGTTGTGCGCCTCCGGCAGGTAGGACCACTTCTGCCGCGACTGACCGAGCCCCACCCCGAGCCAGCCGCCCGAGGCCAGCGCCCGCACCCCCTGGGTGGTCTGGTAGCAGCTGCCCAGGGGGTCGCAGTCGCCGCCCAGCCAGTCGCTGATCCGCTGCACCCGGCGGGGCGCGGAGGCGGCGACCGCGAGGAAGGCGAGGACGACCCCGGCCCCGCCGACGGCGAACAGCCGCAGCGGCGCGCCGGCGACGAACAGCGCCGTCGCGACCAGCGCGGCCAGCACGAGCGAGGTGCCGACGTCGTGGCCCGCCAGCGTGGCGGCGACCACCACGACCGCCCCGGGGACCGCCGGGAGCGCGGCGGTCCGCCAGTCGTGGATGCCGTCCTGCCGCTCCGCCAGCACCCGGGCGAGCCACAGCACCAGCCCGACCTTGAGCAGCTCCGCCGGCTGGCCGGCCACCGGCCCGAGCGCGACCCAGCTCCGCCGCTCGCCCTGGCTCAGCCCGAGCGGGGTGAACACGAGCAGCTGCAGCGCGAGCGCGCCGAGCAGCAGCGGGGCCGCCGCCCGGCGGTGCACCCGGAGCGGGACGCGGGAGGCGGCGAGCATGACCGCGACCCCCAGGACCGCGAACCGCGCCTGCTCGGCGGCCAGCGCGTAGGGGGAGTTCCCGCGGGCGATCTCGCCGACCGCCGACGCGGACAGCACCATCACCTGGCCGAGCACCACGAGCGTCAGGGCGGCGCCGAGCAGCAGCCGATGGCTGCCGGCGCCGTCGCGACCGGGCGACGCGGGGGCGGGCTCCGGGGCCGTCGGCGGGGGCACCGCGCCACGCTAGGCAGGGGTCGCGCGCCCCTCAGCCGGCGGTTGAGTGCTGCGGTCCGGCGGCCTAGGTGGTGCGGCCGGTGGCCGGACCGCCCCCGCGCCCGCCGGTCGCGGGTCCATCATGGGCGGGACGGGCGGCGGCGGAGCGGCGGGAGCACGACCATGGCGATCGACGTGCGGCGCGAGCGCGCGGACCTGTACCGGGCCGGCCGGGACTGGGCCGAGGTCGACGTGCCGCCGGCCGAGTACCTCGCGGTCGACGGGCACGGCGACCCGAACACCGCCGCGGAGTACGCGGACGCGGTCGCCGCGCTGTACACCTCGGCGTACGCGGTGCGGGCCGTGCTGAAGGCGCGCACGGCGGAGGCGTTCGTGGTCGGCCCGCTGGAGGGCCTGTGGTCGAGCCCGGACCCGGCGGCCTTCGCCGAGGGCCGCAAGGCCGACTGGGACTGGACGATGCTGATCCCGCTCCCGGGGGCGGTCGTGCCCGACGACGTCGCGGCGGGGCTGGCCGCCGCCGCGACGCGCAGGCCGGCGCGGCCCGTCGACCGGGTGCGGCCGCTCACCCTCGACGAGGGACGGTCGCTGCAGGTGCTGCACGTCGGGTCGTACGACGACGAGGCGCCGATGCTCGCGCGGCTGCACCACGAGCTGATGCCCGCGCGCGGGCTCACGTGGAACGGCCGGCACCACGAGATCTACCTCGGCGACCCGCGGCGGGTCCCGGCGGAGCGGCTGCGGACGGTGCTGCGGCAGCCGGTCCGGCCGGTCGGCTGACGGGCGGGGTCAGCGGGGTCAGCGGGGTCGGCCCCGGGGGCTCCCGGTCGCGCGCCGCGCGTCCCACCGGCGGGCGGCCGCGCGCCACGGCGCCTGCTCGGGCCAGTGCAGCACCACCGACCGCCAGCCCCGCGCCAGCCGCCGCAGCATCCCGCCCGGCGACCGCAGCGGGCGCGCGGAGATGGACACCGCGAGCGACCGGTCGTACCGCACGGAGCCCCGCGGCAGGTGGAAGCTCAGGTCCAGGTCGTCGTGCACGTCGTGGTCCCGGTGCACGTCCGCCCGCGCCGCACGCCACGCCGACCGCCGCACCGCGCAGGCGGAGCCGAACACCGGCGACCCGCCGAGCGCGAGCCCGCCGAGCACGAAGTACGGCCGCATGTAGAGCCGGTGCGCGAGCCACCCGCCGAGCGGCCCGAGCCGGAACCGCCCCGGGCCGGTCACCGCGGCGCAGCCGGGGTCCTCGGCGAGCAGCGCCTCCACCCGGGCGAGCCAGTCCGGCGGCAGCACGGTGTCCGCGTCGACGCGCGCGATCACGTCGCCGGTCGCGGCGTCGTACCCGGCCGCGGCGGCGGGCCAGATGCCGAGCTCCGGCTCGTGCAGGACGCGCGCCCCGGCCGCCGCGGCCACCCGGGCGGTGCCGTCGCCGCTCGCGTTGTCCACGACGAGGACCTCGTCGGCGGGGCGGGTCTGCGCGGCGAGCGAGGCGAGGCACCGGGGCAGCCGGTCCTCCTCGTCGCGCGCGGGGACGACGACGGAGATGCGCAGGGGAGGGCGGCCGGTCACGGGCGCGCCCCGGCGGGGTCGGCGGGCACGCCCCATCCCCGCACGCGCCGCGCCGCCCGGCAACCGGGGAGGCGCCGCGGCGCGCCGGCCGCGGCGGGCGGCGCGGCGCGCGCGGCCGTCAGGCCGAGGCCCCCGCGAGGGTCCGCGCGCGGGCCACCGTCGCGACCCCCGCCCGGTGCGCCGCCGCCAGCGCCTCGCCCAGCGGGGCCGCGCGGTGCGCCGCCGACAGCACCTCGACGCCCCACGGCCCCGACCAGCCCGCCCGGACCAGCGCGGCCGCGAACGCGGCGGTCCCGAGGTCGCCGTCCCCCGGGAGCAGGCGGTGGTCCCGGCCGTCGGCGACGAGGTCGCCCGCCGGCGCGGCGCGCGCGTCGCCGAGCTCGACGAGCAGCAGCCGCCCCGGCGGCAGGAGCGCGGCCAGGTCGGCGTACGGGGTGCCGCCGCGGTGCACGTGCCAGGTGTCGAGCGCCAGCCCGGCGGCCGGGTGGTCGACCTCCCGCACCAGGGCACAGGCCTCCGCCACGGACGGCAGGCGGGAGATGGCCATGGGCTCCAGGGCGACCCGCAGCCCGCGCCCCGCGGCCTCCGTCGCGAGCGCCCCGAGGGCGTCCGCGAGCCGCGCGCGCCCGACCGGGCCCCGGCCGGCCGCGCCGACGCCCACCGCCGCCTTGACGGTCGCCGCGCCGAGCGCCTCGCCGGCGTCGAGCAGGTCCCGCCGGACGGCGGCCGCCCGCGGGTCGCCGTGGCGCCACCAGCCGTCCAGCAGCTCGACCTCCACGTGCGTGACGCCGTGGTCGGCGAGCAGCCGGCGCAGCCGACGCAGGCCGAGCGTGCTCCGCCAGGCCACGAGGTCCGCGTGCACGAGGCCGACGCCCGCCCATCCGGCGTCCCGCACGGCGACCAGGCGCTCGAGCACGGGCACCGGCGACGCCTCGGAGGGGTCGCCGGGCCGGACGTCGCCCGCCCAGGTCCAGGCGGAGGCCACCAGGTCGTCGTGCGTCGTCGCACCCATGCGTCGAGCCTGCCACCGTCGGGCCTGCCTGGGTGCTCCCCGGGTGCTCCCCGGGTGCTCCCCGCCCGCGCCCCTCCCGCCGCCCGGGAGTGGACGTTGCTGACGGACACGCCGACGGCGTGTCCGTCACAGACGTCCACTCGACCCCGGCGCCGACGGGCCGCGGCGGGTGAGTCGACGGGGCCGAACGGGCGAAAACCGTGCAAAACGGACACGCGCGCCCGCGATCCGGGCTATCAACGGACCCTCGGGTCGCGACGCCGGGGCGCGTCGGGCGCCCGGGCCGGCCCCTCGACGCGGAGGTGCCGATGTCCGCTCCGACGGCCGTGCGCGGCCGGGCCCCGGGAGCACCGGCCGGCGGGACCGGCGGCCGGCTGCCGGGCCTCGACGGTCTGCGCGGCGTCGCGGCGCTCGTCGTGCTCGTGCACCACTCGCTGCTGCTGACCCCGGCGCTGATGGCGGTGCACGACGACCCGGCCGCCCCGCGCGGCGCGCTCGTCCAGGCCGTGTCGGCGACCCCGCTGCACCTGCTCTGGGACGGCGAGGTCGCGGTGCAGGTGTTCTTCGTGCTGAGCGGGTTCGTGCTGACCGTCGCGGCGACCCGCCCCGCGCACCGCTGGGGGCCGTACTACCCGCAGCGGCTGCTCCGGCTGTATCTGCCGGTGTGGGCCGCGGTCGTGCTGGCGGTGGCCCTGCGGTTCGCCGTGCCGGCGGGTGACACGTCCGGGCTCAGCCCGTGGCTGACGTTCCACGGCGACGTCGGCCGGGCCGGCGTGCTCGGCGACCTGCTGCTGCTCGTCGGCCCGGCCGGCTCCACGATGACGGCGCTGTGGTCGCTGCGCTGGGAGGTGCTGTTCTCCCTGCTGCTGCCGGCGTTCGTGCTGCTGGCGACGCGGCTGCGGCACTGGGCCCCGCTGGTGCTCGGCGCGCTCGCGGCCGTGGCCTGGCTCGGGGCGGTCACCGGTCCGGTCGACCAGCCGTACGCGCTCGGCGCGCTGTACCAGCTGCCGCTGTTCGCGCTGGGCTGCGTGCTGGCCGCCGGGCGGGACCGGGTGGCCGCGGTCACGGCGCGGTGGGGGAGCGCCGCGTGGGCGGGGGTGCTGGTCGCGGCCGTCCTGCTGACGACGAGCTACTGGCTGCTCGACCTCGGCGGGGACCGCGCGGACGTCCCGCTCGGGGTGGCGGCGCTGACCCGCGTGCTGCAGGCCGCGGGCGCGGGGCTGCTGGTGCTCGCGGCGCTCGGGCCGCTCGCCCGGCCGCTGCGGCACCCCGCGGTGCGCTGGCTCGGCACCCGGTCGTTCAGCCTGTACCTGGTGCACGAGCCGGTCGTCGTGGCGGTCGGCTACCTGACCGGGTGGACCTCGCCCGCGGTGCTGCTGCTCACGGTGCCGGCGTCCCTGCTCCTGGCGGAGGGGTTCTTCCGGGCGGTGGAGCGGCCGTCGCACCGGCTGTCCCGCGGGGTCGGGCGGCGGCTGACCCGGCGCGCGGCGCCGGTGGGCTGACCGCGGCGGGGGTCGCGCCGGGCGGGCGCCGGCCCGGCCACCGGGGCGGCGAGATCGGTGGTTCGGGCCGAGATCGGTGCCTGCCACCACCGATCTCGCGCAGAGCCACCGATCTCGGCGGGGCCGCGGCGGTCAGCCCCGGCGTCGCCGTCAGCGCTCAGCCCCGGCGCTCGACCGCCGTCCCCGGCGCGGGGGCGGGGGGTGCCGGGTCGCCGGGCAGCGGCACGACCGTGCCGACCGGCAGCCAGTCGGCCGCGGGCAGGTATCCGTCGACCGGGAGGTCGGCCCGGTCCGGCTGCCGGCGCAGCGCGCGGACGACGTCGACCCCGGCCACGGCACCCGTCCCGCCGGCCGCGACGACGCGCCGGGCGGCGGCCAGCACCGGGAGCGCCGCCGCGGCGAGCGCCGCGACCGGGCCGGCGAGCAGCGCGGCGAACCCCGGCACCACCAGGGCCAGCAGTGCCCCGCCGCCGACGGCCGCCGCGAGCCGGGTGCGGCCCGGGGCGCCGAGCGGCACGACCCACCGGTACGGCTGGGCGGCGGGTCGCCACGCGCGCAGGCGCGGACCGACCGCCCACCGGGCGAGCGCGAGGCCCACCAGCGCGCCGAGCGCCGCGAGCCCGATCCCGGCGGCCCGCGTCCCCGTCGTCATCGGGGCCGACGTGACCTGGAAGCCGACGCCGTCGAGGACGGCGTCGGTCCGGTTCGGGGCGATCGCGAGCGCGACCCCGCACAGCACCAGAACCGACACCGCCACCACCCGCGCGGCGGCCAGCCAGGACCGCGCCTCGACCCGGGGCCGGGCGACGCGCCCGGGGATGCGCCCGCTCGGCGTGACCGTCTCCCCGGGGTGCACCACCAGCTGGCGGGCGACCATCCGGGCGCGCCAGTGCCCGCCCCAGATCGCGATGCCGAGCAGTATCGTCGGAGCCCAGGCGCGGAAGAAGGTGGACGAGTCGAACGACAGGGCGTCGCCGCCGAGCGCGGGGAGCCAGGCGATCACGCCGACCACCGCGAACGTGACGAGCCACCGGCGGACGGCGAACCACGGCCCCTCGATGTCGTCGCGCGCCCAGTCGCGGTACCGCGGGTCGAGCCGCAGCTCGAGGCCCACGTAGCCGAGGTACGCGAGCAGCGGCGGGTGCTCCCGCCACCGGGTCGCCCAGCCGGCGACGAGCAACCCCAGCCCCGAGCGCAGGTCGAGCCGCCGGGCTCCCGCGGGCGCGAGGTCGGCGAGCACCGCGGTGACCTCCGCCCCGCGGGCGACCCGCCACCGGCGCGGGTACGCGCGCAGCCACCGGCCGACCGAGCGCACGAACGCCGGGTCCACGCTCGGGCCCATCAGGCGATCCCCGGGCGGGCCACGCCGCCGAGCAGCCGGTCGGCGCGCCGGGCCAGCGCGGCCAGCCGCGCGGTCTCGGCGGTCAGGGCGTCGTGGCCCTCCGGGGTGAGCCGGTAGTACCGGCGCAGCCGCCCGTCGACGACCACCTCGCCCGAGCCCTCGGCGTAGCCGGCCCCCACGAGCCGGTCGAGGATCCCGTACAGCGTGCCCGCGCCGAGCCGCACCGTGCCGCCGGACAGCGCGCGCACCTCCTGGACGACGCCGTAGCCGTGCCGGGGCTCGTCCGCGAGGGCGAGCAGCACCAGGTACGCCTGCTCGGTGAGTCGCATGGCCATGGGCGATATATATCGCGGCGCGATGCATGGCGGCAAGGGGGACGGCTCCCGCGGACGCACAGCGAGTCCCCATCTCCCGGACCCCCGGCGTTCACCTGCGCCCGCCACACTCGGTGCCGACGGTCGGGCGCGAGAGAGGTCGGGCGGATGCAGGCGGTTCGGGACGTGGGCACGCGGTACTCGTGGGTCCAGGTGGAGCACCCGGTGTACGTCGTGGACCTCCTCGCCTCGGTGGGCGCGCCGGCGGAGCGCTGGCGGCTGGTCGACGTCGGGGACGTGCTCGAGGTGCTCGAGTGGGTCGCGCGGCACCAGCGCGGCCGCGCCGCCGCGGTGAGCCTGGAGGTCGAGGACGCGGGCGGCTTCTCGCTCGTGCAGCTCACGCCCGCCGAGGGGCTGCGGCAGGTCGCCGGCTGGTGACCCCGGCGGGCGGGCGCGTCAGGCGCCGGTCAGCGCGCGCAGCAGCGGCGGGCCGACCAGCAGGCCGATGAGGAACGCCCACCCGGCGGTGAGCCGGCGCTCCGGCGCGGCGAGACCGCGCCGGTCCCAGACGGGGGTCGGCTCCAGCGCGACGTAGGCGAGCGCGGCCGGCCACGCGTGCACGACCAGCCAGAACCACGCCCACCGCGTCGCGAGCCGGGGCTCGGGGCCGGCGAACAGGGTGAGCGGCAGCGCGACCAGCACGCCGAGCGCGAGGTACAGCTGCCACGTCGGGCTGGACGCGCTCGCGAGCTCCTCGACCTGGCGCACCTCGACGTCCCGCGGCGAGGCGGCGGCCGCGGCGAGCAGCCGGCGGCCCTCGTCCACCGGGGTGTCCGACATCGAGTCGTACCGGTACGTCGCTCGACCGGGACGGCCGTCGCCGGTCCACGCCACGCCGAGCTCGCCGCCCGTGGGCACGGTGGGCCGCTCGATGGTGAGGGTGGCGACCTCGCCCGCCGCCAGCGCCGCCGCGAGCTGGTCCGCGGTGCGCTGCGCGGGCTGCGTCGCCGACTGCACCGCGCCCGCGGCGAGCGCGACGAGCAGCACCAGCCGCAGGACCAGGTGCGCGCGCGACGAGGGCGGCACCCGGCGCCCGGCGGCGGGGTGGACGTCGGGGGCCACGGCGGGGGTCGTCGCGCTCACCGGCCGGTCAGCGTCCCGTCAGCAGCGCGATGAGCGGCGTCCCGAGCAGCAGCGCGAGGAGGAAGCCCCAGCCGCCGGTCAGCCGCCGGCGCGGCGCGCGGACGGGCCCGCGGCGCCAGGCCGGCGTCGGCTCCAGGAGCAGGAACACGAGCGCGGCCGGCCAGAAGTAGGCGATCAGCCAGAACCACGCCCACCGGGTCGCGAGCCGCGGCTCGGGCCAGCCGGCGACCACCGCGATCGTCCCGCCGAGCGCGGCGACCGACAGCAGGACGTCCAGCACCCCGAGCGCCCCGGTCGCCGACGGCTCCCCGGGCCCAGGCCGGGTCAGCGCGTACGCCGCGCCCGCGAGCACCACGACGACCAGCACCAGGCGGGCGGTCAGCAGGGCGCGGGAGGACGGCGGCACGAGGCGCGGTCCGGGCGCGGGCGGGAGCGGGGCGGCGCTGGGCAGGCTCATCGCCGCCACGCTAGGCCAGTCGGCGCCCCCGGTGGGCCGGTTCGGCGGCCGATCTGCCGCCGACCCCGGTTCCTCCCCAGCCGCCCGGCGTCAGACCAGGCCGACCCGCGCGAACCCCGCCACCAGGCCCTCGGCCTGCGGGCCGGCCACGACCAGGTCGGCGACCGCGAGCAGCCGCGGGTCCGCGCCCTCGATGGCGACGCCGGTGCCGGCGTGCTCCAGCATCTCCAGGTCGTTGAGCCCGTCGCCGAACGCGATCACGTCCTCGCGCGGCACGCCCAGGTGCGCGGTGACGGCCTCGATGCCGAGCGCCTTGTGCACGCCGACCAGGTAGATCTCGCCCGCGGACTCGCCCATCGCGGCGATCGAGCTGGGCAGGATGCCGAGGCGGTCCCCGAGCTCGGCGCCGAGCTCCGGCCACGGGATCGCGGCGCCGAAGTAGGTGATCTTGGCGAACGAGCAGGCCGTCAGGTCGTCGGGCGTCTGCAGCGCGGAGAGGATCTCCAGCGGGCTGGCCGCCCCGTCCGCCCCGCCGCGGCCGAAGTGGCCGTCCAGCAGCTCGCCCAGCCGCCGGTCCACGCCGGGCCGGCCGTAGAGCGCGTCGGGCGCCTCCAGCAGGTAGGCCGCGTCGTGCCGGTCGAGCACCTCGATCGCGCGCGCCGCGAGGTCCGCGGGGAACCGCTGGTCGCGCAGGACCTCGCCGCCGACCTCGACGTACCCGCCGGCGGAGGCCACGATCCCGTCGAAGCCCGCCGCGCGGATCCGCTCCGGCAGCATCGACGTCGGCCGGCCGGTGCACAGCAGCACCCGGTGCCCGTTGGCCCGCGCCGCCCGGACGACCCGCTCGTGGCCCGGGGGGACCTCGCCGTGGTGCGCGTACGTCCCGTCGACGTCGAGGAACACGTACCGGGGGGCCGAGGGCGCAGCAGTCACGCGACCCATCCTCTCGCACCTGCGGGTTCCTATGCCCGTGAGGTTGCTACCTACGAGGTGTAGGTTGGGCCCGTGACCCGCGCCGGACTGACCCCCGCCCTCGTCGTCGCCGACGCCGCGGCGCTGGCCGACGAGGCCGGCTTCGACGCGCTCACGCTGTCCGCCGTCGCCCGGCGGCTGGGGGTGCAGACCGCCAGCCTGTACGCGCACGTCCGGGACCGCGCCGCGCTGCTCGACGGCGTCACGGCGCTCGCGATGGCCGAGGTCGCGGCCCGGATCGCCACCGGGATCGCCGGGCGGTCGGGCCGGGACGCGCTGCGCGGGTACGCCGACGCGTTCCGCGACTACGCGCGCGAGCACCCCGGCCGGTGGGCCGCGATGCAGCGCCGCGCCGGGCCGGCCGCGGTCGCCGCGCCGTCCGCCGTGGACGTCGTCGCGCTCACGGACGCCCTGCTCCGCGGCTACGCCCTGCCCGCCGACCAGCGGGTGCACGTCATCCGGCTGCTCGGCAGCACCATCAACGGCTTCGTCCAGCTCGAGCGCATCGGCAGCTTCGACCACAGCGCACCCGCCCCCGCCGACTCGTGGGGCCGGGCCGTCGACGCGCTCGACGCCCTCCTGCGGGCCTGGCCCGCCCCCGCGTCGCCCCGCGCGTCCGCCACCGACCCCGAGGACACCCCCGCATGATCGACGTCCCCCCGTCCGACCTCGCCGCCCTCGTCCGCGGCGCCGCGTGGACCGAGACGACCGCGCGCGGGCTGCGCCCGCACCGGCTGCCCGCCTGGGTGGGCCGGCAGCTCGGCGACCCGCAGCTGGCCGCGATGGAGGCGCAGCCGTCCGGCGTCCGGCTCGCGTTCGCGACCACGGCCACCGCCGTCGAGGTCGTGCTGCACCCGACCCGGCTCGCCTACCGCCAGGTCGAGCGGCCCCGCGGCGCGGTCGACCTGGTCGTCGACGGCGCCGTGCTCGCGAGCGAGCCGCTGACCGGGGGCGACGCGGTCGAGACCGACCTCGCGACCGGCGCCTCCGTGCTGCTGCCCGGCGCGCCGCAGGCCGTCGCGTTCACCGGCCTGCCCGCGGGGGACAAGACCGTCGAGGTGTGGCTGCCGCACAACGAGTCGGTCGAGGTCGTCGCCCTGCGCGCCGACGCCCCGGTGCGGCCCGCGGCCGACGACCGCCGGGTGTGGGTGCACCACGGCTCGTCGATCAGCCACGGGTCCAACGCCGCGACGCCCACCGGGACCTGGCCCGCCGTCGCGGCGCGCCTCGGCGGCGTCGACCTGCGGAACCTGGGCCTCGGCGGCAGCGCGCTGGTCGACCCTGCCACCGCGCGGGTGATCCGGGACGCCCCGGCCGACCTCATCAGCGTGAAGCTCGGGATCAACGTCGTGAACCTCGACGGGATGCGGCGGCGGACGTTCGAGGCGGCGGTGCACGGGTTCCTCGACACGATCCGCGACGGGCACCCGGACACGCCCCTGGTGCTGGTGACGCCGATCTTCTGCGGCATCCACGAGGACACCCCCGGGCCCGGGGCGTTCGACGTGACGGAGCTCGCGGCGGGCCGGGCGCGGTTCGTGGCGACGGGCGGCGGCGACCCGTCGTCCGGGCGGCTCACGCTCCGGGTCGTGCGGGACGCGCTCGCGGCCGTCGCGGGGCGGCGGGCCGACGACCCGCACCTGCACCTGCTCGACGGCCTGTCGCTCTACGGCCCGGCGGACGCCGAGCAGCACCCGCTGCCGGACGCGCTGCACCCGGACGCGGCGACGCACCGGCTGATCGGGGAGCGGTTCGCGACCGCGGCGTTCGCGGCCGGCGGGCCGTTCGGGGCGACGCGGGGCTGATCGTCAGGCGGGCGCCGGGTCCGGGGCCCGGTGGGCGGCCCTCGCCGCCGGCACCGCCAGCCCGTCCCGCAGCGCCTCGAGCCAGCCGGTGCCGTGCTCCTGGTCCGGCTCCAGGTAGTTGCCCTCCGCCCACTCGTTCCAGGACTTGACCCAGAGGAGCCGCTCGGGCGCGGGCCGGTCCGCGAGCAGCGCCACCGCGTCGGCCACGTGCCGGCGGAGCACGGCGGGCGAGGTGCCGGTCATCACGACGCCGCGACGCCCGGACCGCGGGGTGTTGTCCCAGTTCGGCATCACGCAGGGCTGCCGGGTCGGGGCCAGCCCGCGGCGGGCGAGGTGGTCGGGGTCCACGGGGTAGTGCTCCGGCCCGCGGGTCAGCCGCCGTCCCACCCGGCGGCGCCAGAACTCCCGTCGCCCGAACCGCACCGGCAGCCGCATCTGGATCCCCGCGTCGAAGCCGACCGCCTCGACGTCCGGGAACCCCTCGCCCCAGTCGAACCAGTCGGAGACCTCCGCCACCAGGTACAGGCCCGGCAGCCCGGCGGCGCGCGCGAGCGCCTGCCAGCGGTCGACGAACGCCCGGGCGTCGGGCAGCTCGCCCGGCTTGTGCACGACCAGCACGGGCCGGTCGTCGACGCGCAGGTAGCGCGGGTCGCGGAACGCGGGCAGCAGCGCCGTCAGGTGGGCGCGGTCGTCGCCGTCGGGGTACGTCTGCTCCACCAGGACGCGGTCCGGCGCCCCGTGCCAGGTGCCGGTCCAGGTCTCGTTCGCCCACGCGAGGCAGAACGGCAGCGTCGGCTCGCCCGAGGCCAGCACCTCGGCGAACGGGCGCTCCAGCAGGCGCCGGCCCCCGCCGAACCAGTAGTGCCAGTACGCGAACGCCTCGACGCCGTGGGCGCGGGCGAGGTCGGCCTGCGCCGCGCGCGCCTCGGGGACCCGCAGGTCGTAGAAGCCGAGGTCGGCGGGCAGGTGCGGCTGGCGGTGGCCGGGGAACAGCGGCCGGCCGCGGACGGTGTTGGTCCACTCGGTGAACCCGGGCCCCCACCACGCGTCGTTCTCCGGGACCGGGTGGAACTGCGGCAGGTAGAACGCGATCGCGCGCGCCCCCAGGTCCATGCGCCCACCCCCTCGGCCGGGCCCGCGTGCGCCGCGCCTGCCCGGACGGCGGCGGACCTGCCCGCGAGTGTTCTCCCGGGCCCGGGCGGCGCGCAAGGGTGGGGTCACCTGGCGGTCGGGCGGTGCGGTCCGCGTCGGGGCGCGCACCCCGCGGCGCGCCCGGGGTCAGACCCGGAACGCGGCGATCTGCGTCGCCATGTCGCGCGACGCGTCGGCCACCCGGGCCATGTCGCCGTCGACGCGCGCGAGCGTGCCCGCGCTCACGTCCGCCGCCGCCGCGACCGAGCCCAGGCCCGCGGCGATCTCCCCGGCCCCTGTGGCCGCCTCGGCGACGCCGCGGGACATCTCCGACGTGGTCGCCGTCTGCTCCTCGACGGCGGAGGCGATCGTCAGCTGGTAGTCGTTGATCCGGCCGATGATCCGCGAGATGCCGTCGATCGCGTCCACCGCGCCGGCGGTGTCGCCCTGGATGGCCTCGACCCGGCGGGCGATGTCCTCGGTCGCGCGGGCCGTCTCCGTCGCCAGCTCCTTGACCTCGCCCGCGACGACGGCGAACCCCTTGCCGGCCTCGCCGGCGCGCGCGGCCTCGATGGTGGCGTTCAGCGCGAGCAGGTTGGTCTGCTCGGCGATCGAGGTGATGACCTTGACGACGTTCCCGATCTCCTGGGACGAGGCGCCGAGCCGGGCCACGGTCTCGTTGGTCGCCGTCACCTCGGACATCGCCTGGGCGGCCACCCGCGCCGCCTCGGTCGCGTTCTGCGCGATCTCCCGGATGCTCGCGCCCATCTGCTCGGCGCCCGCCGCGACGGCCTGCACGTTCCGGGACACCTGCTCCGCGGACGCCGAGACCGCGCCGACCTGCGCGCTCGTGTCCCGCGCGGCGGCGGCGCCCTCGGCCGCGGCACCCCGCAGCGCGCCGACCGTGGCGTCGGAGCCCTGCGCGGTGCGCGCGACCTGACCGACGAGCGCGGACACCGCGTCGACGGCGTCGTCCAGCGCCCTGCCCGCGCGGGAGATCTCGCCGCCCGCGTCGAGGCCCGTGCGGCGGGTGAGGTCGCCCTCGGCGAGCGCCGCGGCGACCTCCGAGATGCGGCCGGCCGGCCCGGCGATGTCCCGGGTGACCTTGCGGCCGGCGTACGCGGCGAAGGCCGCGGACAGCACCCCGAGCCCGACGAGCACCGCGCGGCCCTGCTCCTGCTCGGCCTGCTGCCGCGCCTGGAGGTCCTGCACGCGCGCCTCCGCCGAGGCCTGGATCTGGTCCGCCAGGGTCAGCACCTCGTCGTACGAGTCGCCGGCGGCGCCCTCGTTGATCGAGGTCAGCGCCGCCGCGTAGTCCGCGGGGTCCCCCGTCGCGAGCAGCGCCACCACCGCGGCGTCGCCGGCGAAGAACGAGTCCCACGCGCCCGCCAGCGCGTCGAACGCCTGCACCTCGTCGGCCGTCGCCCCGGTGGTGTCCAGGTCCGCGAGCCAGGCCCGCACGTCCACCTCGGTCGCCAGCAGGCTGCTGCGGTTGTACGCCGAGTCGGCGAGCGCCGCCTCGGGGCCGAGCGCCGCCGTGTCCGCCACGACCAGCCCCTGCCAGCCGGTGGCGTCGGCGATCTGGAACCGCGCCTCCTCGGCCAGCCGCAGCACCCGGTCGGCCTCCGCGATCCGCCCGGCGTAGGTGCGCTGCACCTGCGCGGTGACGACGCCGAGGGCGATCGCGACGACGATCAGCGAGGTCAGCAGCCCGAAGACCGCCGCCATGCGCGCGCCGATGGACTGCCGGTTCCAGCTGCTGGTCACGGGACCGCCGTTCGGGGGAGGGGGTGGTGGGACGCCGCCTCCCATCGGCAGCCGTGCCGCGGCCGGGAGGGATCCGCCCGGGTGAACCCCGCGGCGCCCGACGTCGTAGCGTGGGGAGCCGTGCCCTCAGAACGCGGATTCGGTCCCCGGTTCGTCGCGCCGGTGCTGATCGGCCCCGTGCTGAACCCGATCAACACCACGATGATCTCCGTCGCGCTGGTGCCGATCTCCCGGGACCTGGGCATCCCGACGTCCCGCGCCATCTGGCTGGTCGCGGGACTGTACCTGGCGAGCGCGGTCGCCCAGCCGGTGATGGGCCGGTTCGCCGACCTGCTCGGCCCGCGGCGGGTCTACACCGCCGGGCTGGTCGGCGTCCTGGTCGCGGGCGTGCTGCCGCTGCTCTGGCCCGGGTTCGGCGGCGTGCTCGCGGCCCGGGTGCTCATCGGGCTCGGCACGTCCACCGCGTACCCGTCGGCGATGACCCTGATCAGCGACCAGTCCCGGCGGTCCGGCCGGCCGACGCCGCCCGCCCTGCTGTCCGGGCTGTCGATCGCGAGCCTCACCACGTCCGCGGTGGGGCCGGTGCTCGGCGGCGTGCTGATCGCGGCGTTCGACTGGCGGGCGATCTTCCTGGTCAACGTCCCGCTCGCGCTCACCGCCCTGGCGATGACGGCGGCCTGGGTGCCGGGCGACGACGAGCGCCCGCCGCGGGACGCGCCGGGACCGCGGGCGGGCGTCGACGTCGTGGGCATCCTGCTGTTCGCCACGGGCCTCGCGGCGCTGCTGGTGTTCCTGCTCGAGCTCGCGCGCCCGCTGTGGTGGCTGCTCGCCCTCGCCGTCGCGCTGCTGGCGGGGTTCGTGCTGTGGGAGCGGGGGAGAGCGGCGCCGTTCGTCGACGTGCGGATGCTCGCCCGCAACGGCGCGCTGACCCGGACCTACGCGCGGATGTTCCTCGTCTACCTCGCGGCGTACTCGGTGGTCTACGGCTACTCGCAGTGGCTGCAGGGCGCGGCCGGGTACGACCCCGACGCCGCCGGGCTGCTCCAGCTGCCGACGGCGGTGCTCGCCGGGCTGGCGTCGGTCGCGGTCGCGCGGAACACCCGGCTCCGGCCGCCGCTCGTGGCCGCCGGGGCGCTCGCGGTGGTCGGGGGCACGCTGCTGCTCGGGCTGACGTCGGCGTCCCCGGTGTGGCTGCTGCTGGTCGTCGCCGCGGTGTTCGGGGTGCCGCAGGGGCTGGCGTCGGTGTCGAACCAGGCGGCGCTGTACCGCCAGGCGCCGCCGGACCAGATCGGCACGGCCTCGGGCCTGTCCCGGACCTCGGTGTACCTGGCGGCGATCGGGTCCTCGGCCGTGATCGGCCTGGTGTTCAGAGAGCAGCCGACCGACGCGGGGCTGCACGCGATCGGCTGGCTGGTCCTCGCCGCCGGGGCGGGGGCGACGGTGCTCGCCGCGGTGGACCGGGCGCTGGCGCCGCGGCGGGGGTGAGCGCGGGAGGCGCGGCCGCCCCCGGCCTGTGGATGACGCGACTGGCCCCGCACTGCGTAGGTGGGCGGCGTCCCTGGGCTCGCGACGCCGCCTCCGACCTGAGCCGCAGCACCTGATGTCCCGGGTGGGAGTGGGGCGCCTCGACCTCGCTGCCGCGAGGGAGAGGTGGTGGTGGCAGTGTCCGACGAACCTCGTCCGCACTGCGGGAGGTCGGGTCCTCCCGGACAGCGAACGACCGGCAGAGCCGCGAGGGCCCCCGCGAGCACCCGCAGCCCCGCCGCCACAGCCGTCGTCGCGTGGGTGGAGAGGTGCCCGTCGCGGACGGCCAGGCCCTGAGCGCTGCCGGCGTCCCCGGCCCTCGTCCCCGCGGGCGTCGCGACCCGCGGGCGGGCGGGGCCGGTGGTCGCCGCGTGGAGGTCCGGCGGAGGTCGGGCGCTTTGCGCCGGACCCGGGACCTAGGGGGCGGCGCCGGCGCGCGGGGCCGTGCGAGCCTGGGCCGGACGCTTCGAGGGGGGCACACCCGGAGGAGTCATCCATGACGACCGCACCGTCGCCGTGGCGCACCCGCGCCGGCGCCCGCGCGCACCGCACGCCGTCCCGCACGGCCCGCGCCCTCGGCACCCTGCTCGCCGCCTGCCTCGTCGCCCTGCCGCTCGCGGCCTGCGGGGGCGGCGACGACGCGCCCGGGGACGCCGGCAACCAGGTCTGGTACGGCGGCGGCGACGAGGACGTGGTGCCGCCGGCGCTGGCGGACGTGACCGCGCCGGAGGCGGCGGACGACCGGGGCGGCATCCCGATCAGTGCGGCGGGCGTCGGGGTCGCCGGCGAGGGCGACGTCGTCGTCGACGTGTACGCGGACCCGTGGTGCCCCTGGTGCCAGCGGTTCGACGAGCAGTACGCGGACGCCCTCATGGACCTGGTGGACCAGGGCGGCGTCACCGTGGTGCACCGGCCGCTCGCGTTCCTCGACGCCCGGTTCGGCGGCACCTACTCCACCCGCGCCGTCAACGCGCTGGCGGTCGTCGCGGACGCCTCGCCCGAGCGCTACGTCGACGTGCTGCACGCGCTCATGGCCGCGCAGCCGCCGACGGACGACCCCGCCGGGCTCTCCGA